>DASUWX010000116.1:0-59482 GCA_036378185.1 Streptosporangiales bacterium | reverse complement strand
ACACGGGGCGTGCCCCGTGTAAAGCCACCACGAGCATGGTTTACATGGCCCGGGGTCAGGGAGCGGCAGCGGCGCGGGCGGCGGCCGCCGCGGCCTTCGCGTAGGCGAGGTTGTCGCGCACCCGCGCGGCGAGCGGCTGCTCCGCGGAGAAGTCCTCGAGCGCGACCCAGCCGTCGTAGCCGACCTGGCGCAATGCGGCGAACAGGGCAGGCACGTCCACGACGCCGTCGCGCAGCGGCGACATCTCCGGACGCCAGTCGGCGCTGCCGTCCGGCCGCATGCCGGCGCGCACCCAGCGCGCGTTCTTCAGGTGCACGTGCGCCAGGTACTCGCCGAGCACCTCGAGGCCGAGCCGGTACGGCGCCCAGCCCTCGTACACCATGTTGCCGGCGTCGTGGATCACGCCGACGTGCCGCGGGTCGAGCCCGGCCACGAACGCCGCTGCGGCGTGCGGGCTGAGCACCGGCGTCATGTGGTGGATCTCCAGCAGCACCCGGACGCCGTGCCGCGCGGCCAGCCGCACCACCTCCGCGTACTCCGCCCGGCGCCGCTCCCAGACGGCGGGGAAGCTCTCGTCCGGCCGGTACCTCGGCACGTTCACCCGCAGCCGCTCGACGCCGAGCGCGACGGCTGCGCGCATGGCGACGTCGACGTCCTCCGGCCGGTCGCACGAGACGTAGGTGCCGAGCGCGTTCATGGCCAGGCCCGCGGCGTCGGTCGTCCTGCGGATCGCGCCGACCTGGTCGAGCAGGCCGGTGAACGGCCAGGTGCAGCGGTTGCCGGCCCAGAAGCCGGGCGTGCCGTCCGGCGACGGGTCGTCGTCGACGATCCGCCACTCGACGCCGTCGAACCCGGCGTCGGCCAGCTCCGCCACCGCCTCGGCCGGTGTCCAGTCCGGCGTGCTCGCCGTGCAGATCGAGAATCTCACCGGGCCATCCTTACCATCCGCGCCCGGCCCGTGAAGGTGCCCTGACCGCGTGATAGAGCTGAGAGGGGCACCTTCACCGGTTCGGCAAGGAGCGGCACCATGACCACCGAACTGACGCGGGACGTCGTCGGCGCCGGCGACGCGACCAGTCCGCTGCCCGACGGGGTGGTGCTCGACACGATCGCCCGGGGGCTCGGGTCGCTCGGGCTGGACGGCGCCCGGGTGCTCGTCGTCGTCCCCGACGCCACGAGGTCCGGCCCGCTCGGCCGGCTCTTCGCGGCCGTGCACGGCGTGCTGGCCGGCAGGACGGCCGCACTCGACGTGCTCGTCGCGCTCGGCACGCACCAGCCGATGTCGCCGGACCGCATCGCCGCGCACCTCGGACTCGCGGACGCCGCCGCGCTGGCGACGGCGTACCCGGGCGTCGGCTTCCACAACCACGAGTGGTCGCGCCCGGAGACGTTCACCGATCTCGGGGAGATCCCCCCGGACGACGTCGCGCGCCTGTCCGGCGGCCGGCTCGCCGAGCCGGTGCCCGTGCGCGTGAACGCGCTGGTCACGCGGTACGACGTCGCCCTCGTCGTCGGCCCGGTCTTCCCGCACGAGGTGGTCGGGTTCTCCGGCGGCAACAAGTACTTCTTCCCCGGCATCTCCGGGCCCGAGGTCATCGACGTGTCGCACTGGCTCGGCGCGCTCATCACGTCCGCCGACATCATCGGCACGCCCGGCGTCACGCCGGTGCGGGCACTCATCAACCTGGCCAGCGAGCGGCTGCCGCTGCGGCGGCTCGCCGTCGCGACGGTCGTCGCGCCGGAGCACGGCGGCGTGGGCATGGGCGTCCACGGCGCGTACGTCGGCACCACCGAGGATGCGTGGGCGGCCGCGGCGGCGTTGTCGGCGCAGGTGCACGTGCGCTACCTGGACCGGCCGGTGCGCCGCGTCGTCTCGGTGATGCCGTCGATGTACGACGACATCTGGACGGCCGCCAAGGGCATGTACAAGGTGGAGCCGGTCGTGGCCGACGGCGGCGAGGTAATCATCGTCGCGCCGCACGTCACGACGTTCTCCGAGTCGCACGACCGGTACCTGCGGCGGATCGGGTACCACTGCCGCGACTACTTCCTCGCCCAACCGGAGCGCTTCGCCGACGTTCCGCGCACGGTGCTCGCCCACTCCACCCACCTGCGCGGCGCGGGGACGTACGACGCCGCCACGGGCGCCGAGAACTGCCGGATCACCGTCACCCTCGCCACCGCCATCCCCGAGGACGAGTGCAGGGCGGTCAACCTGTCCTGGTGCGACCCGGCGACGCTCGACCTGGCGGCGTACGCCGACGAGCCGGACACCCTCGTGGTCCCGCGCGCCGGCGAGCTGCTCTACCGGCTGCGCTGACCCGGTTCCCGCTGGGGACCCCCATCGTTGCCCCGCCCACAAGTGGGGTCCCCTCTGGTCGCCATGACCACGATGGGGGTCCCCAGCGAGGTCAGGTCAGGGCGAGGAGGGCGTCGGCGACGCGCTCGCGGCCGAGGCCGTCGACGAGGTGCCAGCCGGTACGCCGCAGCCGGGAGCGTTCGGCCGGTTCTGTGAGCAGCCTGGCGAGCGTGCCCGTGGCCCTGCCGGCGTCGGCGCGCAGCTCGTCCAGCGCGCCGAGACCGACCACCGCACCCGTCGCCACGGCCCGGTCGTAGCCGACCCGCTGGTTGTCGGCGACGCGCACGACGGCCGTGGCCGCGCCCAGGCACAACAGCTCCCACGTCGAGCTGCCCGCGGCCGTGACGACGAGGTCCGCCGCGAGCACGAGCTCGGCCAGCCGGTCGGTCGGCGGGATCGGCGTCACCTGCTGCCCGTCCGCCACCGGCACCGCGGCCAGCTCGGCCGCGAGATCGCCCCGCCCCACCACGACGGTCCCCTCGAACGGCAGCGCGGTCGCGGCGAGGGCACGCAGGACGGCCGGCGACGCGCCGAACGCGTCCGTGCCGCCGAAGAAGGCGAGCACACGTGGCACCGGCACGTCGGCGTCCGCACGCGGTTCGCGCGGACGCGCCCGGACCAGCTCGTCCCGCAGCAGCGCGTACGCCGATCCCGCCAACCGGGACCTGCCGGCGGGCACCGCGACGGCGTCGCCCTCGGCACCGACGTTCTGGTCGACGTACAGGTCCGCCTCGTACCCGCGCAGCTCGCCGTCCACCATCGCCATGACCGGGAGCCCGGACGCGCGCAACCGCCGGGAGACGCCGGGCGGCAGCGTGTAGGAGTCGAGCACCACCGCCACCGGCGCCGCCGCGCACACGGCGGCGACGTACGCGTCGACACCGGCGGCGGGCGGCGCCACACCGAAACCACGCGTCGCGAGCTGCCGCGCGGCGAGCGGCAGACCCGCCACGTCGGCCACGAATACCGGCTCGTACCCCCGCTCCGCCAGCTCCTCGGCGAGCGCGAGGCAACGCATCACGTGCCCGACCCCCACCGACGGCCAGGCGTCGCAGCAGAAGGCCACGAGACCGGTGCGTCGTCCGGTCATCCCGCGGCCAGCGGTTTCTGCTCGACGTGGGCGTTCAGCGCGACGATGTCGGGCCGGGATCGCAGCAGCGCCACCACCTCCGGCAACGACCCCGGCCGGTCGCCCAGCTCGTCGACGACGGCCCGCACGAGGCGCAGGTCGTCGTCGGTGTCGAGCGTGACCCGAAGATCGGACGCGTCCGGGTGCAGGTGCAGGCCGAGCAGGCGGTGTCGCTCCGGGTCGGTGTAGACCGCCGACGTCACGTGGGCGCGGTGGTGCGCGGTCGCGGTGGCGTCGACCGCGCGCAACGTGTCGCCGCGCACGACCTCGACGTCCATCCCCCGCGGCACGCACCGCGGCAGCGCCGTGCTCAGGTAGTCCAGCCACGGCGCGGCCCGCCAGGCCGACACCGCGAGCGCGACGAGCGAGGGATCGAGCAGCGGGCAGTCGGCGGTGAACCGCGCCACGGCGTCCGGCTTCCACCTCTCGACCGCGTTCAGGAACCTGCTCAGTACGTCGTCGACCGGACCTCGCGCGACCTCGACGCCGAGCGCCTCGCACTCGCCGACGATCGCGTCGTCCGCCGGTTCCGTCGTGGTCGCGACGACGAGCTCGTCGACGCAGCCGGACTGCTCGACCGCGCGGACGACCCAGCCGAGCACACTGCGCCCGGCGAGCGGCACGAGCACCTTGCCCGGCAGCCGGGACGAGCCCATCCGGGCCTGGACGACTCCTACCACCGTTGTCATTTTCCGTACCCCCTCGTGTTCACCTTCACGACACCTCGGCTCCATAGCGTGCGCGCCATGTCGCTGCTCAACGGATCGGACGTCCTCGTCACTGGCGGTACGGGCTCGTTCGGCAAGACCTTCATCCGGCATCTCCTAGAACATCACGACCCCCACCGGGTCGTGGTGTTCTCGAGGGACGAGCTCAAACAGTACGAGGCGCGGCAACTGTTCGAGGACGACCCCCGGCTGCGCTGGTTCATCGGGGACGTGCGCGACCGCGACCGGTTGGTCCGCGCGATGCACGGCGTCGACTACGTCGTGCACGCGGCTGCGCTGAAGCAGGTCGACACCGCGGAGTACAACCCGTTCGAGTACGTGCGCACGAACGTGTCCGGCTCGCAGAACGTCATCGACGCCGCCATCGACACCGGCGTGCAGAAGGTCGTCGCCCTGTCCACGGACAAGGCCTCCAGCCCGATCAACCTCTACGGTGCGACCAAGCTGGTCGCCGACAAGCTGTTCGTCTCCGCCAACCACTACGCCGCGCACCACCCCACCAGGTTCGCGGTCGTCCGGTACGGCAACGTGATGGGCAGCCGTGGCTCGGTGATCCCGTTCTTCCGCAACCTCGCCGCCGCGGGCAGGTCGCTGCCGATCACGGACAAGCGGATGACCAGGTTCTGGATCACCCTCGACCAGGCCGTGCGGTTCGTCGTCGACTCCTTCGACATGATGGCCGGCGGTGAGCTGTACGTGCCGCGCATCCCGAGCATGCGGGTCGTCGACCTCGCGAACGCCGTGGCACCCGACGCGCCGACCCACGAGATCGGCATCCGCCCGGGCGAGAAGCTGCACGAGGAGATGATCTCCCCCGAGGAGGGCCGTCGCGCGCTCCGGCTGGAGGACAGGTACGTGCTGCAGCCGACCATCGCCGGGTGGGGCTACACCCCGCCCGCCGACGGCAGGCCGGTACCGGACGGATTCGCGTACCGGTCCGACTCCAACGACCTGTGGCTCGACGTCGACGCGCTGCAGGACCTGCTCGCGAAGACCGCGTGATGCTGCCGTACGGCCGCCAGTCCATCTCGGACGCCGATGTCGAGGCAGTCAGCCGCGTACTGCGCGGTGACTGGCTCACGACGGGTCCCGCCGTGTCGTCGTTCGAGCGCCGGCTCGCCGAGTGGACAGGCGGCGCGGAGTGCGTCAGCGTCACCTCGGGCACCGCGGCCCTGCACGTCGCGTATGCCGCCTGCGGCGTCGGGCCCGGTGACGAGGTCGTCACCAGCCCGATGACGTTCGTCGCGACGGCCTCCGGGGCGATGCTGCACGGCGCACGCGTCGCGTTCGCCGACGTCGACGACGACACCGCACTGCTCGACCCGGACGCGGCCAAGGCCGCGGTCACCCCGCGCACGAGGGTGGTCGCCGCGATCGACTACGCCGGCCAGCCCGCCGACTACGACGCGCTGCGCGACGTCACCGAGGCGAGCGGCGCGCTGCTGCTGGACGATGCCGCGCACGCGGTCGGCTCGACGTACCGGGGCGAGCCGATCGGCTCGGTCGCGGACGTCACCACGTTCTCGTTCTTCCCCACCAAGAACCTGACCACCGCGGAGGGCGGCGCGGTCGCGACCACCGACCCCGCGATCGCCGAGCGGGCGCGGCGGTTCCGCAACATCGGCCTGGTCCGCGACCGCGGCCGGATGCGCCACCCCGACGAGGGCGGCTGGCACCAGGAGGTGCACGCGCTCGGCCTGAACTACCGGCTTCCCGACGTGCTCTGCGCGCTGGGGGAGGCGCAGCTGCGACGGCTGGCCGACTTCAAAGCGCGCCGCGCGCGGCTGGTCGCCCGCTACCGCGAGCTGCTCGCGGACGTCGACGGCATCCGGCTGCTCGGCGTCCGCGACGACGTCGACCCCGCCTGGCACCTGTTCCCCGTCCGGGTCCGGGACGGCAGGCGGCGTACGGTCTACGACAGGATGCGGGCGGCAGGCATCGGCGTCCAGGTGAACTACATCCCCGTCTACTGGCACCCCGTGTTCGAGGACCTCGGCTACCGGCGCGGCACGTGCCCCAACGCGGAGGCGTTCTACGCCGAGGAGCTCTCCCTGCCACTGTTCCCCGACCTCTCCGAGCCGGACCAGGACCGGGTCGTCGACGCACTCGTCGAGGCGCTGCGCTAGGCGATGCACCACACCAACCACTACTACGGCCACGCGCACCTGATGGCGAGGTACGCCGGGCTGCCCGGCTGGCGGCATCCGCCGCGAATCTGGGGCTATCTGCAGCACGGCTGGAACGTCCACCACGGCTTCGACCCGGCACTCGAGTTCGCTCCCGGGTTGCCGAAGTTCGTCTGGTCCGAAGGTCCGCGCGAGGTCGGCAGCAGACTCGGGATCGACGGGTACCACGTCGTCGGGGCCCCGTGGGCCTATCTGCTGGCCATGCGCCCGGAGCCCGCCGGGGAAAGGGCGCGCGAGGGAACCATCTTCTATCCGTTCCACGGCTGGGAACGGCAACGCCTGCTCGGCGACCACGTCGCGCTCGCGGCGAGCGTGCGCGCGCAGGAGACGGGGCCCGTCACGGTCTGCCTCTACTGGCTGGAGTACCGGTTGCCCGCGATCCGCCGGGCGTACCAGAAGGCCGGCTTCCGGGTCATCACGCACGGCCCGCGCGGCTCGCACCGTCGTGGCACCGACGTGGCGTTCCTCGACCGGCAAATGACCGAGCTGCGCCGGCACCGGCGGGTGGCGTCCAACCGACTGAGCACCGCCGTGCTCTACGGCGCGTCCGTGGGCTGCGAGGTCGGCGTGTACGGCGACCCGATGGCGCTCGACGGCGAGGGCGACGTGTTCGGCGGCGTCGAGCGGGTCCGCCGGGAGTGGCCGGAGCTGCACGCGCCCGAGGTGCCGGCGGACCTGGCGGCGAAGGTCGCGCGGGAGGAGCTCGGCGTCGACCACCGCCGTTCCCCGGCGGAGATCGTCGAGCTGTTCGGCTGGCTCACCGGGCCGGACGGCACGGTACGCGCTCCGGCGACGACCGCGGACCCGGTGCGGCTGCGCGCCCAGGTCCGCTGGCTGGACAAGGAGATCCAGCGACGCGACGACGAGCTGCGGCGTACCAGGGAGTCGGTGAGCTACCGGGTGGGCAACGCCGTCGTCCGGCCGTTGCGCAAGGTGTCGCGAAAGGGGCGTCGCGGGTGAGGTTGCAGGCGAACACGGCCGAGTTCGACCGGTTCCGCTCGACGGCCGAGGTGTTCTGGCGCAACAACGTCGCGCCCGACGAAGGCGGCGACACATGGATCCTCGTCGAGGCGCTGCACCAGGACATCCGCGTCTCGCTGCGCAACCTCACCGTCGCGAACGCGCTGCGCCGCGTCTTCCCCGCGAAGCTGGCGGTGTTCACCGGCACCGACGAGGACTGGTACGCCGCGCTCTGGAGCGACTTCGACGTCTCGAAGATCCGGCACCTCGCCGTGGCCTACGGCGCGGACGCCGTCATCGACGTGCACGACCTGATCGACAAGCGGGTTGCCGCGGGCGTCGACGTACCCGCCTCGTTCCGCGTCGGACACCGTGACGTGGTCGTCGATGCAGCACCGTCCCGCATCGACCCGGAACAGCTCGACCACGTGGTGAGCGCCACCGCGTGCCGCGTGCTCCGCGTGCCGCGGCTGTCGCACGCCGACATGGACGGCGCGGCGTACGCGCGGGTGCGCAGGCGCAGCGAGGAGTTCTCCCGCGTCTACGACGCGATCGTCCACGCGCTGCGCCCCGCGGCCCTGGTGACCAGCCACGTGGACTACAACCATTGGGGGCTCGCGGTCGAGTCGGCGATGCGGTTCGACGTCCCCGTGCTGCACGTGCAGAGCACCGGGTCGCTGAAGGCGTACGCACTGTTCCCCGAGCACGCGGAGAGCGGCCTGTCGTTCCGCGCCAACCTCACCAACCTGATCGGCGACTACTTCGGCAAGTACGTGTGGGGCAACCGCGACACGATCCGCCGCAGCGCCGAGCTGGTCGCGTGGCGGGCGAAGGGCAACCTCGGGCGGCCGTCGTGGTGGCGTGCCGGCAGCAGCGCGTCGATCGACCTCGGCAACGCCGTCGAGCGCGCACAGTTGCGGCTGCACGGCGTCGACCGGCTCGGCTTCGACCGCGACAAGCCCGTCGTCGCGGTGTTCAACCACGCCGTGTCCGACGCGCTCAACACGAACGTCGAGACGTTCGACGACCTCGCCGGCTGGTTCGAGGAGACGGCGGAGTACGCGCGTACGCGTACGGACGCGAACTGGCTGTTCCTCGACCACCCGAGCCAGGCGCTGTACGACGTGAGCGGGTTCTTCGACACCGTGGCGGCGCGGTACACCGGCTCGTCGCACATGAGGTTCCTGCCGAGCCGCGCCGTCAGCAAGAACCTGCTGTGGAGCATGGCCGACCTCGGCGTCACCGTGCGCGGCAGCGTCAGCAACGAGCTGCCGGCGTACGGCATCCCGGCGATCCAGGCGGGCTGGTCGGAGTGGAGCGCCTGCGGGCTCTCGAACGTCGCCGCCGGCCAGGACGACTACTGGCGGCTGGTCGACACGGCACTGCGCGGCCTGGTGCGCGGCGACCGGCTGGTGACCGACGAGCAGGTGGAACGCGCGCGGCTGTGGCACTGGTTCTACCGGTCCGGCAACGACGTGGCGACGCCGCTCGTCCCGCACTGGGACGTCGGCGCCGGCGACCAGCTGCTGCGCGTCGTGCGTGTCGCGATGACCGGCATGGAGGCCGACGGCGACCCGGTGTTCACCGCGGCCCGCCGGATGTGGGAGCGGCGTGAGCCGTTCCTCACCCGGCTCGACCTGACGGCGCTGGAAGCGGGTGACCTGTGAGCGATCTCTTCACCGAGCGCTGGTTCGGCATGGGCACGGAGTTCGACAGGCCGCCGGCGCGGCTCGCGGTACCGGGTGCGGTGACGACCGGTCGCCGGCCGGAGCTGCGCCTCGACGACGGGCTCACCCGCGGCGACGGCGTCGTCGGCCGGTTCGAGGCGAGCCCCGCACTGGTCGCCGTGAAGCTCGCGCCGGTACCCGGCGACGTGACGGTGACCGTCCGGCTCGCCGCGGACGAGGACACGCCGGCGTGGTGGGAGCGACGCGTGCCGGAGTCCGTACGACCGCGGCTGCCGCACGGGCCGCGACTGCTGCGGGTCCGGTCGCAGGGCAGGACCCGTGGCGCCGTGGTGCTCGCGCGACGGCCGTGGGACTTCGCGTTGCGCGGCAGGGCGCGGTTCGCGTTCCGGTTGACCCGGGACGAGCTGCCCGACGACGGCTTCCTGATCGTGGAGTTCGCGGACGTGGCCCGCGACCTGCCCGCGTCCCTCGCTTCGGCGCTGGCGCCCCACGCGGCCGTCGGCGTCCGGCTCGACGCCGTCGAGGTCGCCGGCGCAGGCGCCACCGCGGCCGGGGTGGGCACCGGGACGGTCGACGGCGCCACCGCCGAGCGGCTCGGGCCGGTCGCGACGGGCGGCGCGAGCGGCAGCGGGACGGTCCCGGTACGCGGCGGGTTCTTCGCGGTGCTCCCGGCGGCCTCCGGAAGCGTGACCTGGCAGCTGCGCGCGAGCCTGGTCCGCGACGCCGGCCCCGACCCGGTGCCGCCGGAGCCCGGTCCGCCCATCCCCAGGCCGGCGCCGAACGAGCCGCCGCTGTCGACGCGCGACAAGGCGATCGCGGTGGCGCGCCACGAGGCCGCCGCGCTGCGCACCGACCTGCGGCTGCGCGGCCGGCACGTCACCGCGCGCGGGTTGCGGCGCGCGACCCGGCCGCTCCACGGCGCGCTCGCCCCGCGTCTGCGCGACGAACTGCTCGACCGCGGCCTGTTGCGGGCACGCGTGCTGCCGCTGGAGGACGGCCCGGCCGTGCCGTGCCGGGTGACGGCCGGCCGGGGCGGCCAGGTGTCCGTCACCTGCGACGCGCCACCGGACGTCCCCTCGGTCGTCGACCTCACCGAGGCGACGGCCGCCGCCGGCGTGGTGGCCCGTGCGACCGGCGCGAGGCTGTGCTGGCACCTCGTCTCCGTCACGTACGCGTGACGCCCGGCGTGACCACCTACGTGCCCGCGCTCGACGGGACGCCGGAGGAGAACGGCGCCGAGCTGCGCCGGCTGCTCGCCTACCCGCCCGGCCGGTTGCAGTTGCCCGAGGGACGCCACGTCCTCGCGGGCGGCGTCGTGCTCACCGAGGGGTGGGCACTCACCGGCAGCCCGGGTGACCCGGCGCGCACGAGCCTCGTCCAGGCCGCGCCCGCCGAGGAACCGCTCCTGCACGTCCTCGGTTCGGGCGTGCGGATCGAGGACCTCACGCTCCACGTCCGCGCCACGGACGCCGGCTCGCACGACGGCGACCGGTGGACCGCGCTCACGGTCGGCCGCTACCTCTACCCCGGGGACGCCGACTGGCTCGACGGCGTCGGCGTCCGCCGGGTGCACGTCGTCCGCGACGGGCGGTGCCCGGCCAACAGCATCGCCGTGATGGGCGCCGTCCGCGACCTCGAACTGACCGGCGTGCGCATCCGCGGCGGCGGCACCGGCGTCGCCGTGCACTGGGGTGCGGTCGGCCGCAGCGTCGGCGCGATCACGGGCCCGTCGTACCACCCGCACCGCCTGCGCATCCGCGGGCTCGAGGTCAGCGGCGCGTACGAGGCGTTCTACCTCAGCTCCGTGCACGACGTCACCGTCACGGACGTCCGTGCCGAGGACGTGGAGATCGGTTTCCGGCTGCTGCCCGGCGACAACACCGACCGGTTCCACGACGCCGCCGGCAGTTCGCCGGTGAGCAGAGGGATCGAGGTCCGCGGCTGCGAGCTCGGCTGGAGCGGCCGGCTGTACGCGTTCCGCGTCGCCGGCTGGGGTCGCAGCGAGGTCGATCACCGCGTCACCCGGCTCGACTACCGGGACCTGACCGTCGACGACATCCGGATCCGCCCGCGGCCCGTGCCCGGCGCGAACGGCCACGCCGGGCCACGCGTCGCGGTCGTCGTCGAGAACGCCGGGCCGGTGCGGTTCGGCGGGATCACGCTGGACGACGGGCCGGGAGTGCTGCCGGCCCGCATCGACGGCAGGGACGTTCCGTTGTCCTCGTTGTCGCGATAGGGAACTGTGATCGGCGATCTCGGCGTCCACCTACTGCCGAGGCAGCGGCTTCGGTACGGTTACGGCCTGACGAAGCTGGAGGGCTCGGCCCACGACGGGGGTTACGGAAGCGGTGGAGTAGGCAGTGGTCGGCTTGCGGGGACGCGTCACCGGCAAGATCGGACCCGGTCTGGTCGGCGAAGTGATGATCGAGATACGCGGGGGAACTGAAGCGTTCTACGCGTACCCCAGCATCCCCGACGAGACGTTCGAACAGGGGCAGATCGTGGTCGTCACCGACTACCACGCACCGCGCACCGTCTACGTCGCCGCCGCCTACGCCTGAACCGGCTCTCCCCGGCACGAGGCTCGACCGTCCCATGAAGGAGTGAGGACGTTGTTGACGTATCTGTACATCGCCGGCGCGGTGGTGGTGGTGATCATCGTGATCATCCTGCTGTTCCGTGCCATCTGGAAGGTGGCGGAGCCCAACGAGGCTCTGATCATCTCCGGCCTTGGCGCACGGGGTGGACGTACGGACACCGCGGAGAGCCTCGGCTTCAAGATCATCACCGGCAAGGGCACGCTCGTCATGCCCGGCTTCCAGACCGCGCGCCGGCTGCTGCTGGACTCCCGCGCGGCCACCCTGCAGGTCGACTGCGTCACCAAGCAGGGCATCCCGGTCCACGTCCGCGGCGTCGTCATCTACAAGGTGGGCGACGACTTCGCGTCCATCGCCAACGCCGCCCGGCGGTTCCTCGACCAGCAGCAGCAGATGGACGAGAAGATCCACGAGCTGTTCGCGGGACACCTGCGGTCGATCATCGGAAACCTCACCGTCGAGGACCTCATCCTCAACCGGGAGCGGCTCACGTCCGAGATCCGCGGTTCGTCCGCGGACGAGATGAGCAAGCTCGGCCTGGTCGTCGACTCGCTGCAGATCCAGGAGATCGACGACACCTCCGGCTACATCGCCAACCTGGGCAAGCCGCACGCCGCGGCCGTCGCCGCGCAGGCCCGCATCGCCGAGGCACAGCGCGACCAGGAGGCCACCAAGGCCGAGCAGATCGCGGGCGCGGAGAAGGCGTCGTCGATCCGCGACAGCCAGATCAAGCAGGCGTCCTACCAGGCCGAGGTCGACCAGGCGGCGGCGAAGGCCCGTCAGGCCGGCCCGCTGTCCGAGGCCACCGCGCGCCAGGACGTCATCCGCGCCGAGACCGAGGCGGCCGAGCTGGCCGCACAGCTGGCCGAGCAGAAGCTGCAGTCCGACGTCCGCAAGCCCGCGGACGCGAAGGCGTACGAGACGAGGACGCTGGCGGACGCCCAGCGTGACGCGCGCATCTCGGCGGCCGAGGCCGAGGCCAAGGAGACCGAGCTGCGCGCCACCGCCGACGCCACCCGGGTGAAGACGGCCGCGACGGCGGACGCCGAGGCTACGAAGATGCGCGGTGACGCGTCCGCCCACGCCACGAAGGCCACCGGTGAGGCCGAGGCCGCCGCGGCCCAGGCGCGCGGACTCGCCGAGGCCGAGGCGGCCAAGGCCAAGGGCCTGGCCGAGGCGCAGGCGATCGAGGCCCGCTCGCGGGCGCTGTCCGAGAACCAGGAGGCGGTCGTGGCCCAGCAGCTTGCCGAGAACTGGCCCGAGATCGTCAGGGCCGGCGCGTCCGCGTTCGGCAACGTCGACCACATGGTCGTGCTGAACGGGGCGGACGGCGTCTCGGACATGCTCGCCAAGGCGCTCACCCTCGGCGGCACCGGGCTCGGCCTGGCCAAGACCCTGCTCGGCAACATGAAGCAGGACGGCACGGTCCCGGCGTCGGTCAACGGCAACGGCACGTCCGAGCCCGCGCCGGCCGCGAATCCCGCCCCGGCCGCGACGCCGGCTGCGAAGCGTGGTGGCGCCAAGACGGCGTGACCCGCCCGTCGGGCAACCGCAGGCCCGGTACGGAGAAGATGGTCTCCATGTCGAGAACGTCCGACCCGTACCGGGTCTGTTTCGTGTGTACCGGGAACATCTGCCGGTCGCCGATGGCCGAGGCCGTCTTCCGCCACCTGGTCGACGAAGCCGGGCTGTCCGACCGCATCGAGGTCGACAGCGCGGGCACCGGCGACTGGTACACCGGCGACCCACCGCAACCGGGCACGCTCGAGGTGCTGCGCCGGCACGACATCGACGGGACCGACCTGCACGCCCGCGGCTTCCGGCAGGACGACTTCGAGCGGTGCGACCTGATCGTCTGCCTCGACACGGGGCACCGCGACGAGCTGCGGCCGTACGCCGGGCCGTACGCGGACCGCATCCACGTGCTGAGGGAGTACGACCCGGGAGCCGACAGCCCGAACGTCCCCGACCCGTATCTCGGGCCATTGTCCGGGTTCGAGCTGGCGTACTCGATGATCGAGCCGGCCTGCCGGGGGCTGCTGAAGTCGGTGACGGCCGCGCTGGACGGGGTGGTCCGGTGACGGCGATCGACGAACTGCTGGTCAACGCCGCCGCCCACCAGGCGGCCTTCACCGGGGGTGACCGGCCCGCGCCGCCCGCCCGTCGGGTCAGCGTCCTGACCTGCATGGATGCGCGCATCGAGCCGTTCTCACTGCTCGGTCTGCAGCCGGGCGACGCGCACGTGCTCCGCAACGCCGGCGGCGTCGTCACCGCCGACGTCCGCCGCTCGCTCGCCGTCAGCCAGCGAGCGCTCGGCACGACCGAGGTCATGGTCATCCAGCACACGACATGCGGCATGCTCGGCCTCGACGACGAGGAACTGCTCGCCGAGCTCGAGGCGGATGTCGGCAGCCGGCCCGACTGGACTCCGCACGGCTTCACCGACCTCGACGAGAACGTCCGGCGCTCGCTCGCACTGCTGCGCGCGGACCCGTTCCTCCCGCACCGCGACCAGGTGCGCGGCTTCGTCTACGACATCGGCGACGGTTCGCTGCGCGAGGTCACGTGAGCGCTCCGGCGGATGTCGCCGCGCGGCTGCTCGGCGGGCCGGTGTCGGGCGTGACGCCCGTCGGCGGCGGGTGCATCGGCACCGGGGCGCGAGCCGTCGCCGCGGACGGCCGGGCGGTGTTCGTCAAGACCATGGCGGAGCCGCCGGACGGCATCTTCGCGGCCGAGGCGGCGAGCCTGCGCTGGCTCGGCGAGGCCGACGCCGTCCCGGTGCCCGAGGTGTTGGCCGAGGGCGACGACGGCATCGTGCTCGAGTGGGTCGAGCCGGGCACGTCGACGCGAACGGCCGCGGAGCGGCTCGGCACCGGGCTCGCGGCGCTGCACCTCGCCGGCGCCGACGGGTTCGGCGCGTCCTGGCCCGCCTACCTCGGCCCGCTGCGGCTCGACAACGAACCGGCGGCGACGTTCGCCGAGTTCTACGCGGAGCGGCGGCTGCTGCCGTGCCTGCGGATCGCGGTCGACCGCGGTGGCGTGTCGGCCCCGGACGCCCGTGCCGTCGAGCAGGTGGCAGCGCGGTGCGCGGACCTCGCCGGGCCGGCCGAGCCGCCCGCCCGGATCCACGGTGACCTCTGGAGCGGAAACCTGCACTGGGCGGCCGACGGTACCTGCCGGCTCATCGACCCGGCGGCGTACGGAGGGCACAGGGAGAGCGATCTGGCGATGCTGGCGCTGTTCGGCGCGCCGCACCTGGACACGCTGCTCGGGGCCTACGCGGACACCGCGGCCGAGCTCGGCCGCCCGCTGCCGCCGGACTGGCGGACGCGGGTGCCGTTGCACCAACTGCAGCCACTGCTCGTGCACGCGGCGCTGTTCGGCGGCGGCTACGGCGACCAGGCCGGCGCGGCCGCGCGCTCGGCGCTTCGGGTGGGCTGACGCCGTCCGGCATGCGACCATGGAGCGATGCGCATCATCGCGAAGATCGTCGCCACAGCGTTGGCGGTGTGGGTGGCCTGCCTGCTGCCCGGCATCGGCCTCGGCGGCGGGGGGATCGGTCAGCGGGCGCTCACCCTCATCGTCGTCGCCGTCATCATCGGCATCATCAATGCCGTCATCAAGCCGATCATCAAGACGGTCGGCTGTCTGTTCTACGTGCTCACGCTCGGCCTGATCACGTTCGTCGTCAACGGCCTGCTCCTGCTGCTCGCGGCGTGGGTCGCCGAACAACTGCACCTGGGCTTCCACGTCGACGGCTTCTGGTGGGCCGTGTTCGGCGCGATCATCATCAGCGTCGTGAGCTACGTCGTCCACCTGGCCATCCCCGACAAGCTCGACAAGGGCGACCGGTCCTGACGCCGGACGGGGCTGTGGACGACGGCCGACGCCCGTCGTCGATCCGGTCTAGCGTCGCGTGCCGTGGGGATCCGAGTGGACGTTCCCGGGCTCACAGCAGTGGGGCACCGGGCGGAAGGCTATGAGTCGGAGCCGGGGTCGGCGGAGCACAAGCTGAGCTCGGCCCACGACGACGTCGCGGCGCTGCGAGGGCACGGCGTGACCTCCGTGTCCGACCTGGACATGGTGCACGAGGTGTGGACGGCGCACCTCACGGCGTTCGGGCACGACCTGTCGGTCGTCGGGCACAACCTGGTAGACACGGCGACGACCGTGCGCAACGGCGACGACGACGGCGTCGACCTGTTCGCGCCGATCAGCTGGGCCGACCGGCACCACTACGGGCTCCGCCCGTGATCACGTTCGCGTCGCTGCGGGACGTGCGCCCCGGTGGCCTGGCGTCGGCGGCACACGAGTACGGCACGTCGGCGACCCTGCTGGGCAAGGACGCCGAGCGCTACCGTGACCACATCGTGCGGCCGGTCAGATCCGGCCACGTCTGGCGCGGCGGCGGCCAGAGCGACGCCGGCGTGGTGACCAGAGTGCTCGCGTTGGCGTTCGACACCGCCGCGGTACGGATGCACACCGTCGGGTCGCTGCTGACCACGCTCCACGCGGAGCTCGCGGCAGCGAAGGCGGCGCTGAACCGTGTGGTCGACGAAGCCGAGGCGGCGGGGTACACGGTCGACGCGGCCGGCAAGATCACCGACCCGGCCGGTTCGGGTGGCATGTTCGCGTGCCCGTCCACCGGTGGCATCGATGTCGGACAGGCGCACAGCGACGAGAAGATCGCCCACTGGCAGGCGCGGCTGAAGATCGCGGTGGCACGGGCCCGCCGGGCCGACGCCTCCTGTTCGAGCGGCCTGACGGAGGTGGTCGGCGCGGAGTTCGTCACCGCGACCACGGCCCAGCCCGGGCTGCTGAAGCGGGCCGAGGACGCGAACGTCGCGGCGTACGGCGACTACGTCCGCGCCCTGCTGCTGCCACGGGTGCTCGCGACGGCCCACCGTGCCGACGTCACGGCAGACGAGCACACCGAGCACGGCCCGACGGACTTCTGGCGCGACTACGCCAAGGGACTCTGGGCGTCCACGCTCGGCGCAGTGCCCGACCTGGCGGGGCTGGTCTGGCTGATCAACCGAGCCGAGTCGGGCGACCCGTCCGCCTGGTCGGCCCTGGCCACGGTCCCACCTGCGCTCTGGCACCAACTGTCGACGGCGGCGGGGTGGAAGTCCCTGCTGGGCGTCGACGACCTCGAGGCCGGCCGGCCCGGCGCGTTCGCCGGCAAGCACACCCTCCTCGGCCGCGAACTGTTCCGCAGCATCGCCAAGAAGGCCGCCGAGACCGCGGCCCGCCATGCCGTTCGGGACGGAGCCGCGTCCGCCGGCCGTGCGCTCACCAAGCGCCGACCCTACGAGCTGCACGCGAGCAAGGCGCTCGAGCGGAGGACACATGGCAAGGCTGGCACCTTCTACCGCGTCGCGACACGGCCAAGCGTGAGAGGGAAGTATTGGATGGTCCGTGTCACAGGCGGGCACGGTGGCCACGGCGAGCAGAGCCCGGCCGTCTTCAAGGTCTACAAGGCGGATGACAAGGGTTTGCACTGGCAGTTCGACTGCGACGAGTATGGCGACAAGATCCAAGCGAAACACAAGAGCCCGACGCTCACGTTCATCCCCTGGAAGGACCTGCATTGAGTGACGAGCGACCGATCAGGTCCGTCGACGACCTCGTCCGCCTCTACACCGGAGGCGGCACGCAGGAGGAGTTCCAGCAGGCGCGGTGGGCCGAGCTGCCGGTCGAAGTATGGTTCGAGCTTATCGAGCGGTTCCCCGAGCACCGCCTCATCATTCAGGACCAGAAGCGGGTGCCCGTCGACGTATTGGAAGCCTTGGCCGACGACCCGGCGGTACAGGTCCGCGAGGCCGTCGCCGAGAAGAAGCAGTTGCCGCTGCACCTGTATGACAAGCTTGCCCGGGACCCGCACCACCAGGTGAGGGAGGGGATCGCGGCGAAGGTCGACCGAGCACCGTGGCTGCGCGAGCGTCTGGCGAATGATCCCAGCTACATGGTGCGCAGGATCGTCCAGCACGAGAAGTACGAGAAGAAGTCGGAGTCGTCGTGATCCCCACTGGGCCGAACGTCGACGAGCCGTACGACCCGGACTTCTATCGCAACAGTCTGTGGTTCGACATCTGGTCGCCGGACGGACCAGGCGTCTTCTGTCTCGATCGAGAAGAACTCATGGCCGCGGCACAGGCACGCTGGGGGGACGCCGTCGCCATGTATGTCGCACCAGTGGTCTGGAGCCTGAGCATCGACGTAAGGCAACCGGGTGGCCAGGATTTCGAGATCTACCTGGCGTGGGATCGGCAGAGCGTCTCACTTGCGATGCTCACGGACGATGACGTGGCGGAGCCCGCCGCGTGGATACGCTCACTGCTACCCGCCGAACCTGGCGGTCGGATCTGGATCATCCGGGGCGACCTCGCCTGTCATGCGGACCTTCCCGCAGGCATCACGGCTGACCAGGTCCGGAAGAGCTGGATCTATCACGAGAACCCGACGACGGACATCTGGCAGCTCAAGCCTCGTGAGGGCCTCGGCATGAATGCGAGACTCAGCGGCGAGAGCCATGGCGAGAACCCATGATCAGCCCGGAGGTTCATTCCATCGGCTCTGTCGACGTGTCCGACCCCTTGGCGACCTGGCAGCCGAGCGATCGTGCCTTCTACCTGGACCTCGACGTGTTCATGGGTCCGGCAGGCACGGAGGTAGAAGAGCGCTTCACCCTCTACGTCTGTTCCCCGGCCTGGCTCGAGAAGTCGATCGAGGACAACGGGCCCCTGGACGGCCGACACATGTTCATCGCCAACGAGTTCGACTACCCCCGCATTCGCGCGTGGATCGACTCCGTGGTAAAGGACAGCACCGGTGCCGACTGGGACGAGGTGGCCGCGAAACTCGGACGGTACTTCGCCTGGGAATTCGAACCGGGAACCTACGTCTGGTCCTCCGGCGACGAAGACATCGACACGAGGATCAACGGCGAGCCGGAGCCATAATCCTGCCCCGACGTACTTACCGAGACGTGTCCCTACTTCCCTGGGTCGGTAGCGCTGGAGAAGTAGGGAGAAACCCACATACCGTGATCATTTGGGACCACGCGTACGCGGGTCAACGGCGGACGGCGTTCCCCGCGTGCGTAGCGCGCGGCGGCGAGCTCGAACCAGCGCATGTCAGCCGCCCGCCACGGACGGGAGGATGGTGACGTCGCTGCCCAGCGGCACGGGGGTGTCGAGCAACTGCGCGTCGCGCACGTTGGTCTGCCCCACGTAGACGTTCACGTGCCGCCGCAGGACGCCCGTCTCGTCCTGGATGCGCCGGTGCAGCGCGGGCATCTGGTCGCCCAGCCGGGACAGGACGGTGCCGACCGTCGCCTCGCCCGGCACCGCGACCGTCAGCTTCGACTCGCCGCCCGTGAACTGGCGCAGCGCTCCGGGGAGCACGACCACCACGGTCCTCGTTCCGCCGCTCCCGGAGTCCCCGCCGGCCATCACACGACCAGCGCCCGTACCGACAGCACGTCCGGCAGGTTGCGGGCGACGACCTGCCAGGACTCGCCCTCGTCGCTGCTCGCGTAGAGCTCACCGTTGCGGCTGCCGAAGTACACGCCGGCCGGGTCGGCGGTGTCGACGCACATCGCGTCACGCAGGACGGTGGAGTAGAACGCCTCCTGCTGCAGGCCGTCGCCGAACGAGGTCCAGCTGGCGCCGGCGTCGTCGGACCGGTACACGCGGCACGCGCCCTCCGGCGGCACCCGCTCACCGTCGGCGGTCAGCGGGAACAGGTAGACGGTGTCCGGGTTGTGCGGGTGCACCACGACCGGGAAACCGAAGTTGCTCGGCAGCCCCTGCTCGATCTCCTGCCACGTGCCGCCGCCGTCGTCGGTGCGGTAGACCCCGTGGTGGTTCTGCGCGAACATCCGCTCCGGGCGCGCCGGGTGCACCGCGACCTTGTGCACGCACTGGCCGAATTCCGGGTACTTGTCGGCCATGAAATACGCCGAGATGCCCTTGTTCGCCGGCGCCCACGACGCGCCGCCGTCCGTGGTGCGGTAGACGCCGCCGGTCGACATGGCGACCGTCAGCCTGTCGGCGTCGGTCGGGTGCGGCACGACCGTGTGGATCGCCTGGCCGCCGAACCCGGCGCCCCACTTCGGCCGGTGCGGGTGATCCCACAGCGCCTCGACCAGCTCGAACGTCTCGCCGCCGTCGAGGGAGCGGAACAACGCGCTCGGCTGGGTGCCGGCGTAGACGACGTCCGGCTGGCTCGCGGGGCCCGGCTGGATCTGCCAGACCCGGGTCAGGGCCGTCTCCGTCCGCTCCGGGAACCTCACCGGAGCATGGTCGGGCTCCGTCCAGGTCTTGCCCAGGTCGTCCGAGTGGAAGACGGACGGGCCCCAGTGCTCACTGTCCGCCGCGGCGAACAGGCGTGGCGTGACCCGCCGCGCGTCGACACCGACTCCGTAGACGGCGTTCATAGGGAACCGCAGCGGCTCCACATCCCACCGCGCCCGTCGCCCGTCGCTCCGGGCGAGGATCAGGCCCTTGCGCGTACCTACCAGCAGCAACACTTCGGTCATGCGCCTGAGTATGCGCCTACTCGGGGCTCGGCGCTTCTCCGATATTGGCATCCTCCGGGACGTCGAACGCGCGGTCGGGGCGCAGCGCCCGCAGTGCCTCGGCGGTGATCGCGGCGCGACTCTGAGCGATGTCGATCACCACGCCGCGCTCGTCCTCTTCCAGCGGCTCCAGATCGGCGAACTGGCTGTCGAGCAGCGACGCCGGCATGTACTCGTGATGGCGCGTACTGACCCGCTGCGCCAACAGCTGCGGGTAGCCGTGCAGGTGCACGAAGAACACGTCGGCCCGTCCGCGGGTCAGCGTGTCGCGGTAGCGGCGCTTCAACGCCGAGCAGGTGACGACGCCGCCGCGGCCCTCCTCGACGTGCTCGGCGATCCAGACCGCGATCGCCGCGAGCCACGGAGCCCGGTCGGCGTCGTTCAGCGGGTGGCCGGACCTCATCTTCGCAACGTTGGCCGGCGGATGCAGGCTGTCCCCCTCCAGGAAGTCCCAGCCGAGCGCCTTCGCCAACCGGGTGCCGATGGTCGACTTGCCGGAACCGGACACGCCCATGATCACGGCGACGATGGGCTCGGGTGGTGTTGCCATCTGGGCACTCTCGCACACCTAGGCGAGCCTTGCCTTGCTGGCGGTGGCCCTGCGTTGCTGCCTACGGTGTCTCCCGTGAGGACGGAGACGACGATGCCGGGCGAACCCGACGAGGACTTCCACGGCGAGCCGCACGGTAAGGGGCTCGGCCAGCGCCTCAACTGGCTGCGTGCCGGAGTGCTCGGTGCGAACGACGGCATCGTGTCGACGGCGAGCATCGTCGTCGGCGTGGCGGGCGCGACGAGCAGCGCGGGCACGATCCTCACCGCGGGCATCGCCGGGCTCTTCGCGGGTGCGATGTCGATGGCGGTCGGCGAGTACGTCTCGGTCAGCACCCAACGTGACACCGAACGCGCCGCGCTCGACCTCGAGCGGCGTGAGCTGGCGGAGATGCCCGAGGAGGAGCTCAAGGAGCTCACCCAGATGTACGAGGAGAAGGGCCTGTCCCGCGAGCTGGCCGAGCAGGTCGCCGTCGAGCTCACCAAGAACGACGCCCTCGCCGCGCATGCCGAGGTCGAGCTGGGCATCGACCCCGACGAGCTCACCAGTCCCTGGCACGCGGCGTTCGCGTCGTTCGTCGCCTTCACCGTGGGCGCGGTGCTCCCGCTGCTCGCCATCTGGCTCGTCCCGCCGGTGGCCAGGATCCCGGTGACGTTCGCCGCGGTCGCGGTCGCCCTCGCCGTCACCGGCTCGACCAGCGCGCACCTCGGGAGGGCGCCGCGAGGGGGCGCGGTCTGGCGGAACGTCGTCGGGGGCGCGATCGCGATGGCGGTGACGTACGGGATCGGCAGCCTCGTCGGCACCGTGGGCCTGTAACGGCACCTGGCAGGGATTGGGCCGGCGAGCGTCCGGCTGAAATACTCACCGCCATGTGCGCATCGACCGATCTCCTGGCCGCCGCGCGCTCGATCCGCGACCGGACGATCGAGCTGCGCCGTACCCTGCACCGACACCCCGAGATCGGGCTCGACCTGCCCAGGACGCAGCGGGTGGTGCTGGACGAGATCGCGGACCTCGGCCTGGACGTGCGCATCTCCACCCAGACGTCGGCGGTCGTCGCCGTGCTCGCCGGGGACCGCCCGGGCCCGATGGTGATCCTGCGCGGCGACATGGACGCGCTACCGCTGCAGGAGGACACCGGGCTGCCGTTCGCGTCCGAGATACCGGGCGCGATGCACGCGTGCGGTCACGACACGCACGTGGCGATGCTGGCGAGCGCGGCCCGCCTGCTGAGCGAGCGCCGGGACGCGCTGCGCGGCAAGGTGGCGTTCTTCTTCCAGCCGGGCGAGGAGGGCCCGGGCGGGGCGAGGATCGCGCTGGACGAGGGGCTGCTGGACTTCCCGGGCGAAGAGGTGGCGGCGGCGCACGCGCTGCACATCACGACCTCGGCGCCGTCAGGTGTGATCGCCGTACGCCCGGGCCCGCAGTTCGCGAGCGCGGACACCTTCACGGTGACGGTGCACGGCCGCGGCGGCCACGCATCCTCGCCGGCCCTCGCGAGCGACCCGGTGCCGGTGGCGTGCGAGATGGTGCTCGCGCTGCAGACGGTGATGACCAGGCGGTTCGAGGCGTTCGAGCCGGTGGTGCTGACGGTCTCGCACATCGACGCGGGCACGACGAACAACATCATCCCGGCGACGGCGATGTTCGAGGGCACGATCCGCACCTTCTCCGCCGAGGCACGGCAGGCGGTGCACGGCCACCTCGAGCGGCTGACCGCGGGCATCGCCGCGGCGCACGACATGACCGTGGACACGAAGGTGGAGCCCGGTTACCCGACCACGATGAACGACCCGTCGGCCACCGACCGGCTCCGCACCGTCGCCGCCGATGTACTCGGCCCGGACAAGGTCCAGCACATGGACCACCCGACCATGGGCGCCGAGGACTTCTCGTACGTGCTGCAGCGCTACCCGGGCGCGATGGCGTTCCTCGGCGCCTG
Source organism: Streptosporangiales bacterium (assembly GCA_036378185.1). GTDB lineage: Bacteria > Actinomycetota > Actinomycetes > Streptosporangiales > WHST01 > WHST01. The sequence goes on along the minus strand of DASUWX010000116.1, from coordinate 36,762 downwards.
CCCACCCGACGCGGACCCGAAGACCGTCCCGTGGAACCACTCCAACCTCGTCGTCTTCGACGAGGACGCCCTCCCGTCCGGCGTGGCGATGTACGCCGGACTGGCGCTGTCCGTGCTGAGCGGCACTGGCGCGTGAGCCGCGTGCTCGGCGTGACTTGTCAGACTGTCGCAGGGCTATAGCCCGGTGAGAGCCTGACAAGTCACGGGAGTATCGCGGCGTCTCGTGTAGCTCCGCTCTCGAACGAGATGTCGATCGTGAGGCGTTGAACTCGATCTAGGTGTCATCCGGCGTCAGAACTGGGGCTCAGCGTGATCGCGGCACCGACACCACGGGATCGGACAGGACCTCGCGAACCGAATCATGAATGGAGAGTAGTGGCTTTTCGTCGGGGGTCATGCCTGGCTGCTGAGCCAATACGGCCATCCGGGACAACCACGGCGGCAAGTAGGTTGTGAGCTGAGGACAGTCCATGTCTCCTGGAACGTAGTCGAACGTACCGAGCAGTCGAACGTCACCGGAGTAGAACCGTACCCGGCTCCAGCCGACGCCCTCTTCTCCTTCAGTCTGGCTAACCGGATCGAATGACATACCGCGCGACAACGCCGAGATCAGGGCGTCTGTGGACTTGAGAAGGTCCAACTGAGTGCTCCCGGTCCCGAAGTTCATGGTCGTCTCGATCTGTGACCCATCGGTGATGTAGCTCAGGAAACCGTCCACGCCCCCCATGTCGTACGCAGCATATGCCTGTTCTATGTCTCGATCCCGATCCCAGGTCTGTCGAAGAAGACACACTGAAGGCTCTTCCATACTGACTTCGTCATGCTCGTCAACGCAATACACCCCTACCAGTTCGGCGGACCTGCCGGAATGGACATAGACGGTTACCCATGGTTCGAAGAAGTAGCTCTCTCCCGAAAATGACGCACTGAAATATTCGAGCTCAGTCATCTTCTGCTCTGCGAGCGTGACGAGCCGCGCCGGCACAAGCGGCATCCTGCGAGGCGGCTTGAGCACCTGGAAGTCTGGATAACCGACCGACCACTCTTCGGTCTCCATGCTCGACGTGCCAGGTGCCGAATCCTCAGCCATTTCCCAGATCCTCCACGGTGCCGGCCCAGACTGGTTCTTCCTTGCCCTGCTTGTCAATTGCCCACACGTTTCCAGCTCGGTCCTTGAAGAGATCGTAGCGGGATATGCGGCCCAGGCTGAGTTCGCGCTTCACCGCGTGGGGATCGATGCCTTGCTTCTTCCACCAGTTGGCCGCGGGCTTGCTCACCTTGCCGACGGGCTCGCTGGGCTCCGCCTGCTTCTCGACCTGCTCGGCTCGTTGCAGGAGGTCACCGAGGTTCTTCGAGGGACCGCCGGACTTGGAGATGCCGCCTGCGCTGCTTTGGTAGATGTGGACCTGGCTGAGCGAGACCCCAGTTGCGGTGATGACCGCTGCCCCGGCCGCCCCGAGAGCGGCGCAGATCACGACGCTCGCAAGGCCGCCGGCGGTGGAGGCACCCTCGGTCTCGGGGGCCAGCAGCAGGCTGAACAGAGCACCACCCACCGCCCCCTCGAGCGCTGCCTTAATCATCTGCGCTCCGAGTTCGGCGAGCGCCGGGGCGCCCGGAGGGAGCTCGACGTCGTAGCTAGGTAGGTGGACGTCCAGGTCGCGTAGGTCTGGCAGGTCCTTGGCCTGCTCGCCGAGCTGCTTGAGCAGACCGACGGCGGCGCGCGCGTCTCGGGCCGCATCGGTGTTGTCGGCACGTGCCTTATCCAGCAGACCGGGCTTGTTCGTCAACGTGGTTACCGGCGGCTCGTGAGTCGTATTCAGGGTGTGCGCCGAATGGGCGTCGATCGTGCTGGCGAATCGCAGGATCTTGCCCATGTCGGCCTGGTAGGTCAATACCTTCGCCGAGGTGCTGCCCGGGCCCCCGTCATCGCCGATGGGTAACTCGTTCGCCGCGACATTGCCGTCGGCGTCGACATGCATCTGGTCCTTCTTGATCTTCTTCAGCAACGCCGCAAGGTAGACCTGCGCGACCGTGAACCCCGCACACGCGTACAGGTAGGCCGCCGCGCCGGCGGCGGCGCGGAGGCGGGTGGTGTCGATCGCGAGCCCGTTGATCTCCGCCACCGCTGCCGCGTCCGGCTGGCCGCCGCCGTGCCAGGCATGCCCGGCCAGCAGCGGGCGCACCACCCGCGACTTGTACTGCGTGTGCTCGGTCGCCAGTTTGGTGACGGCCGCCGACAGCGCCGTACTCGCCTCGTGCAACGACGCCGGCTTCAGACGCTTCAACTCCTGATACGACACGCTCACGGCGCGACACCGCCGTCGACGCCGTACCAGTGCGGCTTGTTCGCGTACAGCCCGATCGGCGCGCGGAACAGGTCGCTGCTCTTGTCATCGGTGGACGTGATCACCGCGACCGTCGACAGCAGCTGGTCGCCCGTGCCCGCCAGTGCGCTCGCCACCGACGAGATCGCCGACCCGATACCCGAGATGTACCGCTGCGACGCACCGTTGAGAGCGGTTCCGCTCAGCTGGGCGTGCCCGACGTCCTCCTCGGCCGCGGCCACCTTCTTCCTCGCCGCGTGGACCTCGTGACCCGCACTCCGTGCCGCATGACCCCACCTACGCACGGCCCGCGGGTGGAACTCGATGTGCGTCACGGGTACCCCCTTCACCTCGTCCGTCGATCTCGGACGGTAGATGCGATGCGGATTCGGCGTCGGAAGTTGTCCACAGGCTGCAGCGGGCGAGGTCGGACGGGGCGTCATCGGTGAGTCACAGGCCGGATGCACATGTGGATGACGCCGCTTACACTGGCGGCGGAACTTCGCAAGCCAGACACGCCTTCTCGGGGGATGTGTGCGTAAGAAGAAACAGCCCCAGGTCGATCCCTTCGCCGGATACCAGGGGCCGCGGATGGGGAACGTGGCACCGCCGTGGGCCACGCAGCCCCAGGACGCACGCGACCGACCCGCGGACGACGCGTTCCGGCCCGCCCCGGGCGCGGGCGGCAGAGCGCCCGCCCTCGAGACCGTTTCCCGGCAGATGCGGCAGGGTGCGCCCGCGCAGTCCGCGCCGGTCCGGCCCGCCCCGCGACCTGCGGCGACGCCGCCGCCGGTGCCGGTCGAGCCGGCCGGCCGAGCGGGATACAATGGCAAGAAACCGGGCAAAGAACGCAAACCGTCTCGCCGCCAGCGGAAGGCCGAACTGCTCGGCGGGTCGGTCTCGATCAGCACTCACCGGTCCGACCTCGGCGCCCGTGCCGCCCGTGCCGGGCTGTGGGGCGTCCTCGTACTCGTCGTCGTCTGCGTCCTCGGCCTGGTGCTCCACGAGGGACGCACGGCCGCTCCGCAGCCCACCAACTCGGCGCCCCCCGCGGGGCCGGGCGCGGGCGGGTTCGCCGCCGTGTTCATGCAGCACTGGCTGCCGGCCGGACAGGGCACGGAGACCGACCTGCAGCCGTACATGTCGGACGTCCCGTCGCTCGACAACAAGCCGAACTCCCGGTACGCCGCCCAGCCCCCGATCGTGCTGTCGTCCACGCAGGTCAGCGCGGGTTACTGGAGCGTCCTGCTCGCCGTCGACGAGGTGGCGAAGGACCGCACGGGCAAGCTCAAGCCGGCAGGCACCCACTGGTACCGCGTCTCGGTCGCGCAGGCGGGCACAACGGGAGCCACGCCGGGTAGCAACGACTCCACCGTGTTCCAGGTGACGTCAGCGCCGTACGAGGTGCCCGCCCCGGTCGCCGGCAACAGCCTCACGAACAGCGCGTACGGCGACGCCAGCGTCCCGGTGGCGGGCCCGATCGGAGACACCGCGCAGCACTTCCTGGACGCGTACCTCACCGGCAACGGTGAGATCGAGCGGTACACGAGCCCCGGGGTCACCATCTCGCCGGTGACGCCACCGAGCGCGAGCAAGGTCACCGTACAGACGATCGCGGCGATCCCCGTCGCCGACGACGCGCAGGACGCCGACACAGTGCCGGCGGACGGGGTGACGGTGCACGTGCTCGTCCAGACGACGGTGACGGGCTCGGCCGGCTCGGACATCCCGATGGACTATCCACTCACCCTGCGGTCGCGCGCTGGACGCTGGGAGGTCCTGTCGCTCGACTCCGCACCGGTCACCCAGCGCGCATCCGGCGCGGCGAGCCCACAACCCTCCGACAGCTCAGAACCGAGCGGGTCGCCGTCGGTGACGCCCTGACCCGCCCGTCATAAGGAGACACCGTGCTACCGCAGTTCATCGACATGACGGCGTACGCAGGCATACTGGACTGGCTCAACACCAAGATCCACGACGCAACCGTCACCATCAAGGCCCTCGTCACGCTCGCCTGCATCGGCGGTCTCATCTACCTCGTCGTCAAGGCACGGTTCCAGGTCAAGGCCGTCATCGTCGGGCTGTGCGTGGCCGGCCTGGTGTTCTGGGCGATCGGCCTGGACGGCTACAAGTCCCTCGCCGCGCTGTTCGCACCCGAGTTCAAGGGCTGAGCGGCGCGTCGATGGCGGACGAGCAGAAGACGACGGAGCAGACCTTCGAGGTCTGCCGGTCGTACACGTTCGCCCGCCGCTACCCGAAGCTGATCGGCCGGATCCGCTCCGGCATCGGCAACGACCGCGGCTGGACCATCCCCGGCGGACCGTACTCGCCGCTGCAGATCGGCACGTTCGTCATGACGTTCATCATCCTGGTCTGGACCCGCGCGATCTGGGCACACTTCGGCCCGGTCAACGTCGCCCTCTACATCGGCATACCGATCGCGTTGGCGTTCGTCGTCCGACACCTGCAGATCGAGAACCGGCCGCCGTACCGCTACGTGATCGGCCTGGCGAAATACCTCGCGTTCACCAACCGCGGCATCCGCAACGGCCGGCGGGTGCAGGAACCGAAGCCGCACACCGTACGGATGCGCACGCTGGTGCGTGTCGAGCATCCGGAGCTGTACGCCGCCAGCACCGTCCAGCACCGGGAGGCATGACCCGTGCCCAACCAGATGTTCCCCGCGTACGACATCGTCGACAACCTGGTGGTGACCAGGCACGGCACGGTGTGGGCGATCTGGCGGCTCAAGGGCGTCCCGTACATGCGGGCCGGGCTCAACGGCAAGAAGCAGATGCGATTGGCGATCAAGCACCTGTGCTCGGCGCTGCCCGAGGAGTCGTTGCTGCTGACGCTCTGGGCCCGCGTCGACCCGTTGACCGTGGTCGGCCAGACGCTCGACGGCGTCGACACCGACAACCCGATGGTGCAGGAGCTCGCGGCGGCGCACCTGGAGGTGCTCGGCGACGACGAGATCCGCAAGCCGACGCACTGGGTCGCCGTGCCGCTGCCGCACCTGGACGCGCGCAACCGGTTCGGCTCGTACCGGCGCGCGGCGCAGGTCTCGTTCGCGGAGTCGTTCGGCCTGCCGTGGACGAAGCTGCCGGACGACGAGGTGGCCCTGCGGCTCACCCAGGCGCAGCGGATGGCCAGCCAGTTCCCCACCTCGCTCGGGCACCGTCCGGCGACGCCGGCGGAGATCCTCTGGATCTACGCACACCAGCATCTGCGCGGCACCTCGGAGGAGCCGCCGCTGCCCGCGGCAGAGGACTACGGGCAGTTGCTGCGTTCCGGGCTCAGCCTCGCCGAGTTCCGCGACGCGATCTTCTACGAGGGTGGCGCGAAGGACGACCGGCTGGAGTCGATGCGGCGCCCGCTGATCAGGCGCTACCTGCGCATCGACGCACACGAGCAGAGCTACCAGTCCAACCTGGTGATCGCCGACATGCCGCGGCACTTCACGTTCCCCGGCACCGAGTGGTTCACTTGGCCGTACAACCTGCTCACCAGCCTCGACGACACCGACCCGTTCTGCTGCGACGTGGCGGTGCGGCTGCGTTCGGTACGCAACGAGGACGCGCAGAAGAAGGCGCGCAGGCAGCGTCGAGAGCTGATCGGGCAGTACGAGGAGTTCGACGGCGACATCGCCGGTGCGCCGCCGGAGCTCGGTGACGCGTCCGCCGCGCTCGACCAGGAGAGCGCCGAGCTGGCCGTGAACAAGCTCGACCCTGAGCTGCAGCCGACGATCATCCTCACCGTCTGGGGCAACTCGGTCGACAAGGTCGAGCACCGCGCCGACCGGATCGAGGCGCTGTACCGGCCCAACCAGTTCCCCGTGCCGCGGCCGACCGGCGAGCAGGAGGACCTGTTCTGGGCGGGCGTTCCCGGGTCACCCCGTCCGCGCGTGTGCGACGACTACAAGCAGTTCCTGCTGCCCAGCGGCTTCGCGGCGGGCATGCCGTTCGTCGACGTCGACCTGGGCGACCCGACCGGGTTCATCCTCGGCTACCTCACCGAGGTCGGCGTGACCTACCCCGTGATGCTGGACCTCGAGGCGACCCTGCGCGAGCAGCGGGCGGCGTCGATGGCGTTCACCGGCGAGCTGGGCTCGGGCAAGTCCGTGGCCATGAAAACGGTGACGTACTACATCCTGTCGCGCGGCGGCCGGGGCATCACGATCGACCGCACCCCCATGGGTGAGTGGGCGAAGTTCGCCAAGGCGATGCAACTGTGGGCACGGCAGCGCGGCTACCCGTTGAGCGTCAACGTGATCACCGTATCGGGCGACGTCGGCTACTCGTTCGACCCGCTGCGCATCCTGCCCCGCCGTGACGAGGACGAGGACGGCAACGCCTTCGACCTCGGCCGGACGATCGCCGAGGGCACGCTGTCGATCCTGCTCGGCTACGAGGCGACCAGCCCGCACGCGTCGATGGTGTCGGAGGTGCTCGACCGCATCGCACCGCGCCCGGACCGCAGCATGACGATGCTGATCCGGGAGATGGAGTCGTTGGCGTACGCGTCGGCGAGCCGCGGCAAGCCGGTGACACCCCGGCCGTCGAGCGACGGCGACGAACCGGAGGTGCTGAAGGCGCTCGCGGACGACGACGCCGCGATCGCGTGGGAGATCCGCCGCCAGCTGCGCGCGATCGCGCGCCGGCCGACGTCGCGGGCGCTGTTCGACGAGTCGCTGCCGGTGGTGCGGCTGGACGAGGCGGACTTCACCGTCCTGCACACGCCGAACCTGCCGCTGCCGCCCAAGGAGGTCGTCAACAACCCGAACGCGAAGCTGAGCTTCGAGCAGATCCACGCACAGGCCCTCGTGTACGTCGCGACGGCGGCGTGCCGTTACGTGGCGTTCCGCGACAACCGGATGACCGTGGTGCCGCTCGACGAGTGCTGGTTCCTCAACAACAACCACGAGGGCCAGCAGTTGCGGTACGAGATCATCAGGGACGGCCGCAAGCACCGCTCGGCCGTGCTGCTCGGTTCGCACGACGCCGACGACTTCGGCGACGAGGCCACCCGAGGCCTGCTGAAGTACCGGTTCGCGTTCCGCCAGGGCGATGAGAACCTCGCCAAGCGCAATGCGTCCTTCGTCGGCCTGGACACGTCCGACCCGGGCACCCTGGGCCTGGTCAACGACCCCGAGCTCCCGTCCGGTCGCTGCGTCCTCTTCGACAGACACGGCAACAAGGGCGTCCTGCACATCGCCATGCCGCCACTCCAGGACGTCCGCGACGGCATGCTCACCCACACCGGCGTCGAGACCACCCCGGCCCTGCCCGCAGCGGAACAGGTCGGCGAGTCCTAGCCCCGGGTCCCGGACCGCTCACGGGTTCGCGATCAGCTCGCTCCTCGCCTGGACCACCTGTACGCGGAAGCGGACGGTGCGACCGACCGTGGGAAGTGTTCCACCGTCCCCGTCGGAGCCCGTCCAATCCGCGCCCCAGTTGGCCGTCACGGCCGCGGTGTACCGGCCGGAGTGCGCGTAGGCATGCGTGCAATTGCTCCGTGCACCGTCGGCATACGGTGTCCACGGTGCGCTGCACGTGAACGGATCGCTGCCGTCTCCGGGATCGATGACGATCTCGTATGCCGAGGCCGTCACGGTAGCCGAAACATCCCCGGCCCTCGCCGTGGCACTTCGATCGGACCATTGCGACTTGTCGAGCCAGAACCACGTCGGAATGCCTACCAGCTCGCGCTTCCCCCGCGGTGGTGCCGTTCTGACCAGCGGTTCGGGGACGGTGAGCAGATTGCTGGCGCGCTGGGCCAGCGCCCACGTCGAAGGTCCCTTCCGCTTCGCCGGTTTGCACTCCGGGTTCCAGTTGTCCGGATTCTTCGGCGCAGGTCCCACGCAGCCTTCAGTGAAGCCGGTTCCTTTCGCTCGGGCTGAACCCGGGCGATGCGGTTGCTTGCCCCGACCATCGCTCCGGGTGCCGGCCCAGGGCTTCCACCCCGACCCGGCCGGCGTGGCACCTCCCTTGCCCTTCGCGTATGACGGGTCGGCAGGACAGAGCAGGACCGCGGTGCTGACAAGAGCAGCGATGGCTAGAGCAGTACACGCAATCGAGCGCCCAGAAGCTGCGAGCGTCATCAAGGTACGCACGTTTTGTTCCGGTAACTCGGGTTGCTGACGCGCCAGCCCTCCGCAGCCTTCTTGAGTGTCACCACCGCCCAGAGGAAGTCCGACCCGCCTCCGACCACCTTGCCCGTGCGAGTGTCTTTCATGTGAAAGTGCCGTTGATCCAGGCAGTCGTCAACGATCGCGGTGGAACCGGACACCTTGATCGACATGATGTTCGGCCTGAAGCGCCCCGAGCTGTGCCTGTGTTGTGCGACCTGTTGATCGATCGCCTTCGTCATCGAAGCGAGGCCGGGATCGGTCATCCACTGGGAGAGGAATGCTCTACGCCGACCTGCCGGCTGATCCTCTGCCTGCTGATAGTGGCGCACGAATCCGAGGTAGACGACCCTGACCTGATCCTTGTCGGCCATACCTCGGGTGCCGGTAGGGCTTGGCGACGCCGAACTCGACGCCACGGCAGTCGGGGTCGGGGACAGCGGAGGCAGTGTTCCCGGCCGGTATTTCGGGTCGTTCGTCGAGCAGGCCGCCAGCGTCAGGGCGGCGACCACCACCAGGACAACCAAGGTTGCAGTCCCGGTGGTCGAGGAGCGGTGACGTATCCCCCTCATGGCACCGCTTAGCGTACTGCCGATTCTCCACCTTGGGCCAGTTGCTTCCGTTTCCGCCAGTTTGCTGCTGGCACCCAGACGAGTGGCTGAAGCATTCCCGGGCCGCGGGTACGCTATGCCTGGGCCGATGGTGATCGCGAGGGGTGCCGTGACAACACCGTCTGAAGACCGCGAGTCCCCGCGTGCGTCCGGCGTACCGTCTGACCCCTTCGAGGCGGCCAGGCGCTACGGCAAATCCGGCACCGCCCAGCCCGAGCCTTCAGAGACGCCGACTAGGGGCGTAGCACCCGCAAGTACGCCGGCACCCGCGATGCGTCCGCCGGTACGTCAGTCCAACACGGCGATGGTGTTGGGCATCCTCGGGATCGTCGGCTGGTTTCTGTGCGGCATTGGTGCCATCGGTTCGGTGATCATCGGCGTGATCGGTCAGCGGAAGGCGCGGGAACTCGGGCAGTCAGATCTCTTGCCGAAGATCGCATGGATCGGGGGGCTTGTGGTGATCGTCCTTGACATCATCATCGGCTTCTTCATCCGTCCGACTTACGGCGGCTGACTCTCTGTCCTCATAAACAGATCGTGGCCCTCGCTTCACTCGCTGGATGCGCGCTCTCTTCTTGGCCCTTACACTAGCCGCGGAGCTTTGCAACCTAGACACGCCGAGTCGGGGGATGTGTGCGAAGACGGAGTCGACGCCGCGCGATCCCAGGATCGGGCAGCCCTGTCCGTGCATGGGGGTCCGTGCTCATCTGCACGGTCTTGTGCACGCTCCTCGCGACCTCTCTAGGCGCCATCGCTCGGCCAGTCCACGCTGCGCCACAGATCTCCACGTCAACGGCGCCTACTTCCGCTGAGCGATGCCGGGCAAGTAGTTGCGCGGATGCCGTTCCGTTGCGGGCGGACCGCACAGACGCACACCAGGCGATCCGGCAAGACGAGGTCCGAGAAGCACAGCATAACCAGGTTCAGGCAGCTCCACCTGCATCCAAGAACACGGCTCCACCCGATTACTTCAGCGAGTTGACCGGCGAACACACTTGCTCTGAACGACCGCATGCTTATGCTCCGAGCAGCCGGGCGGAAGCCGGCTCAGCAGCAGGGCACTGCATTCCCGTGTCGTCGTTCATCGCGATGTTCCAGCCCGTGTCCACCTCAGTCGGCGTGGGCTGGCAGTGCTTCGTTCCTGGATTCCAGAAGAGCTGTCTTGAAGGGAGCAAGAACGCGACCCAGGACAGTGCCGTCGAACAGGCGCTGGGGACCCAGTACGGGTTTGTGTGGGGGCTCTACCAGTTGGTGGTGAACCTGGCCGCGTGGTTCACGACGTGGGGGATCTCGTTCCAGCCGCTGGCGAAGATCAGCGGGCTTGCGCAGGACCTGCAGAACGCGTGGGACAGCCAGGTGATCGCCAAGAGCGGCCTGGGTGGGTTGACCGGGTTCGTCCTGCTTCTGGCGATCCTGTGGGCCTGCCTGTTGATGCTGTTCCGCCGGTTCCGGCGGGGGTTCGCCGAGCTCATGGTCTCGATCGTGATCGCGTGCATCGCTGCCGGGTTCCTGCTGCATCCGGGGCAGACGATCACCAAGAGCGTCGACACCGCGCGGTACCTGGGGCTGACGGTGGCGGTGATCTCGCTGGATCCGCAGCACGCGGGGGCCGTGCCGACGAACCCCGCGGCGGCCGACCGGGTCGCCAACCAGCAGATCGGACGGGCGGTGGCCGACAAGTTCGTGGCCAACGTCATGGTCAAGCCGCACATGATCGCCAACACCGGCCACGAGCAGCAGGGACGGTGCGGGCGGGAGTACTGGGAGATGCTCGACGCCCAGGACACGTCCAAGGCCGAGGCCAGTTATACCCAGTTCACCGAGAAGTCCGGGTGCGTCTCGGCGGCCGCGCTGCGGCCGTCGGTCGAGCGGATCCTGACCGCTTCGCTCCTGCTGATCATGGCCATCGTCGTCGGGCTGTTCTGCATGCTCGCCGTCGCGTTGCTGCTGCTGAGCCAGCTGGCCGCCGCCGTGTACGTGGCCGTCGCCGGGGTCGTCGGGACGGTCGCCCCGCTGCCCGGATGGGGGCGCAGCCTCCTGGTCCGCTGGCTCACCGGGCTGCTCGTCTGCGTCGCCGGGGTGGTCGCGGGGATCGTCGTGGTCGTCGTCTACCTCGACATGCTCGGGGTCGTGTTCGGCGCCGGCGGGAACCCGCTGGTCAACTTCGCGATCGCCGTCCTGCTGGCGATCGTCGGGCTGAAGATGCGCAAGCGGATCACCGCGAGCCTGCGGAACGGGGCCCGTCAGATCGGCGCACGGCTCGAGGGGACGCTGCAGCGGCCCGGCGGGGAGACGCTCGTCGAGACCGCACAGCGCAAGCGGGTCGGGCTCGCGCCGTTGCCGGTCGCCGCCGGTGTCGCCGTGGCCGAGGGGACGGCGGGAGGCGGGAGGGCCGGGCAGCTCGCGGGGGCGAGGATCGCCGGCGAACAGCCGCCCACGCTCGAGGAGCTCAACCACGCCGGCGAGGCACACGGCACCGCCGCCGGTCAGTCGGTCGGATTCGGCAGCCGGGTGCGCAACGCGATCAGCCAGAGCAAGGCGGGGCAGCTCGCCCTCAACACGGCCGGCGCGGGCGGCCGGCCGCGGATCTCCCCCGACACGCCCGTGCTCGGCGGACGAGGCGGCTCGGGGCGGATGCAGCTCGTCACGGCGTCCGGCACTACCGGAGGCACGAGGCCGGCCACGCGGACGGGCACCAGCATGGTCACCGGTTCCTCGACGTCGATCCCGGCGACCTCCGGCCAGCGGGCGACACAGACCGCCGCGCGTGTCTCGACGGGCGGGCTCTTCGCCCGCAACGGCTCGGGCTCGGCGCGGACGCAGGCGCTGTTCGCCGAGATCCGCCGGCGGCAGCGCGAACGCGAGGCCGAGATCGCCCGCAGAGGTATGACCTGACGAGGCCGGCACGCCCAGGCCGTTCCCGTACGCAGAGAGGGCCGACGTGAGCGACGCGTCCCAGACACGACGAGTCCCGGTGTGGCTCGTCGTCGTCGTGACCCTCGCGTTCATCCCCGCGGCCACCCTCGCCATGTCGATCGGCGCCCTCTTCGGCTCGATGATGAGCCAGCCGCCGGGCACCGGCGGCACGGTGACCTGCAAGGGCATCACCGCCGGCAAGTACCAGAACTTCTACGAGAGCGTCCTGCAGGGGATCTCGGCCCCGGTGTCGGACGCCGCCGTCACCGGGCTCGCGGCGTGGCACCGCGCCGAGGGCGGCAACGCGACCTGGAACCCGTTCAACACGACACAGGACGCCCAGGGCGCGACCACGTACAACTCGGTCGGTGTGAAGAACTACCCGAACGAGGACACCGGCGTCACCGCCACCGTCAAGACGCTGCTGAACGGCAACTATCCCCGGATCCTTGCCGCCCTCCGCGCCGACGCGTTCGACATCCACTCGCTCGCCACCGCCGTCGACACCTCCGTCTGGGGCACCAAGCACCTGTCCGACGTCACGAGGAACTGCACCACGACGCAGAACGGCAACTACGCGCAGGGCTGTCCCACGTATCCGCGCGGCACGCCCTGGGGCGGGCACCGGAACGGCGCGATCCGCGAGGCGGCGCCGGAGATGATCCAACTGCCGGGCAGCATGAACGGCGGCTGGTTGCGATGCGACGCGGGCAAGAGCCTGATGGCGCTGTCCGCGGAGTTCAAGAAGAGGTTCGGCCAGGACATCTCCGTCACCAGCGGGTATCGCACGCTGGCCGAGCAACGCCTGCTGTACGCGACCAAGCCGCCTGGCGTGGCGGCCGTGCCGGGGAGGAGCAACCACGGTTGGGGCTGCGCGGCCGACCTCGGCAGCGGCATCAGCCACTTCGGCAGCCCCCAGTTCCAGTGGATGAAGCAGAACGCCGCCAAGTTCGGCTGGGTGCACCCGGCGTGGGCGGAGAGCCATCCGTTCGAGCCCTGGCACTGGGAGTTCCAGGCGTGCAGCGGCGCGACCCCGGCACCGGGACCATGACGGTGGACGGTTGCCGATGAAGCTACGCACGTTCGTCATCCTGATGAGCTCGGTCTTCGTGCTGCTCGTCGGTGGTTGCGGTGCCATGGGCATGTCGCTCAGCCAGGGCCAGGCGGCCGACAGCGTCATCGCGAGCGACGGCGACGCGCGGGCGCCCGGGCCCCCCGGTGCCGACATCGCCCCCGTCACCGCCTCGTGTGCGGCCGACATCAGGCGGCAGGGGCTCCCGTCCAACCTCGCGCCCGAAGGTCAGAGCAGGAAGACGCACCTGACCACGCGGATGCAGAACGTGAAGAGCCAGGTCGAGGAGAAGTTCGACGGCAAGTTCCTCAGCATCGGCGGCTGGCGCCCGTCGGACTCGATCAGCCTGGACCACCCGTGCGGGCGCGCGATCGACATCATGGTGAGCGATCTCGGGCACCAGGCGAACCAGCAGCAGATCGCGAACGGATTCGCCATCGCGGCCTGGGCGGAGCAGAACGCCAAGGTCCTGGGCGTCCACTACATCATGTTCCAGCAGTGCATCTGGAACGTGCAGCGCAGCACCGAGTCCGGTTGCGGGAACATCCCCGCCGGCATGGACGGCAAGGGCTGGCGGCTCTTCGCCGACCGTGGCAGTGTCACGCAGAACCACGACGACCACGTGCACATCTCGGTCTGGTAGGCGGCGATGAACACCTCGTCAACACCGGCACGGCGGCGACCCCGCCTGTCGCGCGGCCTGAAGGTCGCGATCGTGTTGCTCGTGCTGCTCATCGTCCTGGCCACGTGCGTGGCCGTCGGCCAGTCGGGGCGGTTCTCCGGACGCCCGGCCGGCGGCACCACCAGCTCCCCGCCCCCGCGCGCGTCGCTCAGCAGCAGCGCAAGCTCGTCGCCCGAGGACAGCGGCCCGCCGGCGACGCCGTGGCAACGGGTGTCCTGGCACGACGGCGTACGCCGGAACCTGATCGTCGCACTCCACTACCCGCCGAAGCCCGACGTCACGACCGCGCGCAAGGACCCGGTGCGCGTTGGCATCGCCGTGATCGCCGCCCTCGACAGCACCGACCCCACCTCTTGGAAACCGGGTGTCAACCCGCTCCGCGGCTACATGTCGCATGCACTGGCCAAGCAGTACACGCCGGCGAAGAGGAAGGGCGACGGCGAGGATCCCGGCACCACGTCAGGGGGCAACCTGCCCAAGGGCGCGACCGCGGCCTACGAGTTCTACTGTCATGTGGTCTCGCACGCGACCGACACCGTCGCGGTCGTGTGCGGCTACCACGTCACGACCCGGTCGTCGACGGGCGCGACCGTCCGCGACGACGACAGCGTCGACCAGCGGGTCACGGCGCGGCACGGCGGGGACGGCTGGCGGGTCGCCCGCATCCAGTCCGCCTCGTCGGGAGGTGACTGATGGCACAGTCCACGGCACCCGACTACTACGAGCTGCTCGGCGTGGCACGGGACGCGGACGCCGACGTGATCGCGCGCGCGTACCGGCGGCTCGCCCGCGTGTCGCACCCGGATCACGGTGGGAACGCCGGCATGTTCCGGCTGCTGCGCACGGCGTACGAGACGCTGAGCGACGAGGCGGCACGGCAGCGCTACGACGCCGGCCTGGACGGCACCGGCGACGTCCGTCCCGACGACGCCACTGTGCCTGACGACGACGCCGGCACCGCTGAACCCGTGACCGTCTGCGCGGTCGAGCCGGAGCGGCTGTCGTGGTGGCCGCGCGTCGACGCCGACGCCCGCGAGGTGGTCGTGCCCCCGTTCCGCCGGGGACGCCTGCCCGCCGCGGCGGCCGCCGGGGCGTTCCTCGCGCTCGGCGCGGTCATGACGCTCGTGCAGGTGACGGCGCTCGTACCGCTCGTCGCCGGTGCCTGCCTGCTCGTCGCCGCGTACCGGAGAGCGCAGGGGATCGACAACAACACGTTCGCCGGAGCCGCGGTCGTCGCAGCCCTGGCCGGCGCGGCGCTGTTCGCGTACGTGGGCCGCGGGGCGCTCGCCGTCGTGCTCGCCCCGGTCGCGCTCGGCGTGCTCGCGACGGCCGCCGTCCTCGGATACCGCTACGGCAGGGTCGCCCTGCTCGACGGGCTCGCCCCACAGGCGGCGGTGGCGACCAGGGAGTTCGGGCAGCCGGGGGTGGGTCGCGACGACGACACCGGGTTCGCCGAGCGGGTCGGCGCCGACGCGCTCCTGACCCTCGCGTTCCTGCCGGGCGTCCGGATCTTCCACGGGCTCGCCGCGCCGTCACCCGACCAGATGGTGAGCCACGTGGTCACGTGCGGCAGGTGCGTCGCGCTCGTCGAGTCGCGCTGCTGGGCACCGGGCACGTACGGCTGGAGCCGGCACGGCGCCCTGCTGCGGGACGGGCAGCACTTCCCCGGCGGTGACCTCGGCTTCGACACGACGCTCGCCGCGTACCGGCAGCTGCTCGGCGACAGCGTCCCGGTACGCGGCTTCGTCCTCGTCGTGACGACACGTGCGGGTGAGGTCGTCGGCCCGCCGGACGACCAGGACGTGCTGGTCGGGGGGCCGCAGGCCGTCGTCGAGGAGCTCGGCCGGTGGCTGCTGGACTCCGGCGGGACGACGGTGGTCGACCGCACGCTGCTGTTGCAGCTCCACGGCCGGTTGCTGTCGTCGCCCGCCGACCGGGAGGGTGCCCGATGAGCGACCGGTCCAACGGCGACGGCGTCTGGGAGGACCTGCTGATCCTGGTCGTGGTCGGCGCCGCGGTGGTGTACGGCTACCACAAGCTCAAGCCGAAGGCCCTGGACTGGCTCGACGCGCACGACGTGCACGTCGGTGACCTCGCGCGTCACGCCGGCTCCCTCACGCTCGACAGCTGGGTGAACATCGGCGCGATCCTCATCGGCGTCGCCCTGCTCGTCGCCCTCTGGCGCGGAGTCCGGTCCGTACGCCGGCGCGACCGCGGGAAGAAGCGCAGCCGCAAGGTCTGGTGAGGCGCTCCGCCGGCCGCTCACCTGCCGCCGAGCCACGGCCCGTCCCGCGTGCGCAGCACGTCCCTGGCGCGGTCGAGGTCGCGCCGCAGCCACGGCCCCAGCTCGTCGACCAGCCCGTGGCCGGGCTCGCCGTCGGCGGGGAGGTTCTCGAGGAACGAGACGGCGATGAGCTGGCCGACCCTGCCGTCGTACTCCCGGACGTATGCGTCCTCGACGAGACGCAGCACCCTCGCCCAGTCCCGCCGCCGCGACCACGGCCACCGCGCCCTGCGGTGGTCGCGGACGAGCCAGTGCACCACGTCGAGAAGGAACAGGTCGGGCAGCAGCATGCCGTACGCCGCCACGTGGTCCTGGTATCGAGCGCCCAGCGCGGGCACCTGGTCGACGAGGCCGGCCACGAACGCCGCCTGGTCCTCACCCACGAGCAGCTCCGGCCGCGCCACCATCCGCGCGACGTAGCGTTCCCGGTCGCGGGCGAGGGTGCCGAAGAGCATGAAGTTGACCTCGTAGCCCGGCTCGCCGGGTGGCGGGAGGTTCGCCACGAACGCCTGGCGGACGAGCTCGGCGAGGCCACCGCTCGGGTCCTCGACGCACGCCTGTTCCAGCAGGTCGATCACGGTGATCCAGTCGTGGCCGGTGCCGTCCTCGCGGTGTGCGTCGACGAACGCCTCGGCGACCCAGCTCGCGAGCTCGGCGAGGAACTCCTCGGGTGCCACGTACCCGCGCTGTGCGACGTGCTTCTCGTAGAGCGGCCGCAATTCGCCGACGCGGTCGGCGAGACCGCGGACGAGACCCCACTGTGTCCGCAACGACGGCGGGGCGCGCGCAATCTCCGGCTCGTTGAGTGGTTCGGCGGCCTCGCGCAGCAACGCGGCCATCAGCCGGTCGAACTCGGCGAGCGCGACGTCGCGATCCTCGGCAGCGGCTTGTGGATTCGCCTCCAGCCAGGCGCGCAGCACGTGGACCGTGACCGCGAGCTTCTGGAAGTGCCAATGCCCTGCCATGGTTCACACCGTACGGGTGCCGAGCGGGCACCCGCCCTGCCCCGGTTCAATCTGTGGACAGGGCTCAGCTGCCGAGTGTGCTCTCCCGCAGCACCAGCCGGTGGTCGACGAGCAGCTCCTGCGGCTCGTCGTCTTCACCGCGGAGCCTGGCCTCCAGCATCCGCACGGCCTCGGTGGCGATGCGCTCCTTGTTGGGAGCGACGGTCGACAGCGACGGCGCGTGGTACGCCCCGTCCTCGATGTCGTCGACGCCCATCACGGCGACGTCCTCGGGCACGCGCAAACCGCGCTCGCGAAGCGTGCGCATCGCGCCGAGCGCGAGCAGGTCGTTGAAGCAGAAGATCGCGTCCGGCGGCTCGGCGAGGTCGAGCAACGTCGCCGTCGCCGCCGCGCCGTCCGGGCGCGAGTACCGCTCGACGCGGGCGACCAGCTCACGGTCGTACGGCAGGCCCGTCTTCCGCAGCGCGGCCCGGTAGCCCGCGAGGCGCAGCTTCGCCGTCTGCCCGGACACCACGCGCTGGGCGCCGATCGCTGCGATCCGCCGCCTGCCGAGCTCGGCGAGGTGCTCCACCGCCTCCCGCGCCGCCGCCACGTTGTCGATGGCGACGTGGCTCGCGGGCCCGTGCGACACCCGCTCGCCGAGCAGGACGAGCGGGACGTCGCCGCGGATCTGGGCGAGGTCTTCGGCGCCCAGCGCCAGCGGGCTCAGCAGCAGCCCGTCGACGAGGTTGCGGCCGATGCCCTGCACCGCGAGCAGCTCACGCTCGCGGACGCCGTCGGTCTGGTCGATGAGCACCGTCCAGGAGCGGCGCTCGGCGGCGCGCACGACGAACCTGGCGAGCTCACCGAAGTACGGGGCGTCGAGCTCGGGCAGGGCGAGCGCGATCATGCCGGTGCGGCCCCTGCGCAGGTTGCGGGCCGAGAGGTTGGGCCGGTACCCGAGTGACTCGATCGCCTCGACGACCTTCTGCCTCGTGGTGGGCGTGACGTGCGGGTAGTCGTTGACGACGTTCGACACGGTCTTCACCGAGACGCCGGCGCGTGCCGCGACGTCCTTCAGGCTCACCGCCACTGCCGACCCCCTTCATTCGCGCCAAGATTAGTCTCATCCGTGTGAGGAGACTGCCGGGATTGCGCACGGTTCTCTCCGGGCGCGACTTCCGGCGGCTCTACGCCACCCGCCTCATCTCCCAGTCGGGCGACGGGCTGTTCCAGGTGGCGCTCGCCGCCTACGCGTTCTTCGACCCGCAGAGCCGGCCCAGCGCGCCCGCGGTCGCCGGCGCCTTCGCCGCCCTGCTGCTGCCGTACTCGATCGTCGGCCCGTGGGCGGGCGTGTTCCTGGACCGCTGGCGGCGGCGGCAGGTGCTCGTGGGCGCGAACGCCGTGCGTGCGGCCCTGGTCGTCGCCCTGGCAGCGGCCGTCGCCGCGGGCGGACCGCTCGCGCTCGTGCTGGGCCTCGGTCTGGTGGTGGTGAGCGTCAACCGGTTCTTCCTCGCGGCGCTCTCGGCGGCGCTGCCGCACGTCGTCACCGACGAGACCCTCGTCACGGCCAACTCGCTGTCGACCACGTCGGGGACGATCGCGGCGTTCCTCGGTGGAGGCATCGGCTACGGGCTGCGGCTCGGGCTCGGCGACTCGGCGACGGGCTCGGCTGCCCTGCTCCTGGTGACGGCGGCGTGGTACGTCTCGTCGGCGCTGGTCGCGCTCACCATGGCCAGGGACCTGCTCGGCCCGGACGCCGGCACCGGCCGGACCGAGACGCGGGAGGCGCTCCGCGACGTCGCACGCGGCATCGTCGCCGGCGCCCGGCACGTGTGGCTGCGCAGGACCGCCGGGCAGGCGCTGGCCGCGATCGCGGCGAACCGGTTCTGCTACGGGGTCTCCACCATCATGGTGCTGCTGCTCTACCGCAACTACTTCCATCCCGAGGCCGTCGCGGCGGGGATCGGCGGTCTCGCCCTCGTGCTCGGGGCCACCGGCGTCGGCTACTTCGCCGCCGCGCTCGGCACACCGTACGCGACGCGGCTGATGCGCAAGCAGACCTGGGCGGCCGCGCTCCTCGTGGCCGGCGGCGTCGTCCAGCTCGTGCTCGGCCTGCCGTTCCGCGAGGTGCTGTTCGTGCCGGCGGCGTTCGCCCTCGGCCTGGTCGCCCAGGGACTGAAGATCTGCGTCGACACGATCGTGCAGCAGAACATCGACGACGGGTACCGCGGTCGGGTCTTCTCGTTCTACGACGTCATCTTCAACGTGTCGTTCGTGTCCGCCGCCGCCGTCGGGGCCGTGGCGCTGCCGACGACGGGCAGGTCGTATCCCATGCTGCTGGTCATCTCGGTCGGGTACGCCCTCACCGGCGTCGTCTACCTCGTCCGGAGCCGGGCCGGGACACGCGAGAGGGGCACCCTCACCGCGCCTTGACGCGGCTCGGGTGCCCCTCAGTGGACGGAAGCTGTACGTCAGTCCGTCGCGAACGGGACGTCGACCAGCGGCGAAGACTCGCCGACGAGGACGTCCGTGTAGTTCTCACCGGCCGAGAAGGCGGTGCCGGCGAGCGGCAGGTTCACCTTGTTCACCTGCGCGAGGACGCGGACCGGCAGCTGGCCGAGTCCGCCCGCGTCGGTCACGCTGCCGCCGGCGGTGCCGACGACGTCGTTCTCGTGCAGGTTTCCTGCGGAACCGAACAGCGAGGCGGTGTCGCCGAACGCCTGCGGGACCGCGGCGGCCGGCACGTCGAGCGCCTGGCCGGCGAGTGCGCCGTCCGCGCCCGTCGTGGCGATGTCACCGCCGGAGGTGGCGGCAGTGGTGTTCATCGCGGTCGAGTCGGCCCCGCCGATCGCGTCGGCAGCCGCCCCGAACGCCTGGGCGAGCGGGACGAACTGCCCGCTGACCACGTCACCGGAGATGGCGCCGCCGTCCCCGGCGGTGTCGGTGAAGCCACCCGCGGTGGAGGTGACGTCGTTCCCGGCGTGGCCGTCGGCCAGGCCGAGCCCGTCGGCGGCGTGCCCGAACACCGAGCCGGCACCCGCGGTGGGCGCCTGCACGACGTTGCCGGCGACGGCGCCCTGGGTGCCGTCGGCGACATTGGGTCCGCCGGCGCTCGCCGCGGTGGTGTTGCTCGACAGGCCCCGGCCGACGCCGCCGACCCCGCCGCCGATCCCGTGCACCTGCGCGGGCCAGGCGAGCGGCGCCTGGACGATGTTGCCGGCGATGGTGCCGAGGGCACCGGTGCCGGTGTACTTGTGCCCGGCCTTGGCCGTGGTGTGCGACTTGGCCTTGCCGGTCCCCTTGCCGATGCCGCCGGCACCGATGCCGAAGGCCTGGGCGGGCAGCGCCACCGGAGCGGCGAGCACGTTGGACGCCAGCGTGCCGTTGTCGTCGTTGGTGTTGCCGTCGCTGCCGGCGGTGACGTTCTTCGTCTCGGTGGCGGTGCCGGCGCTCTGGCCTGCGGCCGCGCCGCCGAGACCGAAGGTCTCACCGGGTGCCGAGATCGGCGTCTCCGCGAGGTTGCCCGAGCCCAGCGAGTTGTCGCCGAGGGAGCCGTTGTAGCCGCCCGCCTTGACGTTCTTGGTCTCCTGGGTCGTGCTGGACGCCGTGCCGACGGCCGAACCGCCGGCGCCGAAGCCCTCGGCGGTCGTGGCGAGCGGGCTGCTGGCGGTGTTGCCGGACAGCGTCGACCCGTTGCCGTTGGTGAACGTCTTGCCGCCTGCGGTGTTGGTCGTCTTGTTGCCGTCCGCGCAGCTGGCGTCGCCCACCGCGCCGCCTGCGACGCAGACGAGCTCAGCGGGTGCGGCGACCGGTGCGTCGGCCACGTTCCCCGACAACCCGCCGTTCATGGCCGAGGTCGTCGTGTAGCCGCCGCTGGTCACCTTGTTCGTCGTGCTGCTCGTCGACGACGCGCTCCGCATCGCCGCCGGGGGCCAGACCGTGTACGTCGCGCTGCTGCCGTAGATCTGCCGTCCGAGCAGGTCGACCGGCTCGGTGCGGAACGGGCTGTGCGCGCCGCCGGTGACCGCCCGGCCGGCTCCGGCCGCGGCGTTCGAGGCGACGCTCCCGACGAGCGCACCCTGGGGCTGCACCACGTTGCCGCTGCCGAACGCGTCGTCGCCGTCGGTCTGCACCCACGTCGGGCGGCCCTTGTTGCCCGACATGGTGCCACCCGTGGTGACGTAGTCGGCGGCGTGCGCGGTGGCGGAGGAGATGCCGCCGCCGGCCGGTGCGTTGCCGTTCAGCTCGAGCGGGAGGCCGAGCGGGGCGATGCCCACGTTGCCGGAGCCCACGCCGCCCGTGCCCCAGGTGTCGACCGCGCCACCACTGGTCGTGGTGTTGGTCGCCCTCGAGTCGGCGACGTCCGAGCGCCCCAGCAGGGTCGCGGCGTTGCCGGTGGCCTGGACGGGAGTGGCCCACTGCCCGGCGAGCACGTTGCCGGCCAGGAAGCCGTCCCGGCCGTCGGTCACGTCGTTACCGCCGGTCGAGACGTTCTGCTCGGCCCGCCCGTCGACGGTCTCCGCGGTGCCGACCGCGGCCACCGCGTTGTTCGCGAGCTGCACCGGAACGGCCCAGTCGGCGTCCACCACGTTGCCCGCGAGCGGGCTGCCGGCGCCACCGGTGGTCACGTCCTCGGTGTTGCTGTACGACTGCGAGTGGTCGATGCCCTCGACGTACGCCGGCCCCCCGGCCGCGATCGCGTTGCCGCTGATCTGCAGGGGGACGACGAGGTCCGCATCGGCCCGGTTGCCCAGCAGCGCGTCGCCCTCCGGCACGCCCTGGCGTGCGACGTTCGGCCGCGGGAACGGCGTGTTCTCCTCGCCGTCGCCCCGGCGTCCGACGGAGGCGACGGCGCTGGTCACCTCACCGACCGCGGCGGCCGCGGGCCCGGAGACGTCACCGGCCGGCCCGACACCCGTGACGGCCGGGCCCATGGCCTCCTCGACCGGGTCGGTGACGGTGCGGGTGCTGAGCTCATCGCTGTACGACGGCAGGTCGAGCTGGCCGAGCGGCGTGCCGACCGCGTTGTCGCCCACGTCCATCGGGATGTCGATGGCTCCGTGCACGGGCGCGGGAGCGGCGTGCCGACCGGGACGGTAGGCGCGCTTGCTGTCCCTGGCCGACTTCCTCTGCTGCTTGACGGCGTGCCTGCCGGTCGAGTTGTGGCCGGCCGCCTTGGCACCGGCCGGCGCCGTGTGCCGCTGGTTGCCGAGCACGCCACCCAGCAGGCCGGTCGGGTCCGACACGCTGGACAGGTTGGTGAGGTTCGGCAGCGCCGACGTCACGGCGTCGGTGGCCGGTTCGGCCGCATTGGCGGCACCGGCGCCGACGATCGCGAAGCCCGCGGCCAGGACCATGGCCTCGAGTGATCTTCGTACCCAGATGTTCATTGCGATGGATATCCCTCTTCTGGATGTGCTGTCAGGGCGACGGGCGCCCCCTGACGTTCGGGTGGAGCGGGAGAAATGCGATTGAGAGGTGCGGACTCGGCGCCTGGTTCGGCGTGCCGCGAGAGGTGGGAAGGAAGGGGTGCCCCGACCTCAGTCGGGCGACACCCGCGGCTTCCCGGCCGCGTTCGACGGCAGTTCGTCGTCGTTGGACGGCGCGAGGCGCACCACGTGGGTGGCCGGCGCCGTCGTGACGGCAGCGGTGCACGCCTGCGCACCGTTGCCGCTGCCGGCCCCGTTGCCGGAGCCGGGCGCATTGTCCGCACCGTGCGGGTCCGTCGGGACGCCGTGGTGCCCGGGATAGCCGTGCCCGGCGTCGCCGTGCACTGCGTGCCCCACGGGGACCTGCGCACCGGCGACGGGAGCGTGCTCCCGAACGCCGCCGGCGGTCCCGCTCGCCGGGCGGGCGTGGGACGCGGGCGTGGCGCCGTCCCGACGGTGCGACGCCGCCGCACCGTCGGGTGTCTCGGTACCGCCCGGTCCGCCGCAGTCGGCGACGGGGACGGGAACGGCGTTCGTACCGGCGTCGGTCACCTGCGTCTGCACGTCGGTCACGCCGTCGACGGTCCTGTCGACGAGGTGGCCGACCTGCGTGGTCACCGGCCGCAGCGGCCGGGAGAGCCCGTCCGTGGCGGGACGAACCAGCTCGTCGGCCACGGATCGGGTGTCGAGCAAGGTCTTGCCGGCCGGGTCGGCCGCATCGGCTCCGCCGCCCCCGGGACCCCGACCGGGCCGTGGCGAGTGGCAGGCGGCAGCCGAGGTGTCCCCGTGGCCGTTCACGAGGCCGGAGACGACACCGTCGAGCGTCTTCACGACCGAAGCCGTCGGCGAGCCCGGGCAGTCGAGCGTCGCGGCCGACGCGGCCGACGGAGCCGTCGCGACGGCGAGGCCCCAGCCGAGGAAACACCCCGCTGCCCCGACGACGCCCCAGCGGAGGGCACGCCGGACCGACCCGGGCAGGCGCGTAGCGCCTCGCGCGGGTTGCGCGTCCTGCGGGCCGTGGCCCCGGCGTCGTAAGGACATGTCCGGCCGAGGATACAACTACTCAGCGTTAGAGTCAGTGACGGTATGTGGTGGCGTGTCGTTCGGGCGGGTTACGCGCGCCGGGACGGGCTGCGCGCGTAGGGTGTGGGCCGTGCCTGCGCGACCCCTCGAAGAGCTCGTCGAGCCGGGCTGGGCCAAGGCCCTGGCACCGGTCGCCCCGCAGGTCGCCGCCATGGGTGAGTTCCTGCGCGCCGAGATCGAGGCCGGGCGCGGCTACCTGCCCGCGGGCGAGCACGTCCTGCGCGCGTTCACCCAACCGCTGGAGGACGTCCGCGTCCTCATCGTCGGCCAGGACCCGTACCCGACGCCGGGCCACCCGGTGGGGCTGTCGTTCTCGGTCGCACCGGACGTGCGGCCGGTCCCGCGCAGCCTCGCGAACATCTTCCGCGAGTACAGCGACGACCTCGGCCACCCCACCCCGGCCAACGGCGACCTCACCCCGTGGGCGGAGCACGGCGTGCTGCTGCTCAACCGCAGCCTCACCGTCCGCCCGGGTGCGCCCGCGTCGCACCGGGGCAAGGGCTGGGAGGCCGTCACCGACCAGGCCATCCGCGGCCTGGTCGAGCGCGGCGGCCCGCTCGTCGCGATCCTGTGGGGCAGGGACGCCCAGTCGCTGCGGCCCGCCCTGGGCGATGTGCCGGCGATCACCAGCCCGCATCCCAGCCCCATGTCCGCAGACCGCGGCTTCTTCGGCTCCCGCCCGTTCAGCCGGGCCAACGAGCTGCTGACGAAGATGGGCGGCGAGCCGGTCGACTGGCGCCTGCCCTGACCGTCGACGCCCGCGCTGTCGACCTTCCTAGGGACTGTCGGCCTGCCTAGGGACTTCGGTCGGATACCGGGACCGCCTGGTCGGCGACGGTGGGGGCGCGGCCGAGGCGGCGCAGGACGAACCCCTTGAACCGGTCGCGGTACTCCTCGAGCGGGAGGAACGCCAGCATCATCACCAGGTGCGGCCAGAACGCGATGCCGATGGTCAGGTAAACCGACAGGTGGAACAGGTACCAGGCGCCGACGAGCCGCCGACGCCACTTCTCGGGGACGAAGAAGATGACCGGCGAGGTGAACTCGGCGATGGCCATCACGTACTGCATCACGTGCAGCGACCACGGGATGTGCAGGAACAGCTCGCCCACCGGCGTCCCGCGGCGGATGACCGCGCGCACGATGGTCGCCGAGTCGAGCCACTCGATGCCGTGGCCGAACCGGATCTTCGCCCAGGACGACAGGAAGTAGGTGAAGATCGCGACGATCTGGATGCCGCGCAGCGCGAACCCGGCGGCCTCGCTCCTGCGCCCGTCCTTGAGGTGCGCGAGACCCACGGTCGGCAGCAGCACGAGCGCGAACACGAAGTCGCCGCGGTCGTGGTCGACCTTGCCGTAGGCGAATGCGACGTACTGGTACCAGATCCAGCAGATCGCACAGGCCCAGCCGGCGAGCCGCGGGAACTTGCCGGTCAGCGCGACCAGCGCCGTGACGACCGAGCCCCACTTCAGCAGCTCGACGAGCAGGACGGTGGCCGGCGGCAGGTGCAGGACCTGCCCCATGATCATCGGCTTGTACCAGACCGGGTCGGCCCAGCCGTGGTAGTAGCCGGAGGTGTGCAGCACCAGCACGTCGATCGGCACGAACGCGTAGACGAGCACGCGCAGGATCGCGATGCGGGCCAGCGGCGTCGGGACGAACAGCCAGGCGCGGACGTGCCTCATGACCTGTGGCCGCCGTTCTCGTGCCACACGGCCAGCACCTGCATCCGCATCTGACCGGTGGGCCGGCTGTTCTTGATGACGGTCGAGCGGCGGACCAGCCGGACGTCGGTCCACCTCGGCGAGTTCGGCCGGAGCTCGGCGTGGCTCTTCGCCAGCGTGCCCAGCCGCGACGGGTCCTGCACGATCTGCGGCACCTGGCCCTCGATCTCGGCCCGGTTCAGGCCGATGCTGGGCGGGTTCAGCCCGACGGCCGTCCACTGCCTGCTCTCGGTCGTCTGCACCTCGACCGACATCACCGACACCGCGCCGGTCGGCTTGGTCGCGGTGGAGAACATCCGCCAGGGCCCGAAGGGCCACCACGGGTCGTCGCCGACGAGCGAGCCGGCGATGAACAGGGCGCACGCTACGACCAGCACGATGGCCCGCCAGGCACGCGGCCCGCCACCGAGCCGCACCTCATCGGGGTCAGGCGTCTGCTGGCTTGCGGTCACCGTGCGATGTTACGGGACGGACGGCCGTCCGTCCCGACCGGTTGGGACACCCGAGGCAAGCGGACGAGTCATACCTGATCGGCCCTGCACCGGTTACCGTGGAGTAACCAGGTTGTCGACACCGGAAGACGTGTTGCCATGTCCGGAACAGGCGAAGCGTTCATCTTCGACGCCGTACGCACCCCGCGCGGCCGCGGCAAGCGCGGCTCGCTGCACGAGATCAAACCGGTGGCGCTCGCTGCGGGCGTGCTGGATGCGCTCGCCGAACGCAACGACCTCGACACCAGTGCGGTGGACGACGTCGTGTTCGGCTGCGTCTCCCCGATCGGCGAGCAGGGCGGCGTCATCCCCCGCGCGGCGGCGCTGTACGCGGGCTGGGACCTCGACGCACCGGGCGTGCAGATCGACCGCTTCTGCGGTTCCGGGCTCGAGGCCGTCAACCAGGCTGCGGCCAGGGTCCGCTCAGGTTTCGAGGACGTCGTCGTCGCGGGCGGCGTGGAGTCGATGTCCCGCGTGCCGATGGGCTCGGATGGCGGCGCCTGGATGATCGACCCGGAGACCAACGACCGGCTCGGGTTCGTCCCCCAGGGCATCAGCGCCGACCTCATCGCCACCCGCGCCGGGTTCACCCGCGAGGACGTCGACGCGTTCGCGCTGCGCTCGCAGGAGAAGGCGACCCTGGCCAGGGAGAAGGGCTTCTTCGACCGGTCGATCGTGCCGGTCAGGGACCGCAACGGCATCACCGTGCTCGCCCAGGACGAGACGATCCGCCCCGACACGACGATGGCCGGGCTCGCCGCGTTGAAGCCGAGCTTCGCCGGCATCGGGCAGGTCTTCGACAGCGTGGCCATCGACCGGTATCCAGAGGTCGAGCGCATCGAGCACGTGCACCACGCGGGCAACTCGTCGCAGATCGTCGACGGCGCCGCGGCGATGCTGCTCGGCAACGAGCGCGCCGCCGAGGTGCTCGGCCTGCAGCCGCGCGCACGCATCGTCTCGACGGCGGTGGTCGGCACCGAGCCGACCATCATGCTCACCGGCCCGATGCCGGCGACGCGCAAGGCGCTCGCCAAGGCCGGGCTGTCCGTCGACGACATCGACCTGTTCGAGGTGAACGAGGCGTTCGCCGCGGTCGTCATGCTGTTCCAGCGCGAGCTGGGCGTGCCGGCCGAGCGGGTGAACGTCAACGGCGGCGCCATCGCCATGGGCCACCCGCTCGGCGCGACCGGCTGCATGCTGCTCGGCACCCTGCTGGACGAGCTGGAGCGCCAGGACCTGCGGCGTGGTGTCACGACACTGTGCATCGGCGGCGGCATGGGCGTCGCGACCGTGATCGAGAGGATCTGATGTGGCCGAGCACATCAGGTACGAGGTCGGCGCCGACCGTGTCGTCACCCTCACCATCGACCAGCCGGGCGCGTCCGCGAACGTGATGAACTCGGCGTACGCCGACGCGATGGGTGCGGTCGTCGACCGGCTCGAGGCCGAGCGCGACGACATCGCCGGCGTGGTCGTCACGTCCGCCAAGAAGACCTTCGTCGCCGGCGCCGACCTGGAGGAGCTCGTCCGGGTCACGCCGGACCGCGCCGAGGAGTTCCTCGCCGAGCTCACCCGCGTGAAGGACCAGTTGCGCCGGCTCGAGCGGCTCGGCAGGCCCGTCGTCGCCGCGCTGAACGGATCCGCCCTGGGCGGCGGCTTCGAGATCGCGCTGGCGTGCCATCACCGCGTCTGCCTCGACGACGACGGCATCCGCCTCGGCCTGCCCGAGGTGACCCTCGGCGTCGCGCCCGGCGGCGGCGGCATCACCAGGATGGTGCGGCTGCTCGGCCTGGAGGCGGCGTTCCCGTACCTCGTCGAGGGCCGGCAGGTGCGGCCCGGGGAGGCGAAGGCCGCCGGCCTCGTCGACACCCTGGTGCCCGACCGCGAGGCGCTGCTCGCGGAGGCGAGGGCGTGGGCGCTCGCCAACCCCGACGCGAAGCAGCCGTGGGACACCGAGGGCTACCGGTTGCCCGGCGGCAGCCCGGCCGCTCCGAGCAGGCAGAACACGGTCGCCGCCGCGCCGGCGCTGCTGCACTCGAAGACCCACGGCGTGTTCCCGGCGCCGAAGGCGATCCTGGCAGCGGCCGTCGAGGGTGCGCTCGTCGACGTCGACACCGCGCTCACGATCGAGTCGCGCTATCTCGTCGAGCTGGTCAGCGGCCAGGTCGCGAAGAACATGATCACCGCGTTCTGGTTCCAGCTCAACGCGATCAAGTCGGGCCGCTCCCGCCCGGACGGCTACGACCGCCGGCAGGTCGGCAAGCTGGGCGTCCTCGGCGCGGGCATGATGGGCGCCGGCATCGCCCAGGTCAGCGCGTCGGCCGGCATCGAGGTGGTGCTGAAGGACGTCGACCTCGCGACTGCCGAGCGCGGCAAGGCGAAGATCGCCGAGCGGCTGGACAAACGGGTGGGACAGGGGAAGCTGACACCGGAGCGCCGCGACGCGACACTCGCCCGGATCACTCCGACCGGCGACGCCGCCGCCCTCGACGGGTGCGACCTCGTCATCGAGGCGGTCTTCGAGAACCGCGAGCTCAAGCGCGAGGTGACCGCCGAGGCGGAGGCGCAGGCCGCGGCCGACGCCGTGATCGCGTCCAACACGTCCACCCTGCCGATCACCGGGCTCGCCGAGGCGGTGCCGGACCCGAAGCGGTTCGTCGGGCTGCACTTCTTCTCCCCCGTGCACCGGATGCCGCTGGTGGAGATCATCCGCGGCGAGCAGACGGCGGACGAGACGCTCGCCCGCGCGTTCGACTACGTGCTGCAGATCAGGAAGACGCCGATCGTCGTGAACGACGCGCGCGGCTTCTTCACCTCGCGCGTGTTCGCGGCGTACGCGCTGGAGGGCATCGCGATGCTCGCGGAGGGCGTGCCGGCGGCGTTGATCGAGAACGTCGCACGCCGCGCCGGGCAGCCGGTCGGGCCGCTGGCGGTGACCGACGAGGTGACCCACACGCTGATCTGGCACATCCGCGAGCAGACCATCGCCGACCTGCGGGCTGCCGGCGTGCCCTTGGAGGGCAACCACCTGGTCGACCACCCGGCGTTCACGGTCGTCGACACCTTCGTGAACGAGCTGGGGCGTACCGGCAAGACTGCGGGCGCGGGCTTCTACGACTACCCGGAGAACGGCCCGAAGCGGCTCTGGCCGGAGCTGGCGACGCGCTACGGCCGTGCCGACGCCGGCGTCCCCGAGGACGACATCCGCGACCGGCTGCTGTTCGCGCAGTCCGTCGACACCGTACGCTGCCTGGAGGCCGGCGTGCTGACGTCCGTTGCCGACGCGAACGTCGGCAGCATCTTCGGGTTCGGCTTCCCCGCGTGGACGGGTGGCGCGCTGCAGTTCGTCAACGCGTACGGGCTGAAGGAGTTCGTCGAGCGCGCCGACTACCTCGGCGAGCGCTACGGCCCCCGGTTCGCCCCGCCGGCCCTGCTGCGCGAGCGAGCGATGCGCAACGACCCCTTCTAGGAGGACTGCTCGGGCGACTTGTCAGGCTCTCACCGGGTCATAGCACGGTGAGAGCCTGACAAGTCGCGATTACGATCGGGTCGTGGCACAGTTCGTGCACCTGACACCGGCGAAGAACGCCCGGCGCATTCGGCGGGCCGGCATCGCCATGGGAGACAGCTTCGGGACCAGACCAGGCGTGTACTGCACGCCGATACTTCCGTCGTACACACTCTCCCATCAGTGGCTACGTGAGCTGCGCAGAGGCGGTCAGCGTGCGTTCGTCGCGGTCCATTTCCGGATCGACGACGACGAAGCGGTGACGGTTGGGCACTACAGTGACCCCGACCCCCGTTGGACGCGTGCGGCCGAGGCGATCGGCATGGTGTGGCATGCGGACGATCCCCGCGGCTACGAGATCGTGGTTCCCCGGCCGATCCGGCGAGCAGAACTCACGAAGGTCCGTCGCGTCTCTCAGGTCACCGGGTGGCGATACCTTCCGGACGCCCACGGCCGGCGCCCGTGCCCGTGCCCGGTGTGCTTGACCAAGGGTGAGTACAAGGCAGCCGACATCCGGCGGCGGTACCGCCACGAGTAGGTGCAACGCAGGTCGTCGTCGACCTTCGCAGCCGGCTCGCCTGGCAGATCACGCTTCCTGCAGTGCTCGATCCGGTGGCGGGTCCAACCCTCGTCCTGCCAACCCGACCTGCTCGCGCGTCAGGTGTCCTCTCTTGCCGGGACGGAGGCGTCCTGGAAGGTTCTGAAGAAACCGCGGACCGGCTCAGCCAATGCCTCGTCCGACTCGAGCTCACGCATCGTCGGAACAACGGCGTCGCGATCCAGTTCGCCCCGGAAGTACAGCAGGTTGTCGAGGGTCTTCACGGCGAGCACTCGGATGCGCGGATCGCGGTCATGAACAAGACGCAGGCACACGTCCTGAACCCACCGCCACGACTCGTCCTCCAGAGCCAACGCCGTCAGCTGCACACCGGCAGTACCGGCATCGTCGCATTCGAGCGCGTTGAGCAGCTGCTCCCGATTCGGCTCGACCCACGGCGAGTACCCGTCGATGTCGATGGGAGGACAGAGCACTTCCGCGATCCGTTCGAGTTCCCTGGGTGCCTCACCCCGCTCACGGAGCGCGCGCAGGCGCGGCAACACACGCCCGAAGTCGATGCGTCCTCGGCAGCCCTGCACTTCACTCAGGGCGAGCACGGCGACCCGGCGGGTTTCCGGCTCCGGGTCGTCAAGCAACTCCAGGCTCCATGTCTCGGCCAGTCCCCACATTGCTTCGTCTCTGGCGAGAGACAGCAGCTGCCGAAGCATGTCCGTGGTTCTGCCTTCTTCCCTGGCTCTGAGAAACTCGTCAGGGTCGGGCGTGGGGCGCGGCAGGTAGTCCTGCATGGGTTCGAACCCGCGATACACGTCCAGGAAGGACTCGACAGCGCCCCGCACCATCTCGTCGGGATCGTCCGCCAGCGCATTCACCCGAGGAAGCACCTCGCGGAAGTCGAGGACACCGTGAACTCGGAGCACGTGCTCGAGACAGAGGACGGCGATGTAGCGACACCGTTCATCGGTACTCTCTTCGTCGAGTAGCCGCAGGCATTCGCCTTGAACCCAGCGCCAATCCGGATCGTTGAGGGCGAGTTCGACGAGCCGTCGGGAGATAGTCGGCACATCGTGCCGGAGCCGCGCGGCAAGGTACGCCTCGCGCGTGTCGTCTTCCGTGCCGGCGGTCGGGCGGCTCACCGTCCGAGGATCCTTCCCTTTGAGTCCACGAGGCCTGCCTTGATCAGCGCGTTCTTCATGTCCTGGGAAAGCGCGTCGTTGTGCGTGCCTCCGTTCCAGGGAACCGAATAGCCATGGTAAATCGGAGGTTCCTCGTGATTCTCCCGGCGGAACACCACGTACTCTCCACTCTTCGGGTCGACCGCGACCCGCGCATCACTTGTTGGCTTCACCCGGATCGAGTCCTTCAGGGATCCGAGTGGATCGGTCGGTTCGGGGCTGATGCGGCCACGACGCTCGTGTCCGCGCTTGCCTGAGTTCGGCTCATAGACGCGTTTGACCCCGTCCTTGCAGGTCACCTCACCACGCCTGGGTGGTCCGGCAGAGCTGTCCGTGCCCCTCGTCTCGGCGCGGGCCGTGGCGAGGTCGCCGGGGAGGCGCTGGTCGCCCCAGCCGGCTATGCCCTGGCCGACGTAGACGGCGCCGACGCCGACCAGGTCGATCCCCGCGCCGACGAGCGCGCCGATACCTGCGGTCTCGGGAGCGGACAGGACGCCGCCCGTGGTGCCGACCGCGAGGTCGGCGAGCCCTTCGGCCTCCAGCCACGTACCCGCGAACATCGCCAGGGCGTCGAGCGCGGCGGGGGTGTAGGCGACGAAGTAGCGGCGGATCGTCGCCAAGGTGTGGCCCGGTGGCAGGGCGCGCGGCTCCGCCTTCGTGAGTCGGTCCTCAACGTTGACGGAGCCCAGCAGGTCCTTCGCCGCGGCTCCGTTGTCCTCGCGTGCCCGCTTCAGCAGGTCGCGATCCGCGGTCTGGGTAGTGATCAGCGGCTTCGTGTACGACGTGAGCTGGCTCTTGGCCAGCGCGTCGGCCGCAGTGGCGAACAGGACGATGCCGTCGACCTTGCGCTGGAGCCGGTCGACGTCACCGGAGACCGGCGTGACCGCACGACCCCCGCGCGGCCCGGTCGGCACGGCGGACGTGGCGGGCTCGCGCACGATGCCGTCGTCGTCGAGGCTCAGACCGGAACGTTCGGCCTCGCGCTCGGCGTCGGTCAGCCGCTGCTGGGCCCTGGTCATGGCGTGGAACAGGCCGGTGAGCACGTTGCCCGACGCGCGCAGCCGCATGCTCGACGTGCCGAACGCGAGCGCGTTGATCGTGGCCACGACCTCGGCGTCGGGTTGGCCGCCACCGTGCCAGCCGTGCTTCGCCGCCAGTGGGTGCTCGACCTCGGCCTGATAGGCATCGCACTCGCTGCGCAGCTTCTCGGCCGCCTTGCGCAGGTCGGCCGCGGTGTCCTCGAAGGCGTGCGGGTTCATCCCGCGGACCGCCGCGACCGTCACGGTCATGGGTTCAGCCCTGGATGCGTGCTGAATGGGATGCGGGCGAACGGGTCCGCGCTCCGCAGGTCGTACTGGGACACCAGGTCCGCCGTCGACACGAGCTTGTCCCCCGTCGCCGTGACGTCCGCGGACAGGTGGCGGAGCTGGGTCTCCCAGTGCGTGCACAGCTTCGTCGTCGCGGGCACCGAGCCCAATGCCGAGGCGTTCGCGTAGGTGACGTCGTCGTCCGCCGCGGCGACGTGGTGCTTCGCGGACGTCACACCGTGCCCGCACTGCTGGGCCGCATGTCCCCACGCACGCAGCTGACGGGGATGGACCGTGATCTGTCCCATGCCCCGCGACGTTAGGAGAACTCGCCGGCCGCCGTCGCCCGTTGTCCACAGGCGCGGGTCAGGACGAACGTCGGGGGCCGATCAGGGTCTTTACCCATAGGCGGCGCAGCACGGGTGGGGGAGGATGAGCGCAGACGGATCGGAGTGGGAGACAGAGATGCGTACCTTGTTCCTCATCGCGCTGGCGATCATCGGCATCTTCGTGCTCGGCGGGATCGTCGTGGCGGCGTTGAAGGTCGCGATCGGAGTGCTGTTCTACGTGCTGGTTTTCGCCGCGCTCGCGGCGGGCGTCATCTTCCTGGTCGGCAAGATCCGGGACGCGGTCAACCGGTAGGTGCCGAGCCGTCGGCGCTGTCCCGGTACGAGCCGGGAGTGCTTCCGGTCCACCGCTTGAACGCGCGGTGGAACGCGCTCGCCTCGGAGAAGCCGAGCCGCTCGGCGAGTTGCTCCACCGGCTCGTCGCCGCGGACCAGGGCGGCGACGGCGACGTCGCGCAGGACGTCCTCGCGCACCCGGCGGAACGACGTCCCCTCCTCACGCAGCCTGCGGCGTACGGTCTGCTCACTCATCGCCAGCTCGCCCGCCACCTCGCGCAGGCTCTGCAGCCGGGGCCGACCGGGGCGATCGAGCAACCGGCGGACCCGGTCCGCGACGCTGGTGCCGTAGTTGCGGCGAGCGAGCAGCCCGGCGGGCGCGTCCCGCAGGAAGACCGCGAGCGAGCGCTCGTCCTGCAGGATCGGCAGCCGCAGGAACGCTGCGTCGAGCACCAGCGCCGTGTGCGGGCGCTCGAAGCGCGGTACGCACCCGAACAACAGGTCGTACTCGGCGCTGTGGGCGGGCTCGGGGTAGTCGAAGTCCGCGTGCCGCAACGGGATCCGCCGACCGGTGGCCCAACTGGAGAACCGGTGCCAGATGACGAGCACCGACTCGGCGAGGAACCGGTCGGGGTCGTCCGCGTGCAGCTCGAACGTCACCCGCGCCTCGTCACCGGCCACCTCGAGCGACATCCTCGGCCCGCCCGGGAACAGCCGGTAGAACGCGAAACCCCTGCGCAGTGCGGCGCCGAGGTCGGCGCAGTGGATCGTCGCGTGGCACATCATCGCGAACGTCCCGCGGCGGCACGGGACCGGCGCGAGGCCCATGTACTCGTCGTCCAGTTCCACCCACAGCGCCCGCACCAGCGCGGTGAACTGCTCGGGTGTCACCCGCGCGAGCGGGTCGTCCAGCAACCCGACGGGGATGCCCGCATCGCGCAGGAACGCGCGCGGGTCGCGTCCCTGCCGGCGGGCCCCGGCCAGCGCCGCGGTCACGTACCGGCCACCGATGGTGCGGGTGTCCACGAGGGCAACGTACCGGTTCGGTCAGTTCACCGAGCGGTCCCGCCATGGCGCCCGGCAGGCGGATCGCCGACCGTTGAAGCATGTCGAAGCTGCGCGCCCATCACTTCACGCCGGAGCAGGACGAGTACCGGGCCGCGTTCCGCGAGTTCCTCGAACGCGAGCTCGTCCCCAGGCAGCCCGCGTTCGAGGCGGCGGGCATCGTCGACAAGGAGCTCTGGCGGCTCGCGGGCAAGCACAACTTCCTGCTGCCCTGGGCGGACGAGGAGTACGGCGGCCTCGGTCTCACCGACATCCGCTACGAGCAGGTCATGGCCGAGGAGCTGTGCCGCGTCAACGAATCCGGCTTCGGGCTGCCGCTGCACTCGGGCATCGTCGCGCCGTACCTCGACGCCTACGGCACGCCGGGGCAGAAACGCCGGTTCCTGCCCGCCGCCGTCTCCGGCGAGACGGTCCTCGCGATCGCCATCACCGAGCCCGAAGCCGGTTCGGACGTCGCCGGCATCCGCACCACCGCCGTCGAGCGCGACGACCACTGGGTGCTGAACGGAGCGAAGACGTTCATCTCCAACGGCATCAACGCCGACCTGCTGGTCGTCGCCGCGCGCACCGACCCCGACCAGAGCCACGCCGTCGGCCTGTTCCTCGTCGAGGGCGACACGCCCGGCTTCAGCCGTGGCCGCAAGCTCGACAAGATGGGCCTGCGGACGCAGGACACCGCGGAGCTGTTCTTCGACGACGCGATCGTGCCCAAGGAGAACCTGCTCGGCGGGCCGACCGACGGATTCAAGGCGATCATGTCGATGTTCGCGCAGGAGCGACTCGTGGTCGCGATGATGAGCGCCGCCGGCGCCGAGACGGCACTCGACACGACGGTCGCGTACGCCAGGGAACGCAAGGCGTTCGGGCGTCCCATCGGCAGGTTCCAGAACACCAGGTTCGCGCTCGCGTCGCTTCGCACCAAGGTGGACGCCGCGTACGCGCTCGTCGACCGGTGCGTCATGACGCACGTCGCCGGCGAGCTGGCGCCGCAGGAGGCGGCCGAGGCGAAGCTGTTCGCCACCGAGGTGCTCGGCGAGGTGGTGGACGGGTGCGTGCAGGTCTTCGGTGGCTACGGCTACATGACCGAGTACCCGATCGCGAAGATGTACGTGGACGCCCGCATCCAGCGCATCTACGCGGGCACGTCGGAGATCATGCGGGAGATCATCGGCCGGTCGATGGAACTATAGGGCTCATGACCGGTCCCCTCCGCGGCATCCGCGTCGTCGAGCTGACGAACCTCGCACCGGTCCCGTTCGCCTGCACGGTGCTCGCGGACCTCGGCGCCGACGTGCTGCGCGTCGACCGCACCGACCGCGTACCGGACGAGCCACCGGCGACGCCGGCGCCCGACCCGCTCGGCCGCGGCCGCCGGTCGATGGCCGTCGACCTGAAGGACCCCGCAGGACGCGACGTCGTGCTGCGGCTCGCCGACACCGCGGACGTCCTCGTCGAGGGGTTCCGCCCCGGGGTCTGCGAACGGCTCGGGATCGGGCCGGACGCGTGCCTCACCCGCAACCCGCGGCTGGTGTACGCGCGCCTCACCGGGTGGGGCCAGGACGGACCGCTCGCCGCGCGGGCCGGGCACGACATCGACTACGCCGCGGTCGCCGGCGCGCTGTGGCCGATCGGGCCCGCCGACGCACCACCGCCCCCGCCGCTCAACTACCTCGCCGACTTCGGCGGCGGCGGCATGCTCGCCGCCGTCGGCGTCCTCGCCGCCCTGGTGGAGCGTGCGGCGTCGGGACGCGGGCAGGTCGTGGACGCCGCCATGGTCGACGGCGCCGCGCTGCTTTCCACCGCGCTGCACGGGTACCGCAGGATGCCCGGCTGGCAGGACGAGCGCGGCGCCAACCTGCTCGACGGCGGGGCGCCGTTCTACCGCTGCTACGCCTGCGCGGGCGGCGGCCACGTCGCCGTCGGCGCGCTCGAGCCGGAGTTCTACGCCGCGCTGCTCGACGGCCTCGACCTCGACCCCGCCACGCTGCCCGACCAGTACGACCGCGACTGGTGGCCGGAGCTCGCCGACCTGTTCGCCCGGATCTTCGCCACCCGCACGCGGGACGAGTGGGTCGCCGTGTTCGAGGGCACGGACGCGTGCGTGGCGCCGGTGTTGCCGCCCAACGAGGCGCCCGCCCACGAGCACACCCGGGCGCGCGGCACGTTCACCGACGTCGCCGGGCTCGTCCAGCCGAACGTCGCGCCGCGCCTGTCCCGTACACCGGGCGCGATCCGCGGACCGGCCCCGTACCCGGGCCAGCACACGGCCGAGGCGCTGGCCGACTGGGGGTTCGGCCGCGACGAGGTCGAGGCGCTGCGCCGCGCCGGCACCGTACGCTGATGATCGTGCCGCCCGAACTCGTGATCAGCCCTGCCTCCACGGCCGAGCTCCGGCGGTACGTCGAACTGCGCGACGACGCGGCCAGGCACATGCTCGCGGCCGGCATCGACCAGTGGCAGCCCGGGCAGCTCGACGCCGACCGGATCCTGGAATGGGTCGGCGACGGCGACGTGTTCGCCGCCCGTCTCGGCGACGAACTGGTCGGCGGGCTGCTGGTGATGTGGTCGGACCGCCTGTTCTGGGCCGACCGCGACGACGGTGTCACCGCCGGCTACACACACGGCCTGCTCGTCGACCGCAGGTACAAGGGCCGCCGGCTCGGCCGCCGGCTGCTCGCCTTCGCCGAAGACCACATCCGCGCGGCCGGCCGCCGCCTGGCACGGCTCGACACGGTGTCCAGGAACGCGGTGCTCCGCGCGTACTACCGGGACGCCGGTTATCGGGAGGTCGGCGAGCGGGTGTTCCACGGCGAGGCACCGGTCGACGCCGTCACCCTCT
>DASUWX010000115.1:0-40058 GCA_036378185.1 Streptosporangiales bacterium | reverse complement strand
AGACGAGCGTCGCGTTGTCGGCGGAGAACTCGCCGTACTCGTCGACGTACGGCAGCTCGCCGGCGTGCCGGTCCTGGCAGAGCAGCAGGACGTCGTGCCCCTGGTCCCGCCAGACGCGCGCGACGTTGGCCGTGTAGACGTTCGAGCCGGAGCCGGACAGCAGGTAGCCGTGCCACAGCAGGATCTTCACGCGCGCTCTCTCGCTAATCGTCGGGTGAGTCATCGACGGGCCGCGCCCACTCGGCGAGCGTGGCGGCGATGCCGGCGACATCGTTCCTGCCCCGTCGCGATGACGAGATCGTACGCGGGGTCCTCCGGGGCATCGAGCAGGTACCCGTTGAGCCGGTGGAACACGAACGTCGCGAGCCCGCCGAGCCCCATGATCATGAAAGTTACCGGGGGCTATGACACCAAGGAATCTTCATGATCATGGAAGGGACCGGGCGGGCGGGCCCGCTCACTCGGCGAGGCGGCTGACGGCGCGCATCTTGTTGGTGGCGTCGAGCGCGGCCACCTTGTACGACTCGGCGAGCGTCGGGTAGTTGAACACGGTGTCGACGAGGTAGTCGATCGTGCCGCCGCAGCCCATCACCGCCTGGCCGATGTGCACCAGCTCGGTGGCGTTGCTGCCGAACACGTGGATGCCGAGCAGCTCGCGGGTGTCGGTGTGCACCAGGAGCTTGAGCATGCCGTACGAGTCGCCGATGATCTGACCGCGGGCGAGCTCGCGGTACCGTGACACACCGACCTCGAACGGCACGCTCGACTCGGTCAGCTCGTCCTCGGTCCGGCCGACGTAGGAGATCTCCGGGATCGTGTATATGCCGATCGGCTGCAGCGGCGTCAGGTCGTGCGTCGGCTCCTCGCACGCGTGGTACGCCGCGATCCTGCCCTGCTCCATCGACGTCGCCGCGAGCGCGGGGAAGCCGATCACGTCGCCGACGGCGTAGATGTGCGGCACCTGGGTGCGGTAGAACTCGTCGACCTTCACCCGGCCGCGTTCGTCGATCTCGAGTCCCGCCTCGTCGGGGTGCAGCCGGTCGAGGACGCCCTGCCGCCCGGCGGAGTACATCACGGTGTCGGCCGGGATCTTCTTCCCGCTCTCCAGGAGGGTGAGCGTGCCGTTGCGGAACTTCTCGACACCGGCGACGGTCTCGCGGAACCGGAACGTCACCGCGAGGTCGCGCAGCTGGTACTTGAGCGCCTCGACGACCTCGAGGTCGCAGAACGGCAGCATCCGCTGGTGCCGCTCGATCACCGTGACCTTGCTGCCGAGCGCCGCGAACATCGACGCGTACTCGATGCCGATCACGCCGGCGCCGACGACGACCATCGACGCCGGGATGTAGTCGAGCGAGAGGATCTGGTCGGAGTCGACGATGGTCTTGCCGTCGAACGCGACGCTGTCCGGCCGCGCCGGCCGGGTGCCGACCGCGATGATGATCTTCTCCGCGGTGACGTGGCGCTCGGAGTCGTCGTCCGACGTCACGATGATCGTGTGCGGGTCGCCGAACTTGGCCGTCCCGGTCAGCAGGTGCACGTGGTTGCGCGACAGCTGGCTGCGCACGACGTCGATCTCGCGGCCGATGACGTAGTGCGTGCGGGTGTGCAGGTCGCCCATGCCGATCTCGGACTTGAGCTGGTAGCTCTGCCCGTACACCTCGCGCTGGTTCAATCCGGTGAGGTAGAGCACGGCCTCGCGCAGGGACTTCGACGGGATCGTGCCGGTGTTGATGCACACCCCGCCGACCATGTTCTTGCGCTCGACGATCCCGACCCGGCGCCCGAGCTTCGCCGCCGCGATCGCCGCCTTCTGCCCGCTCGGGCCGGACCCGATGACGACCACGTCGTAGTCGTACCTGCGGGACTCGTCAGCCATGTCAGCTCCCCGCGGGCGTCTCGCCGAGCTCCTTGCGCACCTCGACGAACGCCTGGACGGCGCGGTCGAGGTCGGCGCGGCTGTGCGCGGCGGACATCTGGGTCCTGATGCGCGCCTTGCCCAACGGCACCACCGGGTACGAGAACCCGATGACGTAGACGCCGCGGTCCAGCAGCATGTCGGCCATCCGCCCGGCGAGCGCGGCGTCGTAGGTCATCACGGGGACGATCGGGTGGTCGCCCGGCAGCACGTCGAAGCCGTTCGAGCTCATCGCCTCGCGGAAGTAGGCGGTGTTGTCGGCGAGCCGCTCGCGCAGCTCCGCGCCCTCGGTGAGCATGTCGAACACCTTGCTCGCGGCGGCCACGATCGGCGGGGCGACGGAGTTGGAGAACAGGTACGGGCGGGACCGCTGCCTGAGGTACTCGACGATCTCGGCGTGCGCGCTGGTGTAGCCGCCGCTCGCACCGCCGAGCGCCTTGCCCAGCGTGCCGGTGACGATGTCGACGCGGTCGCGCACGCCGAGCAGGTCGGGCGTGCCGGCGCCGTTCGGGCCGACGAAGCCGACGGCGTGGGAGTCGTCGACCATCACCATGGCGTCGTACCGCTCGGCGAGGTCGCAGATCTCCGGCAGCGGCGCGAGGTAGCCGTCCATCGAGAACACGCCGTCGGTCGCGATCATCCGGTACCTGGCGTCCTGCGACTCCTTCAGCCGCTGCTCCAGCTCGGCCATGTCACGGTTCGCGTACCGATAGCGCTTCGCCTTGCACAGCCGGACGCCGTCGATGATGCTCGCGTGGTTCAGTGCGTCGGAGATGATCGCGTCGTTCTCGTCCAGCAGCGTCTCGAACAGGCCGGCGTTGGCGTCGAAGCACGAGCTGTACAGGATCGTGTCGTCGGTGCCGAGGAATGCGGAGATGCGCGCCTCGAGGTCCTTGTGGATCCGCTGCGTGCCGCAGATGAAGCGCACGGACGCCATCCCGAAGCCCCACTCGTCCAGCGCGGCGCGGGCGGCGGCGACCACGTCCGGGTGGTCGGCCAGGCCCAGGTAGTTGTTCGCGCAGAGGTTCAGCAGCTCGGTGCCGCCGACGCCGACGCGTGCCGACTGCGGTGTGTCGATGACGCGCTCGGCCTTGTACAGCCCCTGGGCGCGGATGTCGCCCAGCCGCGCGTGCAGGTCGTCACGTGCCCTACCGAACATCGGCCCACTCCAGGATCACCTTGCCGCACTGACCGCTCGCGCAGATCTCGAACGCCTTCTCGTACTCCTCGTACGGCAGCCGGTGCGTGACGACGCCGCTGATGTCGAGACCGCATTGCAGCAGCACCGACATCTCGTACCAGGTCTCGAACATCTCCCTGCCGTAGATGCCGGTGACCGTCAGCATGTTGAGCACGATCCGGCTCCAGTCGACGGCGAACTGCTCGCTCGGGAGGCCGAGCAGCGCGATCTTGCCGCCGTGCTTCATGTTGTCGAGCATGTCGCGGAACGCCACGGGCTTGCCGGACATCTCCATGCCGACGTCGAACCCCTCGCGCATGCCGAGCATCCGCTGCGCGTCCGCGGCGGTGTGCTCTCGCGCGTCCAGGGCGAGCGTGACGCCGACGGTCTCGGCGAGCTTCAGCCGGTAGTCGCTGATGTCGCTGACGACGACGTACCGCGCGCCCGCGTGCTTGGCGACGGCCGCGGCCATGATGCCGATCGGGCCGGCGCCGGTGATGAGCACGTCCTCGCCGAGCACGGGGAACTTGAGCGCCGTGTGGACGGCGTTGCCGAACGGGTCGAAGATGGCCGCGACGTCGAGGTCGATGCCGTCGTGATGCCGCCAGACGTTGCCCGCGGGCAGGGCGACGTACTCGGCGAAGCAGCCGTCGCGGTCGACGCCGAGACCCTGCGTGCGTGCGCACATGACGCGCTGGCCCGCCATGCAGTTGCGGCACCTGCCGCAGACGATGTGCCCCTCGCCGCTCACCACGTCGCCCGGCTCCAGGTCGACGACCTGTGCGCCGACCTCGACGATCTCGCCGACGAACTCGTGGCCGACGACGAGCGGCGGCTTGACGTGCTCGGCCGACCACTCGTCCCACGCCTGGATGTGCAGATCGGTGCCGCAGACCCCCGTCCGCAGCACGCGGATCAGCACGTCGTCGGCGCCGACCGCCGGCTCGGGGACGTCGGTGAGCGTGAGCCCGGGGGCGGCGTCGGTCTTGACCAGTGCCTTCACGTGCTCAGCCTGCCACAGTTCTGTCTTCCGCCACGCCCGGAATCCCCGCCGGTCATTCTTCCGCCACGCCCGGAATCCCCGCCGGGCAGGGCGATCGGCTACCCCTGAGTGGGTACTGGGAAATCCGCCTTACGGAGTATGCGGGATCGCCCTCGGCGGACTACCGTCGAAACAGACGTTCGACGCAGGAGGCACCTGATGGCAATTCGTTCCCGGCTCCGCTGGTTCGTTCCCGTAGGCGTCGCGGCCGTGGCCGTCGGCGCCTCGGCCGCGTTGCCGGCGCTCACCGCCAGTGCGGACCAGCCGTTGCCGAAGATCAGCGCGCAGTCACTGCTGAGCCACGCTCTGGCGTCGCGCGTCGACACGTTCTCCGGTGACATCAGCACCACGTCCGACCTCGGTATCCCCGCACTGCCCGAGCAGGCGCGCTCGTCGGACCTGTCGCAGCTGATCACCGGTACGGGCACACTGCGGGTGGCGAAGTCGGGCGCGGACAAGCAGCGACTGGCCGTGCTCGGTTCCACCACCGAGCGCGACATCGTCCGCAACGGCAGGGACGTCTGGGTCTACGACAGCGGTGCGCGCAAGGCGGAGCACCGCGTGCTGCCGGCCGGGCAGGCGAGCAGGCAACCGGCCGAGCAGCAGGTCACGCCCGACCAGGTGGCGAAGCGGGTGCTCGGCACGGTGGGCAAGGACACCACGATCTCCGTCGGCCGGGCGGGCAGCGTCGCAGGGCGCTCCGCGTACCAGCTGGTGCTGAAGCCGAAGTCGGCGCAGTCGCTCATCGGCTCGGTGCAGGTGCCGATCGACGCGAAGACCTGGATGCCGCTCGGCATCGAGGTGCTGCCGCGCAACTCGGCGAAGCCGGCCGTCCAGGCCATGTTCACCTCGCTGTCCTACGCCAGGCCGGCCGCCTCGACGTTCGACTTCACGCCGCCGGCAGGCACGAAGGTCGTGCAGCAGAAGGTCGAGAAGGGCAAGGCCGTCCACCCCGGCAAGAAGCGGGCCCTGCACAAGGGCCTCGCGTCCGGCCAGCCGTTCTCCTGGACCCGCGTGGTCAAGGTGGGCGACGTGTCCGGCGCGAAGGGCCAGGCGGGTGCGTACCTCCGCCAGCTCAAGGCCGCGGGCACGCGGGTGAGCGGGACGTTCGGCAGCGGCACGCTGATCCGGTCCCGGCTGGTCACGGTGCTCGTCCTCGACGACGGCCGCGCGTACGCCGGCGCCGTCACCCCGAAGGCCGTCGAGGCCGCCGCGGCCAAGGGCTGAGAGCGCAGGAGTACCTCCCATGATCATGAAGGTTTCGGGTCGGCACAGCAGCCCGAAGTTTTCATGATCATGGGCGACGCCGTTGGGACCGCGGACGAGGTCGCCGAGGAGCCCAGGGTCGGGATCGACGGGCACGCGGTCGTCACGCGGGGGCTGACCAAGCGGTTCCGCGGCGGGCAGTACGCCGTCCGCGAGCTCGCCCTCGACGTCCCCTCCGGCAGCGTGTTCGGCTTCCTCGGCCCGAACGGTTCGGGCAAGACGACGACCATCCGGATGCTGCTCGGGCTCGCCGCACCCACGGCGGGGGAGATCCACCTGCTCGGCCTGCCGATGCCGAGGCACACGGCCGCCGTCCTGCCGCACGTGGGCGCGCTGATCGAGGGGCCGGCCGGATACCCGTGGCTGCGTGGGCGCGACATCCTCGCCCGGATGGACGCGGCCGACCCGACGGCCGACCCCGGCACGCGCCGGCGGCGCATCGCCGCGGCCCTCGACCGCGTCGGGCTCGGCGCGTCCGGGCGCAAGAAGTACCGCGCGTACTCCCTCGGCATGCGGCAGCGGCTGTGCCTGGCCGGTGCGCTGCTGCAGCCGCGGCGGCTGCTCGTCCTCGACGAGCCCACCAACGGCCTCGACCCGCAGGGTACGAGGGAGATCCGCTCCCTCATCCGGGAGCTGGCGACCGAGGGCACCACCGTGATGCTGTCCTCGCACCTGCTCGCCGAGGTGGAGCAGGTGTGCAGTCACGTCGCCGTCCTGAACCACGGCGAGCTGGTCCTGCAGGGCACCATCGACGACCTGCGCGCCCGGAGCGGCGAGACGCTCGCGGTGAAGACGCCGGACGTCGACCTCGCCGCGAAGACGGCGCAGGAGCTCGGCCTGGTCGAGGTGAACCGCGAGCCGGACGGCCTGCACGTCGACCCGGGCGACGCCGCCGCCGAGGACGTGTGCGCGGCGCTGGTCCGCGCGGGCGTGCGCGTGCGCGAGTTCACCCGGGTGCGGTCCTCGCTCGAGGACTCGTTCGTCGAGCTCACAGGGGAGGGCTTCGATGTCCGTGAGTGAGGTGGCCGTCGGCGCGGCCCCGGTCCGCCCGCACCCCACCGGCCTGTTCCTGTCCGAGCTGCGGCTGACGTTCCGCAGGTTGCGCACGCTCGCGCTCATCGGCGGCTACGGCGCGGTGCCGATCCTGCTCGGCGTCGTCATCAAGGTCACGACCGCGTCCGGCGGGCCCAACTTCATCTCGTTCGTCGCGCAGAACGGCACGTTCCTCGTCGTGGTCTCGCTGTTC
The DNA here is from genome assembly GCA_036378185.1 of Streptosporangiales bacterium. Classification (GTDB taxonomy): domain Bacteria; phylum Actinomycetota; class Actinomycetes; order Streptosporangiales; family WHST01; genus WHST01. The sequence continues at coordinate 33,406 of DASUWX010000115.1, read as the reverse complement.
TTCCTGCTGCCGCTGTTCCTGCCCGTCGGCGTCGCGGTCGTCGCGGGTGACAGCTTCGCGGGGGAGGCACACCTCGGCACGCTGCGCTATCTGCTCGTCGCGCCCGCCGGTCGCGTGCGGCTGCTCGGCGCGAAGCTGTTCGCGCTGCTCGCGTTCTGCCTGGCGTCGGCGTTCGTGGTCTACGTCACCGGCGTCGTCATCGGCGCGATCCTGTTCCCGACCGGCGGCATGCCGCTGCTCACGGGCACGACGATCTCGTACGCCGCCGGCCTGTGGCGCGGATTCCTGGTCGCGACCTACGTCGCGGCGAGCCTCACCGGCATCGGCGCGATCGGCGTGTTCGCGTCGACACTCACCGAGGCGCCGCTCGGCGCGATGGCCGCGACGATGGCGGTGCCGCTCATCAGCCAGATCCTCGACGTCGTGCCCCAGATCGCGGTCATCCACCCGTACCTGCCCACCCACGAGTGGCTCACCTTCGCCGACCTGCTGCGCGACCCGATCTTCACGCCCAACCTGGTGCACGGCCTGGTCGTCCAACTGGTGTACGTGCTCGTCTTCGTGTCGGCCGCGTACGCGCGCATGACCACCCGCGACGTGGCCTGAGGCGTACCCGTCGATCACGTTGACGTGATCGACGGTGGCTGCACACGATGCAGGACGCGGGTGAAGCCACCGTCCGTCGCGTGAAGTGCCGGACCGGCATGTGCCCGTGCCGCCGGCCCCCCGCGGGCGGTCAGTGGCGGGTGCCGAGCCCGCTCAGCGGCGGGCGGCGCAGGTCCTCGGTCGGTTGCCAGCCGCCGCGCGGCTGCCAGTCGCGCCCGCTGCGGCGGTCCGGCGCCCAACCGACCAGCGCGGCCACGTCGACCAGCACGATGACGGCGAGCAGGATGAGCAGTTCCATGCGTCCAGCATCCGCCGCGACGGCGTCCTCGCCGAGTGGCAGAATGGCCACACTGCCATGAATTCCTGCCATCGGCGGGAGGTCCCCGATGCGTTCCGTCGCGGTGCCGGTGCTGCCCCTGGTGGCGGCGTTCGAGCTCGGTGTGCTGTGCGAGGTGTTCGGCGAGGACCGGTCCGACCAGGGCCTGCCGCGCTACGACTTCTGGGTGTGCGGCGAGCGGCCGGGCGAGCCGCTCGCGACCAAGTCCGGCTTCGACCTGGTGCCGCAGCACCCGTTCGACCGGCTCGACGACGCCGACGTCGTCGCCGTACCAGCCGGTCCCTGGCGCGACGACATCCCCGGGCAGCTGCTCGACGCGCTGCGGCGTGCGGTCGACCGCGGCGCGCTCGTGCTGAGCGTCTGCTCGGGCGCGTTCGTCCTCGGCGCGGCCGGGCTGCTCGACGGCCGTGCGTGCACCACGCACTGGATGTACGCGGACGAGCTGCAACGGGCCTACCCCGCCGCCCGCGTCGACCCGGACGTCCTCTACGTGTGCGACGGGCCGGTCTGGACGAGCGCGGGCACCGCGGCCGGCATCGACCTGTGCCTGCACCTGGTGCGCGAACTGGAGGGCTCGCAGGTCGCCCGCGCGATCGCGCGCCGCATGGTCGTGCCGCCGCAGCGCGCCGGCGGGCAGAAGCAGTTCGTCGAGACGCCCGTGCCCGACGGGCGCGGCTCCGGTCTCGAGCCGCTGCTCACCTGGATGGCCTCGCACCTGGACGAGCCGATGACCGTCGCGTCGCTCGCGGAGCGCGCGCACATGGCGCCGCGCACGCTCGCCCGCCGGTTCGTCGCCGAGACCGGTGTGACGCCGTACGACTGGCTCACCGAGCAGCGGGTGCTGGTGGCGCGCCGGCTGCTCGAGGAGACCGACCACACCGTCGACGCCGTCGCGCTGCGGTCCGGCTTCGGCAACGCCGCCGCCCTGCGCCACCACTTCGCCGCCCGCGTCGGCACGACGCCGCAGGCGTACCGCGCCGCGTTCCGGCTCCGCCGCAGACCGGCGTAGCGGCGAGCGATCGGCGTCCGCCCGGCGTCCGCCCGGACGTGACGTGGGTACGTTGCAGAGGCTATAGCCGCTGCAACGTACCCACGTCAGCGCAAAACCGGCCGGCGGCTCAGAGGTCGAGGCCGATGTCCAGGGCCGGCGCGGAGTGGGTCAGCGCCCCCACCGAGAGGTAGTCGACGCCGGTCTCCGCGTAGGCCCGCGCGCGGTCGAGGGTGAGCCCGCCCGAGACCTCGAGCCGGGTGCCCGTCCCGGCGACCCGCCGCACCGCCTCGGCGCACTGCTCCACGGTCATGTTGTCCAGCAGCACCAGCTCGACGCCGAGCGCGACGGCCTGGTCGAGCTGCTCGAGCGAGTCGACCTCCACCTCGCAGGACAGCTCGGCGGCGTGGGCGCGCACGGCCGCCACCGCCGCGGCGATCGAACCGGCGGCCGCGACGTGGTTGTCCTTCACCAGGAAGGCGTCGCCGAGGCCGAGCCGGTGGTTGACGCCGCCGCCGCAGCGCACCGCGTACTTCTCCAGCGCCCGCAGCCCGGGCAGCGTCTTGCGGGTGTCGCGGATCGCGCAGCCGGTGCCGCGCACCGCGTCCACCCACGCGGCCGTGGCCGTCGCGACGCCGGACAGGTGCCCGACCAGGTTCAGCAGGGTGCGCTCGGCGGTCAGCAGCCCCCGCGTGGGGGCGGCGATCCCGGCCACCGGCGTCCCCGCGGCGATCCGGCCGCCGTCCACCGCGGCCGGGCTCAGCTCGTAGCCCGCGTCGCCGATCACCTCGGCGAGGACGGCGTCGACGACCGGCAGGCCGGCCAGGGTGCCGTCGCGCCGGGGCGTCAGCCGCGCCGTCACGCGCGCGTCGGCGGGGACGGTCGCCTCGGTCGTGACGTCCGGCCCGAGGCGCAGGTCCTCGGCCAGGGCGGTGCGGACCACGCGGCGGATGTCCTCGACGTCGAGCTCGGTCGTCGTGATCGTCATCGGGTTGCTCCCATCGGGTTCAGGCTTCGCACGGACGTGTCGTCCGCCGGGTCGGCGAGCTCGACCAGCAGGCTGTGCCGCCATGCCTCGCTCGGTTCGGGCGCGTCGATGCGGATGTGGCACCCGCGCGTCTCCGTCCTGGTGCGCGCGGCGACCGACAGTGCCCGCGCGACCAGGGTGAGCGCGGCGTCGGACGCCAGCCGCGGGGTGGTCACGGGCACCGGCCGCGCCGTGTCGAGCAGCGCGTCGACGTCGTCGAACCCGGCGGCGTCGCGGTCGAGCGCGAGGTGCGTGCTCGCCAGGCGCTGCAAGGCCTTCCGGTCAACGACCCGCTGGACGGCGGGCGCACCCGCGACGACCGGCGCCGCCGCCGTACGTCGCTCGCGTGCGATCGCGTGCGCCGCGCGGGTGCCCGTGACCAGGCCCTCGAGCAGGCTGTTGGACGCCAGCCGGTTGGCGCCGTGCAACCCGGTGCGGGCGAGCTCCCCGGCGGCGTAGAGGCCGGGGACGTTCGTGCGGCCGTCGGGGTCGACGGCGACGCCGCCGCAGAGGTAGTGCGCGGCCGGGCTCACCGGGATGGGGTCTCGCGCCGGGTCGACACCGATGGCCCGGCAGGACGCGTGCACGGTGGGGAAGCGCCGAGCGAAGCCCTCGAGCCCGGTGGCGTCGAGCCAGACGTGGTCGGCTCCCGTCGCGGCCAGCCTGCGGGTGATGGCGGTGGCGACGACGTCGCGCGGCGCGATGTCGGCGAGCGGGTGCACGCCGGCCATGACCCGCGCGCCGGCATCGTCGACGAGCACGCCGCCCTCGCCCCGCACGGCCTCCGTGACCAGCGGCCGCTGCCCGTCGCCCGGGCCGGTCCACAGTGCGGTCGGGTGGAACTGGAGGAACTCGACGTCGGCCAGGCGCGCGCCGGCGCGGAGCGCCAGGGCGAGCCCGTCCCCGGTGGCGACGGGCGGGTTCGTGGTGGTCGCGTAGAGCCCGCCGAGCCCTCCGGTCGCGAGCAGGACCGCGGCCGCGGGCACGACGGTGCGCGCGCCGCCCTCGCCGAGCAGCTCGACGCCGGTGGCGCCGCGCTCGTCGCGGCAGACGCCGACCACGGCGTGGTGGGGGAGGACCGCGGTCTGGTCGCCGCGGGCGGCCTCGACCAGTACCCGCTCGACCTCGGCGCCCGTGGCGTCGCCGCCGGCGTGGATCACCCGGAACGCGCTGTGCCCGCCCTCGCGGGTGCGGGCGAGCGCGCCGCCGTCGGCCTGGTCGAACAGTGCGCCGCGGCGGCGCAACCGGCGGACGGCGTCCGGGCCGTCGGCGAGGATCGCGCGCACGGCGGTCTCGTCGCACAGGCCGGCGCCGGCGACGAGGGTGTCGCGGACGTGCGCCTCCACGCTGTCGCCCGTGCGCGTCCCGTCCAGGACGACGGCGATGCCGCCCTGCGCCCAGTTCGTGCTGCCGTCCGGCAGCTCGCCCTTGGTGACCACGAGCGTGGACAGGCCGAGCGCTCTCGCCTCCAGCACGGCGGTGAGCCCGGCGACGCCGCTGCCGACCACGACCAGGTCGACGGGTGCGAGGGTGATCATTCGCCGCCGCCCGGCCGGCCGATGGCGATCATCCGGCGGACGGCGTCGCGCGCCCGGTCTGCTACGTCCGGCTTGACCTCGACCTCGTCGACGCCGTCGCGCAGGCAGCGCAGCAGCGCGTCCGGCGTGATCATCTTCATGTAGCGGCAGCTCGCGCGCTCGTTGACCGGCCGGAAGTCGACGGCCGGCGCGGCCCTGCGCAGCTGGTGCAGCATGCCGATCTCGGTGGCGACGAGGACGCTGCGGGCCGCGGTGGTCTGCGCCGCCTCGAGCATGCCGCCGGTCGACACGATGTGCACGCGGTCGCGTTCGACCGCGCCGTTCTCGGCGAGGTAGAGCGCCGAGGTCGCGCAGCCGCACTCGGGGTGGACGAACAGCTCGGCGTCGGGGTCCTCCTCGACGCGTGCCGCGAGGGTGCCGCCGTCGATGCCCGCGTGCACGTGGCACTCGCCGTGCCAGACGTGCATGTTGGTGCGGCCCGTGACCCGCCGGACGTGCGCGCCGAGGAACACGTCGGGCAGGAAGAGCACCTCGCGGTCGGCGGGGATGGACTCGACGACCTCGACGGCGTTGGCGGACGTGCAGCAGATGTCGGTCTCGGCCTTCACCTCCGCCGTCGTGTTGACGTACGCGACGACGACGGCGCCCGGGTGCTCGGCCTTCCACGCCCGCAGCTGTTCCGCGTCGATGGAGTCGGCGAGCGAGCAGCCGGCCCGCTCGTCGGGGATCAGCACGGTCTTCTCGGGGGAGAGGATCTTCGCCGTCTCGGCCATGAAGTGTACGCCGCAGAACACGACCGTGCTCGCGTCCGACGCGGCGGCGATGCGGGAGAGCGCGAGGGAGTCGCCGACGTGGTGGGCGACGTCCTGGATCTCGGGGACCTGGTAGTTGTGCGCGAGCAGCACCGCGTCGCGCTCCCGAGCCAGTCGCCGCACCTCGCGACGCCAGTCGGCCGTGCCTGTCATTCCGCCTCCCGGTTTTCGTCTGTGAGTCGAAAACGTCTAGGATACTAGCATTCCCGCAACGGCGATCGTCCACGAAGTACTCGCGGCCGTACTGAGCGTCCGCGAGACGATGCTGCATGTGCTGCTCTGGCAGCGGGCCAGGGCGCCGCAGGCGCACCGCTGGGCGCTGCCCGGAGGCGTGCTCGGGCCGCGCGAGGACGTGCGGACCTCGATGCTGCGGCAGCTCGCGGAGAAGGTGGACGTGCGCGAGGTCGCGCACCTGGAGCAGCTGGCCGTGTTCTCCGCGCCGCACCGCCGGCCGGGCGCCCGGCGGATCGCGACCGCGTTCCTCGGTCTGGTGCCGAGCGACGCCGACCCGCACGTGCCGCCCGACACCAGGTGGTGCCCGGTGGCGCGGCTGCCGGAGACGGCGTTCGACCACGGCGAGATCGTGCGCGGTGCGCGCGAGCGGCTGCAGGCGAAGCTGTCGTACACCAACGTCGGCTTCGCGCTCGCGCCACCGCGGTTCACGATCTCCACGCTGCGCGTGCTGTACGCCGCAGCCCTGGGCTACGACGTCGACCCGACGAACCTGCAGCGGTTCCTGTCCCGCCGCGGCCAGCTCGTCCCCACCGGCGGCTCGGCGCCGCCCGGCCCGTCCGGCGGCCGGCCGGCCTCGCTGTACCGGTTCCGGACCAGGAGCCTCGAGGTCACCGACGAGTTCGTCGCGTTCCGCCCGCCGCGCTGAGCCGCCCGTCCCTGGGTCCACCGCACTCGGCCGCTCCGGTGGAGAACCGCGGTCAGCCGGACGACGCGACCCCACCGGCCGAGTGGAGTGGTGAGCGGCCGGGTGAGGCGCGGGGTGCTTCGCGAGAGGCGAGCGGAGCGGTCACGGGCCGATCGCCGCCGCCAGGAAGAGGCCGCACCGGTCGAGGGCCCGGTCGGCGTCGTCGAGCGTCCCCGCGAAGTTCTGGAAGACGTGCGGGACGCCGTCGGTGATCTCGAGGGTGACCGGCACGTCGGCGGTGCCGGCGGCGCCGGCGAGACGGACGGCGTCGTCGAGCAGGACCTCGTGGGAGCCGACCTGGACGAGCAGCGGGGGCAGGCCGGTGAGATCCGCGAAGACGGGGCTCGCGAGGGAGTCGGTGCCGTCGTGGTCGCCGAGGTAGGCCCTGGCGTAGGTGCCCATCCGTTCGCGCGTGAAGAGAGGGTCGACGCCGTGCTTGGTCTGCATGCTCGCCCCGCTCAGGGTGAGGTCGGCCCAGGGTGAGAAGACGGCCACCGCGGCGGGCTGGGGCAGGCCCGCGTCACGCGCGGCGAGCAGGGTGGCGACGGCGAGCCCGCCGCCGGCCGAGTCCCCGGCCAGCACCAGGTGCTCGGGCCGCGTCCCGCCGTCCAGCAGTTCGCGGTACGCGGCGAGGCCGTCGTCGACCGCGGCGGGGAAGGGATGCTCGGGGGCGAGGCGGTAGTCGAGGCTGACGGCACGGGCACCGATGCGGCAGGCCAACTGCGCCGCCAGGCTCGCGCCGGTACGGGCCGACCCGAGGGCGTAGGCGCCGCCGTGCAGGTACAGCAACACGGCCGGGCCGGCGGGCCCGGGGATCCGCAGCTCGAGTGCCGGACGCCCGCCGAGCGTTGCCGTGCGGGCGGTGACGCCCTCGGGCAGCGGCCTGGTCTGGGCCTGCGCGAAGGGTGCGCGCTCGTCGGCGATCGAGGCCGACGGGTCGTACGGGGCGCCGCGGAGCAGGGCGTCGATCGCGGCCCGCTGCTGCTGGCTCATTACCACCTCCGGTGATTCGGGTGAGTTCGGTGCGAAAGCTTGTGTCCGGCGGCCGTCCTGCACCACTATGGATGGGTAACTCTCCAACGGGAAGTACGCACTTCGAGGTGCCTATCTCACTCCCCGGTAGGAAGGAAGCGCGCGATGCCGACCAGGACGGCCGCCCAGCAGCGGGCACAGGCGAAGGTGGACTACGACGCGTTCCTCGCGGGCTGCCCCAGCCGTCAGCTGCTCGACCGGATCTCCGACAAGTGGGTCGCACTGATCCTGGCCGCGCTCGGCAGCGACGGCCCGCACCGCGGCGGCGACTGCGCCGCCGCGCCCCGGTCGATGCGCTACTCCGAGCTGTCGCGACGGCTGGCCGGCGTCAGCCAGAAGATGCTCACCCAGACCCTGCGCTCCCTCGAACGCGACGGCCTGCTCACCCGCACCGTGACCCCCACCGTGCCGGTCACGGTCGCCTACGAGCTCACCGGGCTCGGCCTCTCCCTCCACCACCTGATGTACGGCATCAAGGACTGGGCCGAGGCGCACATGGACGAGGTGCTCGCCAACCGCGAGAGGTACGACACCCACGACGGGCAGGCCTGACGGCCGAGGCTCCCGCCGCGGAATTCACCTGCGCCGGGCATCCGCGTCTCCCTAGCATGAGCACCGGTCGCAGCCGGTGCGACCGGCGAGAGGCGGGACGTGACGGCGGCCGGGGCGGGGCAGGTCGGGTCGAGCCTGTGGCGTGACCGGGACTTCCGCCGGCTGTGGGCCGGGCAGACCGCGTCGCAGCTCGGGGCGCAGTCCGCCCAGATCATCGTGCCGCTCGTCGCGGTCGCGGCACTCGACGCCCACGCCGGCCAGCTCGGCCTGCTGCGGGCGGCGCAGCAGGTCCCGATCCTGCTGTTCTCGCTCGTCGTCGGCGTGTGGGTGGACCGCCGGCGATCGCGCACCGTCATGGTGCTGGCCGACCTCGGCCGGGCGGCGGCGCTCGCCGCGATCCCCGTGGTCTCCCTGCTCGGGCTGCTCCGCCTGCCGGTGCTGCTCGTCGCGGCCTTCCTCGTCGGCGTCCTCACGGTGTGCTTCGACGTCGGCTACCAGTCCTCGCTCGTCCGGCTGGTGGCGCGCGACCGGCTGGCCCAGGGCAACAGCGCGCTGGAGGGCAGCAGGTCCGCGGCGCAGATCGCCGGTCCCGCGCTGGGCGGCGCGCTCGTCTCGCTGCTGTCGGCTCCCGTCGCCGCGGCGGCCAGCGCGGTGTTCTGCGCATCCTCGGCCCTGCTGATCCGGCGCATCCGCCGCCCGGAGCCGATGCCCGAGCACGCCGGAGCGCCCCCGCGGCTCCGGCGGCAGATCCAGGACGGCATCAGGCTCGTCGCCACCGACACCACGTTGCGTGCGGTGGGCCTGTCCTCCGCGATCTTCCAGTTCGGCTTCGCGGCCCTCATGACCGTCTATCTGCTGTTCCTGGTGCGCACGCTGCACCTGTCGGGTGCTGCGGTCGGCCTGGCACTCGCGGCGACGGGCCCGGGCGCGCTCGCCGGTTCCGTGCTGTCCGCCACCCTGCCGCGGCGGCTCGGCTACGGCGTCGTGCTCGTGGCCTCGGCCGCACTGGCCGACCTGGCCCTGTGGTGCGTGCCCGCCGTGCACGGATCCGCCGTCACCGTGGTGCCGCTGCTCATGGTGCTCAACTTCCTCTTCGGGGTGTTCGGCCAGCTGGTCGACGTCACGGTGACGGCGGTTCGACAGGCCATCACCCCGATCTGGATGCAGGGCAGGGTGGTCGCGACGCTCAACGTGGCCGGGATGGGGCTGACTCCGCTCGGCTCCCTGCTCGGCGGGGTGCTCGCGGGCCACTGGGGCCACCGGACCGCGCTGCTCGTCACCGCGGCCGGGCTGTCGCTGTCCCCGGTCGTCATGGCGCTCTCCCCGCTCGCCCGCATGGGGCGGGTACTGCCCGCGACGACCCGCTCGGGCGCCTAGCCGCGAGCGTGGGTCACGCCGGTAGCCACTCGCCGGCGCGCATGACGGCGCTGACGGAGAGGCCGGCGGCGTCGAGGACGACGAGGTCGGCCCGCTTGCCGGGCTCCAGGCTGCCGATCTCCCGGTCGAGGCCGAGGACGCGGGCGGGCGTCAGCGACGCGGCACGGGCGACGAGGGGCCAGTCGAGGCCGACGTCCCGGACGGCGCGCCGGACGGCGACGTCCATGGTCAGCGTGCTGCCCGCGATCGTGTCGCCGTCGGCGAGCCGGGCCACGCCGTCGACCACGCGGACGCGCATGCTGCCGAGCTGGTAGACACCGTCCGTGACCCCTGCCGCACCCATCGCATCCGTCACCAATGCGGTGGTGCCGGACGACGCGGCGACGTACGCGACGAGCGGGTCGGCGAGGTGGGTGCCGTCGTTGATCAGCTCGCAGGTCACCTCGGGCGCGGCCAGGCAGGCGAGCACGGGGCCGGGGTCCCGGTGGTGCAGCGGCCGCATCCCGTTGAACAGGTGCGTCGCGACGCGCGCACCCGCGTCGATCGCGGCCCTCGTCTGGTCGTAGCCGGCGTCCGTGTGCCCGACCGCCGGTACGAGGCCGGCCTCTCCCGCCCGCCGGACCAGGTCGACGGCGCCGGGCAGTTCGGGTGCGATGGTCATCATCCGCGCGTGCCCGTCGGCCGCCGCGACAAGCCGGTCGAAGCCGGCCGGGTCGGGATCTCGCAGGTACGCCGGATCCTGTGCCCCGCAACGCTTCGCGGACAGGAACGGCCCCTCGAAGTGCACGCCCGCGACGACGCCGTCGGCGGCCAGCTTGCCGAGCACGCGCGCCTGCTCGGCGAGCGTGTCGAGCGACGCGGTGACCAGGCTGGCGAGCATCGTGGTGGTGCCGTGGCCCAGGTGGAACCGCGCCGCGCGGCGCGCCTCGTCCGGGTCCGGCGTCGTGAACGTCGCCCCGCCACCGCCGTGGCAGTGGATGTCGACGAAGCCGGGCAGCACGTAGCCGCCCCGGGCGTCCCGCCGATCGGCGTCCTCGGGCTCCGCGCCGGTGCCCACCTCGCGGACGCGACCGTCCACGACCTGCACCCAGCCCTCGACCACCCGGCCGGGCAGCACGACCCGCCCACCCCCGAGCACCGTCATCCGTGCCGCCTTCCGCGTGTGTCCGACTGCCGGTCACGGTAGTCGGATGATCGCTCATCTGTGCTGACACGGCGCTTACCATTGACCACACTGGGGCGATCGGGGACGATGTCGCCCACTGGCACTGCGGCTGGCACAAGGAGAAACTTCCATGGCTCGGGTCCTCTTCGACAAGGCGACACGTATCTACCCCGGTAGTGACGTGCCAGCGGTGGATGCGCTCGATCTCGAGGTCGAGGACGGCGAGTTCATGGTGCTGGTCGGCCCGTCCGGCTGCGGAAAGTCCACGTCGCTGCGCATGCTGGCCGGCCTCGAGGGCGTCGACAAGGGCGAGATCTACATCGGCGACCGCGACGTCACGCACCTCCCGCCCAAGGACCGCGACATCGCGATGGTCTTCCAGAACTACGCGCTCTACCCGCACATGACCGTCGCCGACAACATCGGCTTCCACCTCAAGATCAAGCGGACGCCGAAGGCCGAGATCCGCGAGCGGGTGCTCGAGGCGGCCAAGCTGCTCGGTCTCGAGGAGTTCCTCGACCGCAAGCCGGCGCGCCTGTCCGGTGGCCAGCGCCAGCGCGTCGCCATGGGCCGCGCGATCGTCCGCAAGCCGCAGGTGTTCCTCATGGACGAGCCGCTGTCCAACCTGGACGCGAAGCTGCGTGTCGCCACCCGTACCCAGATCGCGTCGCTGCAGCGCCGGCTCGGCGTCACCACGATCTACGTCACGCACGACCAGGTCGAGGCCATGACGATGGGTGACCGCGTCGCCGTCCTGAAGGACGGCCTCCTGCAGCAGGTCGACACCCCGCTGAAGCTGTACGAACACCCGCAGAACGTCTTCGTCGCCGGCTTCATCGGCTCGCCCGCGATGAACCTCGTCACCGGTTCCGTGTCCGACGGCGGCGTCGACCTCGGCGGCTACATCGTGCCGCTGACGCCCGGCCAGCGCTCGTCGGTGACCGGCGACACGGTCGTCGTCGGCGCCCGTCCGGAGGCGATGCGGATCGGGCCCGAGGGCGAGGGGCTGAAGGCCGTCGTCGAGCTGGTCGAGGAACTCGGCTCGGATGCCTACGCGTACTGCTCCGCCATCGTGCCCGGCCAGGAGGAGCACCAGCAGATCACCGTCCGGTGCGACCCGCGGAACACGCCGGAGAAGGGCGCGTCGGTCGGGCTGCAGATCGACGGGGACTCGGTGCACCTGTTCGACGGTGCGTCCGGCGAGCGTCTCGCCGACTGAGCGCGGAGATCTCCGAACACTACGCGGTCGTGTCGGCACGACCGCGTAGTGTTGTGCCCTGACACGGATCCGTCATCGCCCGATCACGGGCCATCGCTGAATGACACGGGTGTAACTTGGTGCGTACGATGTGGTTGACCGCGACGTCCGACCCGGAGGGCACGCATGAGAGACGACTCGCTATCGAGAGCCGCCGCTGACGTGACCGGCGACCTCTCCGAGCGCGATGCGCAGATCCTGTCCTTCGAGCGCCAGTGGTGGAAGTACGCCGGCGCCAAGGAGCAGGCGATCCGCGAGCTGTTCAACATGTCGGCCACCCGCTACTACCAGATCCTCAACACGCTGATCGACAGGCCCGACGCGCTGGCGTTCGACCCGATGCTGGTCAAGCGGCTCCGCCGGATGCGCTCGTCCAGGCAGCGCGCCCGCTCCGCCCGCCGCCTCGGCGCGTCCGTCTGACGCCGCCCGCGGCCCCGCTACAGAGGTGAAGGGCACCTCCACCCGGTCCTGACCGGGTGAGGGTGCCCTTCACGTGTCCCCAGGTGTGATGTCAGCTCTGTGCCGGCTGCTGACAGCCCGGGCAGAACCTCGTGTGCGGCAGCACCTCGAGTCGCTCCAGCCCGATCGCCTCGCCGCAGGTCGTGCAGATCCCGTATCCGCCCTCGTCCATCCGGTGCAACGCCGCCTCGATCTCGTGCAGCGCCCAGCGGGCCGCCTCGGCGATGGCGGCGTCCACGGCGCGGCGGGCGTCGGTCTCGTCGCTCTCTGCCCGCCGGTCGAGCGCCGCGAGCTGCTCGGTGCGGAAGCGGCGCTGCTCCTCGAGCTGCGCCCGCAGGTCGGGCAGCATCTCGGCGAGCCGGTCCCGCCGGTGTGCGCGGGCAGTGGTCGTCAGGGTGGGTTGGTGCGGGTCGGTCTTGGTCATCTCCTGCTCCGGTCCGTCCGTACGACGCGTCGCTCGGCGAAGCTCGTCGAGCCGACGCCTAGGCGAGTACGGGACGGACGGGCGGGCCGCGAGACGACGTCGCGGACGGGTCGCACTGCCGGCCGGCGGCGTCCCGGCGGCCGTCGCGCAACGCGGCGAGCGCGAGCAGCGCGAGCACCGTCGCGGTGACCGTGCCGACCGCCGGCCAGCCGCCGGTGTCGCTGGTCCGGACGCCGGACCCCACCAGGAACTTGCCGGCGTCCTTGACCGCGTGCGCGACCGGGTGCGCCCGGGCGTGGTGGCCGCTGTCGGACGCGGTGGCGGAGAGTGCGAACAGGCTCGAGACGAAAAGCAGCACGAGCAACGCCGCGGTGATGCGGCGCCTCTGGCCTGCTCGTGGCCGTGCCATGGCTCCACCGTACGCGAGCGGCCGGAGCGGGTGGCGGCGGGCGACTGTGAGTTCGCTGGAAATCCCGGTCAGTGCCCACCGCCGGTGAGGTTCGCGGGCGCCGGCACCGGCGCCGAGGCCGCGGCCCCGGTCGCCGCACGGCTCCTAAGGCTCGCCGGGTGAGGGCCGGCCGCGCGTCCCCTGGACGAGCGGCGACCGGACGGCGGCGGGCGCGCGTTCCGTATGCTGTCGAGCGTCGTAATACCGTCAGACAGCCGCCTACCCCCGGGAGGACCGATGACAGCCGGCGCCTACGACCAGACCGACTCCCCAGGCATGGCGGTACGGCGGGAGGTGCTCGGCACCGGTTACGTCGACCGGGCGACCGCGAACACCGACCCGCTGACCGTCGAGTTCCAGGACTTCGTGACGGAACACTGCTGGGGCGAGATCTGGACCGACGACCGGCTGTCCCGCAAGGAGCACAGCCTGGTGACGCTGGCGATCACGGCCGCCCTGGGCCGGATGGACGAGTTCGAGGCGCACGCGGCGGGTGCACTGCGCAACGGGATCACGCCAGAGCAGTTCCCCGCGATAGCGAAGCAGATCGCCGTCTACGCCGGCGTCCCCGCCGGGGTCAACGCGAGCAAGGCGATGCGCAGGGTGCTCGAGTCCCGGCAGGAGGCCGGGGAGGCCGTGGAAGCCGACGCGGGGTAGCCGCCCGGCAGGCGGACGGCCTGCGGTCCCGGCAGAGGGTTGAGAGATGGGCCCCCACGCGGTACCGTCGTATACCGCTGTATGTGGACACAGCTGTATACCGTTTTTCCGGTGGTCATGAGGCGTGAACCGGGGCACGTCGACGTGGTGGCAAACCCGCTTGCCTGCGTGTCGGAGAGGTGGACGGCATGACGATCCCGAGGAACGCCGGACGGCGTTCTGCAGTGCTGGCACTGGTTCTGGGGCTGGCGCTGGCGCTCGGCGCCTGCGGTGGAGGGTCGGGCTCGACCGGGCCGACGAAGGCGCCGACGGGCCGGCTGGTGCCGTCCGCGACGGCCGAGAAGGCGAAGGCCGATCCGCTCTCGCCCTATCCCACCCAGCCCGGCAAGCTGCCGTCCGTGACCGTCGGGCAGTCGATACCCGCGCTGTCGTTCGCCGCGCTCGACATCGCCAACGAGATGAACTTCTTCGGGTACATGGGCGTCAAGGTCGACTACCAGCAGCTGCAGGCGGGCTCGACGATGCTGCAGGCCGTCTCGAGCGGCAGCATCAAGATGGGTGACTCGGCGTCCACCGAGATCGCCTCCGCCGCGATCAAGGGGCTGCCGCTGCAGGCCGTCGAGAACACCATCATGATGACGCTGCAGCTGTGCGTCAGGAAGTCGTGGGCGAAGAGCCACGGCGTGACGACGTCGTCGCCGCTGGCCGACCGCGTCAAGGCGCTCAAGGGCGCCAAGATCGCCATCACCGGTCCCGGTTCCGTCTCGGACACGATCGCGCGGTGGCTGCTCAAGAAGTACACGAAGCTCGACCCCAACAAGGACGTCTCCCTGATCCAGGTGGGCGGGGCGGCCTCGTTCGCGCCGTCGCTCGACGCCAACCGGATCCAGGCGTTCATCCTGTCCGCGCCCAACTGCCAGCAGGCGAAGCAGGGCGAGGTGCTGGTCCAGCCGACCGAGGTGCCGACGTTCAAGAACTACACGCACGAGGTCCTGTACGTGCGCTCGGACTGGGCGAAGAAGAACAAGGACGTCGCGACGCGGGTCGCGACCGCCGTCGCCATGGGCAACAACTTCATCATCAAGCACCCGGACCAGGCGCTGGCGATCCTGAAGAAGAAGTACAAGGAGGTGCCGGCGTCGGTCGTGGAGACGGCGTTCAAGGAGAACATCCAGCCGAACATCCGCCCGGACGGCAGGTTCACCAGCGCGATGTGGAAGAGCACGGGACAGGTGCTCCAGGAGGGCGGTTTCGTCCCGAAGCCGCTGGACACCAAGCCCGGCGGCGTGTGGACCAACAACTACATCAACGTCGGCGCCGCGAAGGTGTACTGACGGCTCGACCGAGTCCACCGGACCCGCGGGGAGACGCAATGGCTGACCACGTCATCCGCTTCGAGAACATCGGGCTGACGTTCCGCGGCGGGGGCAAGTCCGTGCCTGCGCTGGACGACGTGTCGTTCGGCGTCGGGGACAACGAGTTCACCAGCATCGTCGGGCCCTCGGGATGCGGCAAGACGACGTTGCTGCGGCTATGCGCCGGGCTGGTGTTCCCGACGACCGGCCGCGCCTTCTGCCACGGCCGGCCGGTGACGAAGCTCAACACCGAGGTGGGCTTCGTCACCCAGGAGAGCAACCTGTTCCCGTGGATGACCCTGTACCAGAACGTGGAGTTCCCGTTGCGGGTCAGGGGCGTCCCCGCGAGCGAACGCCGCGAACGGGTGATGCAGCACATCGAGATGGTCGGCCTCACCGGCTTCGAGAAGCACTACCCGCACCAGCTGTCGGGGGGCATGCAGAAGCGTGCGTCGATCATCAGGACGATGGTCTACGAGCCGGACGTCGTGTTGATGGACGAACCGTTCGGCCCGCTGGACGCGCAGACGAAGATGCTGCTGCAGCGCGACCTGCTGCGCGTCTGGGACATGCGGAAGCAGACGATCCTGTTCGTCACGCACGATCTGGTGGAGGCCGTCGCGCTGTCGGACAACGTCGTCGTGATGAGCGCCCGGCCGGGGCGGGTCAAGGGGCTGTTCCCGATCAGCGTGCAGCGGCCGCGGGACGTGTTCCAGATCCACGCCGCCGCGGGATTCGGCGAGGACTACGAACGGATCTGGTCGTGCTTCAGGTCCGAGCTCGATCCCAGCGCCGAGTCCCCCGAACGCGCGTCGGCCGGGTCCTGACGGACGGGAGGCATCGTGGCGGTCACCGCAGACGCAGCTGTCGCCGAGGCCGAGGGCGGCGCCGCCCGTCCCTCGCGCCGGGGCGACCTGCTCGGCCGGGTCTGGCCGGCGCTCCTGGTCGGCGTCGTCCTGCTCGGGGCGTGGCAGCTGGTCGCCACGACCGGCCTGCTGGGCCGGGACGTCATCAGCGAGCCGACCAGGGTCGCGGTACGCGTGTGGCAGACGCTCGGCGGGACCCCGATGTACGACAAGACCATCTGGGTGAACATCGCGGTGACCGCGAAGGCCGTGTGCATCGGCTACCTCATCGGCGCTGCCGCCGGTGTCGTCGCCGGGTACGTGCTCGGGCGGGTGCCGTTCGTCGCCGCCGTGTTCCAGCCGTACATCAGGGCGCTCGCGGCGGTGCCGAAGATCGCCCTGGTGCCGCTGCTCGTGCTCGTCTTCGGCATCGGGGTGAAGGCCGAGACCGCCAACGTCGTGCTGATGGTCTTCATCATGGTGGTCTTCAGCACGTTCTCCGGGATCGCCGCGGTGCGGGCGGATCTGGTCAACCTGGCGCGGATCATGGGCGCGCCGAGATTCACGGTGGCGACGAGGATCGTGGTGCCCGCGGCGTTGCCCGCGATCATGTCGGGCCTGCGCGCCGGCGTCCCGTTCGCCTTCATCGGCGCCATCACGAGTGAGTTCATCGCCTCGTCGAGCGGGCTGGGCTGGCTGATGCAGCGTGCCACCGCGCAGTACGACCCGACCGGGCTGTTCACCGGCCTGTTCTACCTCACCGTGCTGGTCTGGGTGCTCGTGCAGGTGCTCCGTGTCGTCGAGAGCCGGCTGCTGCGCTGGCAACGCCGCTGAGGGGAGGCACACGTGGTCGAACCCCGTACGCCGCCGGCCGGGAGGCTGTGGCTCTCGCGGCGACAGCTGGCCGTCTGGGCGTGCAGCATCGGCGTCGGCGTGGTGTTCCTGGTCGTGTGGGAGCTCGCCTCGCGCAACGGCGCGATCAACGCCGTCTTCTACAGCAAACCGACCGACATCGTCGTGCGGTTGTGGCAGGACCTGCTCGGCGCGCAGGTCTACGGCAGGACGATCTACGAGCAGATCTGGATCACGACGCAGTCCGTGCTGATCGGCTACGTGACCGGCGGCGCGGGCGGCACCCTCGTCGGCTTCGCCGTGGGCAGGTCCAAGTGGCTGAGCAGGGCGCTGGAACCCTACATCTTCACCTTCTACGCCATACCGAAGATCTCCGTGGCGCCGTTGTTCATCCTCGTCTTCGGCATCGGCCTGGAGTCGAAGGTCGCGATCGTCGCGATGGAGTCGTTCTTCATCCTGTTCACCAGCACGCTCAGGGGTGTCCTGGACATCGACGAGGAGCTCGTGCAGGCGGCGCGGCTCATGGGGGCGTCCCGCCGCACGGTGTTCGGGCGCATCCTCGTGCCCGCGTCGCTGCCCGCGATCTTCTCCGGGCTCCAGCTGGCGGTGCCGTTCGCCGTCATCGGCGCGGTGCTCGGTGAGTACATCGCGTCCAACCGGGGCATCGGCTGGCTGGTGCTGTACTCCGGTTCGTCCCTTGACGCCACAGGTCTGTTCACGGCAGTCGTCATCCTCGTCGTGCTCACCTGGGTGCTGACCCAGGTGGTCTCGCGGTCGGTCGCGGTGGCGGCGCCCTGGTTGCCGAAGGACGAGAACCGGCCACCCACCGAGTGATTCGAGCGGACCTTGACAGGGGTCGTGCGCCGGACCAAGAATGTACGCGTCGGTACGCAGCTGGATACCGTAGTCCACGGATGGTTCGGCCATCCGGCGACGAGGGGCGGTGCACCGTGCGCCATCACGGTTCCGTGGTTCGGTCCATTCCTCAGCAGCGGAGCGGCCGACGGGTCAGAGCGTTCGCCCTCGCGGCGGTCTGCGCGCTCGTGGGGGTCCTGCCGGCGTGTGGCGCTTCCGGGGCGGCCGGCGGCTCGAAGCTCAGCATCACGATGGGCAACGACTCCACGCCCGACGAGGCGTACCTGCCGCTGGCCATGGCGATGAAGAAGCTCGCCAAGACCTACGACGTGCACAAGGACCTCCAGTTCAACGGCACCGACCTGGCGCTACAGGCGTTGTCGCAGAACAAGATCCAGTTCATGTCGGTCCCGATCCCGCAGGCGGCGAGCGCGCTCCCGAAGCTTCCCGGCATCCGGGTGATCGGCACCAGGAGCAACAACCAGTGGACGTTCCTCGCCAAGTCGTCGATCAAGGACTGCAGTCAGCTCGACGGCAGGAACGTGGGGCTGTTCTCCACCAAGGGTGTGTCGACGGCGTACGTCCAGATGTACTTCGACGAGAAGTGCAAGGGGATCAAGCCGCACATCATCATCACCGCGGACTCGACGCTGCGCCGGCAGTCCCTCGTCGCGGGCCGGCTCGACGCCACCCCGCTGCAGGCCACGGACGCCGTGCAGGTGCTGGCCAAGGACTCGGCACGGTTCCACGAGCTGACCTCGTTCGCAACCGAGCTGCCCGACGTCGGGCGTGACGTCGTGCTCACCAACCAGGTCATGTTGAAGCAGCACCCCGAGGCCGTGCAGGCGTTCCTCACCGCTCAGCTGCAGGCGATACGGAGCCTGTACGCCAACCCGCAGACGGCCGTGACCCAGACGAAAGCGTTGCTCAAGGACGCCGTGCCGTCGAACGTGAACGAGGTCGCGGACTACTTCATCTCGCACAAGCTCTTCTGCGCGAACGGCGGACTGGACGACGCGAACATCGCCGACTCGCTGCGGACGTTCGGCAAGGCGGGGTTCAACCCGACGAGCGTCACCGCGGCCAAGCTGGTCGACAAGACCGCGATGGACAAGGTGCTGGCGAAGCTCGGCAAGTCGAAGGCGACCACGTGTTGACGGCGGTCGGCAGCGGCAGCGACGCCGGGGCCGCGGAACCGGCGTTGCTCACGGCGTGGCGGCGGCGCCGGCGCGCCGAACGGGTCGCCGCGGTCGTCCTGCCCGTCGCCGTGGGCGCAGTCTGCGCGGTCCTGTGGCAGCTCGGCGCGGCCGCGCACACCAGCGGCAGCGTGCTGATACCGACGTTCACCGACTTCGTCGGTGCGGTCGTGCGCTCCCTCGGCTCGGGCCGGTTCTGGCTCGCGCTGTGGACGAGCGAGAGCGCTCTGCTGGTCGGGTTCGGGATCGCCGTGGCCGGTGGGATACCGCTGGGGCTCTACGTCGGCCGGCACGGCACCGTCGACGGCCTGGTGTCCGGTTACCTCGACATCGCGGTCGTCACGCCGACGGCGGTCTTCATGCCGCTCGTCATCGTCGTGCTGGGGCCGACGTTCTGGGCACGCGTCGTCGTGATCGTGATCTTCGCGCTCCCGTTCGTCGTCGTGCCCTGCCGCACCGGGTCCGCCACCGCGCCGGGCGCTCTCGTCGCCATGACACGGTCCTACTGCGGCTCGTCCCGCGCCGTGTGGCGCGAGGTGGTGCTGCCGTCGAGCGTGCCCGCCATCTTCAACGGCCTGCGCCAGGGCCTCGCCCACGCCCTCACGGGCATGGTCATCATCGAGCTCACCTTCCTCGCCGTCGGCATCGGCCGGCTGATCCAGGACGCCCAGGCCCGGTTCGACGCCGCGAGCGTGTTCGCCGTGACGTTCCTGATCGTGGCGGAGGGCGTGGCGCTGATGGCGTTGCTGCAACGGGTCCAGGACAGGCTCAGCGGGCACTGGCGGGCCCGGTCATGAGCACCGACGTGGCCGTGCGGGTGAGCGGGCTCACCAAGTCGTTCGTCCGGGAGAAGCGCGGACGGACCGACGTCGTCCACGTGCTCCGCGACGTGAGCTTCGAGATCGCGCGGGCGGAGTTCGTGTCCATCGTCGGCCCGAGCGGGTGCGGCAAGACGAGCCTGCTCCGCTCCGTCGCCGGCCTGCTCGAGGTGGACGCGGGCACCATCGAGGTGGACGGTGCCGCGGTCGACGGACCCGGCAGGGAACGTGCCGTGGTGTTCCAGGACTTCGCGTTGCTGCCCTGGGCGAGTGCGCTCGACAACGTCGCGTTCGGCTTGAAGCTGCAGGGCGTCGCCCGGTACGAACGCCGCCGGCGGGCGAGGTCGGCACTGGAGCTGGTCGGGCTCGACGGGTCCGCCGACGCGTTGCCGCACGAACTGTCCGGCGGCATGCGCCAGCGGGTGGGCATCGCGCGCGCCCTCTGCGTCGACCCCGACGTCCTGCTGATGGACGAGCCGTTCGGCAGTCTCGACGAGATCACCCGCAGGAGCATGCAGGAGGAGCTGCTGCGGATCTGGGAACGGGACAAGAAGACCGTCCTGTTCATCACGCACAGCGTGGAGGAGGCGCTGTTCCTCTCCGACCGGGTACTGGTGATGGGTGGCAAGCCCGGCCGCGTCGTCGAGACGGTGCGGCCCGAACTGCCGCGGCCGCGCACGAGGAGCCAGGAGTCGAGCGAGGCGTTCACGTCCCTGCGCGACAAGATCTGGGAGACACTCGCATGTTGACGCGCGCACCTCGGCGGCGGCTGCTGCCGAGAGGGCAGATCGGCCTGGAGGCGCTCGGCCTGCTCGCCGGCCTCGTGCTCTGGGAGGTCGTCGGGGCGTTGCACCTCATCTCCTGGTTCCCGTCCCTGCACGCGGTGCTCGGGCGCATCGCCGAGCTGGCCGCCGAGGGCAGGCTGCAGGAGCCGCTCGTGCAGAGCGTGACCAACCTCGTCATCGGTTACCTGGTGTCCGCGGTCGCCGGGGTCGTGCTCGGTGCGCTCATGGCCGTGTCGAAGTACGTGAACTTCGCCCTGCGCATCTACGTGGACGCGCTGATGGCGGCGCCGTCGATCATGCTCGTGCCGGTGCTCTACGTGCTGTTCGGCCTGTCCTCGTTCACCCTCGTCGCGGTGATCGTGCTCTACGCGTCCGTGTTCATCGTCGTCAACACCCGCAACGCCGTGGCCGGCGCGAGCCGGGTGCTGCACGACATGGCGCGCTCGTTCGGTGCCGGACCCGTGGCCGCGTTCTTCTGGGTGACGCTCAGGAGCGCGGGTCCCGAGATCCTCTCCGGCCTGCGGCTGGGCATGGGGCGCGCGGTGAAGGGGATGTTCAACGGCGAGCTGTTCATCGCGGTGTTCGGCCTCGCCGCGCTCGACAAGAACTACGAAGGCGCCTTCGACACGACGGGGATCCTGGCCATCGCCGTCGTCGTGATCGTCCTCGCCGTGGTGCTGTCGACGGTCGTGGAATTCGCCAACAGAAGGCTCAACGGATGGGCGCTGTCGCCCTCCTGACCAGAACACGAAGGCCGCAGGAGCCACCCGCTACGGAAGGACGAGTCAATGCCGAAGAGTCTGCGCAGCTTCCTGGACGACATCGCGAAGCAGCGTCCGGGGGACCTCAAGGAGGTGACCCGGCAGGTCGACGCCGAGCACGAGATCGCCGCACTGCTCGCGAAACTCCAGCGGTCCAACGAGTTCCCCGCCGTGCTCTTCCGTGACGTGAAGGGCTCCGACCTGCCCGTGCTCATCAACGTGCACGCGTCGAACGAGCGCATGGCGATCGCGATGGGCGTGTCCGACCTGCTGGAGGCGGAGCGCCTGCATAGCGAGCGCGAGTCCAACCCGACGCCGATCAGCTGGATCGACGCCGCTGATGCGCCGGTGCGCGAGGTCGTGCTCCGCGGCGACGAGGCGGACCTGACCAGGCTCCCGCTGACGCACAAGTGCGAGAAGGACGCCGGCCGGTACATCTCCGCCGGGGTCAGCGTGATGAAGGAACGCGGCACGGGTGCGATCAACACCGGCATGTACCGCCTGCAACTGCAGGGCCCGCGCCAGCTCGGGTTCATGGTTAACCCCGCGAACCACGGCAGCCACATCCACGCCGACTACGAGGAGCAGGGCGAGGCCTGCCCGATCGCCGTGGTGATCGGGCACCACCCCGCGTTCTACCTGTCGTCGGTCGCGAAGGTGCCTGGGCCGGGGCACGAGCTCGAGCTGTGCGGGTCGCTGATGGGCGAGCCACTCGAGGTCGTCAGGGGCGAGACCGTCGACCTGCCGGTGCCCGCCCACGCCGAGATCGTGATCGAGGGCTACCTGCAGCCCGGCAGGCGCCAGTACGAGGGCACCTTCGGCGAGTGGCCCGGTTACTACAACATGCAGGGCCCGCGCCCGTACATCGAGGTCTCTGCCATCACGATGCGCCGCGACGCCATCTGCCAGGACCTGTTCAACGCGCACCCCGAGCACACGATCCTCGGTGCCATCCCGCGGATGGGCTCGCTGTACCGGGCGATCCGGGCGGTGTGCCCGAACCTCAAGGGCGTGAACCTGCCGTGGTCCGGCGGCGGGCGGTCGTTCTGCTACATCTCCCTGCACAAGCGCGCGGAGGGAGAGCCGACGCAGGCGGCGTTCGCCGCGATGACGACGGAGCCGAACATCAAACACGTCGTGATCGTCGACGACGACATCGACCCGTTCAACGAGCAGGAAGTGCTGTGGGCGATGGCGATGCGCTTCCAGGCCGACAGGGACATGAAGGTGATACCCAACGCCCTGGGTGCACACCTCAACCCCAGCTCCTACGGGTACGACCGGATGGAGAAGGGCGTGATGGAGACGAAGGTCATCTTCGACTGCACCAAGCCGCTGCCGCCGGTCGAATTCGCCGAACGCGCGCTGGCCAAGCAGGACCTGGTCGACGCGATCGACCCGGGCGAGTACGTCCAGGACCTCTCCTGGCCGACCGCCACGAACACGCCTTGA
The DNA here is from genome assembly GCA_036378185.1 of Streptosporangiales bacterium. Taxonomy (GTDB): domain Bacteria; phylum Actinomycetota; class Actinomycetes; order Streptosporangiales; family WHST01; genus WHST01. Next base: position 10,888 of record DASUWX010000115.1, on the reverse strand, counting down.
TGCCCGTATCGGCACCAGCCGCCGCCGCGGTGGGCTTGCACTGCCCCGACACCGTCGACGAGGCGCTCGACCTGCTCGCCGAGCACGGGGACGAGGCGAAGCTGATCGCCGGCGGCACGGCGTTCACGATCCTGTGGCGGGCCGGGCTCATCTCGCCCGGGCACCTGGTGGCGTGCACCAGGCTGCCCGGCCTGGACGAGATCACCGACGACGGCGCCGCGGTGTTGCTGGGTGCGTTGGCGCGGCTGCGGTCAAGCGAGGTGTCGACGACGGTGCGGCGGCGGTTGCCGGTGCTCGCGGCCGCCCTCGCGCACGTCGGCAACCTGCGCGTCCGCAACGCGGCGACGTGGGGCGGCAACGTCGCGGAGGCCGACAACACGTCCGACCTGCCGTGCCTGCTCGCCGCACTCGACGCGGAGGTGCGGATACGGTCCAGGTCGGCCGCGCGGACCGTGCCGATCGGCGAGTTCTTCGTCGACTACTTCGAGACCGCGCTGGCCCCCGACGAGCTCGTCGTCGAGGTGAGGGTGCCGGTGCCCTCGGCGCGGTGCACCGGCAGCTACGTGAAGTTCGTGTCGAGGTGCGCCGAGGACCGCACCTGTCTGGGCGTGGCGGCCTTCCTGGAACGTGACGGAGACGGCAGGTGCGCGGACGCGCGCGTCGCCGTCATCGGCGCGGGCCCGGTGCCGTTGCGCGTCCGGGACGCGGAGCGGGACCTGGTGGGGACCGACGTGCCGGCGGAGGCGAGGCGCGAGCTCGGGGCGCGGTACGCCGCGGCGGCCGACCCGTTGTCGGATCTCAGGGGCAGCGCCGAGTTCCGGGTGCGGGTGCTGCCCCGGCTCGTGGTCGAGGCACTCACCCGTGCGTGGGCGGGGGAGGACGGGGCGGTGACGCTGTGATCGGCGAGCGGACGGCGATGATCGACGCGGCCGTGCGGGTGTCGGGCCGGATCGGCTACGCCGTGAACCACGAGCCGCCCGGCACCCTGCACGTCGCCGTCGCCAGGAGTGCCGTGCCGCACGCGCGGCTGCGTTCGGTCGACGTGAGCGAGGCGTCCCGGCAACCGGGCGTCGTCACGGTGCTCACCGGCGCCGACCTCCTCGACGGATCGGTCCGCCCGTTCTTCGGCCCGGTGTTCCGAGACCAGCCGGTGCTCGCGATCGACAGGGTCAGGTACGCCGGTGAGCCGATCGCCGCCGTCGCGGCCGTCAGCGCGCGTGCGGCACGCCGGGCCGCCGCGCTCGTGGAGGCGGACTACGAGGAACTGCCGGCGGTCTTCACGCCGAGGGAGGCGCTCGCGGACGGTGCGCCGGTGCTGCACGAGGGCTCGGACGAGCAGGCGCCCGGGTACGCCGACATCGTGCTGCACGGCCGCGACGGCAACGTGTGCAACATGTTCCGGCTGCGCAAGGGCGAAGGGCTCGACGGTTTCAGGTACGCGGACCGCGTGTTCGAGCACGAGTTCTCCACGCCCGCCGTGCAACACGTCTCGATGGAGCCGCACGCGGCGGTGGCGTCCTTCGACGGCGACGGCCTGGTCGTGACCACGGGCACGCAGACGCCGTACGCGGTCAGGGACGCGTTGGCGTACATGTTCTCGCTGCCGGCCTCGCAGGTGCGCGTCATCGTGCCGCCGATCGGTGGCGCCTTCGGCGGCAAGTGCTACGCGAAGATCGAACCGCTCGTCGCCGTGCTCGCCCAGCGCACCGGCCGTCCCGTGAAGCTGGTGCTGACGCGCGAGGAGGAGTTCGTCACGAACTCCAAGCACCAGTCGTTCATCCGGCTGCGCACCGGCGTCCGCGACGACGGCGTCATCGTCGCGCGCCACGTGGACGCGTTGTTCAACGCGGGCGCGTACACCGACATCAGCCCGCGGCTGATCAAGAACGGCGGCTACGGCGCCGTCGGCCCGTACCGGATCCCGCACGTGCACGTCGACTCCCGCGCGGTGTTCACCAACCTGCCGTCCGCGGGCGCCTTCCGCGGCTACGGCGTGGCGCAGGGCTGTTGGGCGTACGAACGTCAGCTGGACATCATCGCGGCCGAGCTCGGCATCGACCCGGTCGAGCTGCGGCGGCGCAACCTGATCGGCGACGGCGACACGTTCGCGACCGGCCAGGTGATGGACGACATCCGCTTCCGGGACCTGCTCGACGACGCGGTGCGCGTCTTCGACGACGACGCCGGCGACGCGCCGGCCGACCCTGCGATCCGCCGCGGCCGGGGCTGCGCGGTCGGCATCAAGTCGACGATCACGCCGTCCACGTCGAACGCCTCGATCAAGGTGAACGGCGACGGCAGCATGCAGGTGCTGACGTCCACGGTGGAGATGGGCCAGGGCGCGCACACGGCGCTCGCCCAGATCGCCGCCGACGGCCTCGGCGTGGGCGTCGGCGCGATACGGGTCGTCGGGCCGGACACCGACACCACGCCGTTCGACACGACGACGAGCTCGAGCCGGTCGACCGCCGCGATGGGCACCGCCGTGCGGCACGCCGTCGAGGACGTGCGCCGACGGCTGCTGGAGCTCGCGGCCGACCAGCTCGAGGTGTCGGTGCACGACCTCGTGTTCGACGCCGGGCGCATCGGCGTCAAGGGCGACCCGCACACCATGCGCGAGATCGGCGACGTGGTGGGCCGGTCGCGGCTCGGGACGGTGTGGGGCAACGGCACCTGCGTGTGGACCGGCGGGCTCGACCCGCAGACGGGACAGGGCATCGCGTCCGACCACTGGCACCAGGGCGCGATCGCCGCCGTCGTCGACGTCGACACCAGGACCGGGAAGGTGTACGTGCGCCGGCTCCGTGCGTCGGTCTACGCCGGCACCGTCGTCAACCCCGTCAACGCGCGCATGCAGGTCGACGGCAGCGTGAGCTTCGGGATCGGCCAGGCCCTGTTCGAGCAGATCGTCCACGAGGAGGGGCACGTCGCGAACGCCAACCTGTCCGAGTACGCGCTGGCCGGCCGGCTCGACCTGCCCGAGGTGCTCGAGGTGTCGCTGCTCGAGGACCCCGACAACGACGTGATCCACGGGCTTGGCGAGACCGCGCTGCCGCCGGTGGCGCCGGCGATCGGCAACGCCGTCGCGGCCGCCATCGGCGTCCAGCTGCGGCAGCAGCCGATGACGGCGGAGCGGGTCCTGGCGGCGTGGGAGGAGACCGGCCGTGCGTGTGAGGGGCACCCTGGTCACGCCATGACGGGACCAGGGTGCCCCTCACACATTCGGCGGCACGACCGGGAGGCGGATGGATGAGCGACGCGGCGTACCCGTTGACGTTGCGGGTCGACGGCACCGAGCACGAGCTGGCCGTCGGCGCCGACGACACGCTGCTCGACGTCCTGCGCGACCGGCTCCGGCTGCACGGCTGCCGCGAGACCTGCGGCATCGGGGTGTGCGGCTCGTGCACCGTGCGCATGGACGGCCGTGCCGTCAGCTCCTGCCTCACCATGGCCTTCACCTGCGCGGGTGCCGAGGTGGAGACGGGCGAGAGCCCCGCGGCGGAGCGCGTGCGGCGGGCCTTCCTCGACAACCAGGCGTTCCAGTGCTCGTACTGCACCCCCGGCTTCGTGATGAGCGTCGCGGCGATGCTCGACGAACCGCCGGAGCGGCGAGACGTCGAGGCGGCGTTGAGCGGACACTTGTGCAGATGCGGCAGTTACCGGCAGATTCGTGCCGCGGTACGTGAGTTGCTCGACTGACGAGGAGACAGGGTGGCCAGCGAGAAGTTCGAACGCACACTGCGGGTGACCGCCGACGCCGACCGGGCGTGGGAGACGTTGACCGACGTCGACGTGCTCGCCGGCTGGGTCGGCATCGTGCACGACGTCAAGGAGATCACCCACCTGGAGAGCTACACCGCCGTGCTGCAGGACCGCGTGGGCCCGTTCAAGCTGCGCGCCGACCTGAAGGTCAACGCCGAGGTGCTCGAGCCCGGGCGGCGGATCCACATCTCCGCGAGCGGCCGGGACCGCCACGTCGACTCCCGCATCTCGGTCGACGCGACGCTCGCCCTCGCCGACTCCGATGGTTCCGGCACGTCCGTCGAGGTCGAGGGCAACTACCAGGTGACCGGCCGGGTCGCCGGCATGGGCTCGGGCGTCATCAAGAAGAAGGCGGACAAGATCATGTCGGACTTCTTCGACAACGCGGCGAACGCGCTCGGCACGTCCTGAGCGACGTAGCTCTCGTTGACAAACAGGCGCGCCGAATTCTAGCGTGTACTGCGGTATACAGTCTCCGAAGGGTGGCCGAGATGGCAGAGTTCGATCTGGTCGTGCGTTCCTCCGACATCGTGACCCCCTCGGGACGGGTCGACGGCCAGATCGCGATCAGCGGCGAACGGATCGCCGCCATCGCCTCCGCCGACACGGCGCTCGACGCGCGCAACACGATCGACGCGGGCGACAAGCCGGTGATCCCGGGGCTGATCGACACCCACTGCCACTTCCGCGACCCGGGCTACACGCACAAGGAGGACTACTACCACGGCACGGTCGCCGCGGCCGCCGGCGGCGTCACGACGGTGTTCGACATGCCCAACGTCGACCCGCCGACGACCACCGCCGACCGACTGAAGGCGCACCTGGAGAACGCCCAGTCGAAGGCCGTCGTGGACTTCGGGCACAACGCGTCCGGGGTGGTCCCGGAGAACATCGCGGAACTCGCGGAGGCCGGCGCGACGGCGTTCAAGGTCTGGATGATGCAGGACATCGGCCGCGACTACCCGCACCCGCCCGGCACGTCGGTGACGAACCACGCGGTGCTCTACCGCGTCTTCGAGGCCGTCGCCGAGACCGGTCTGCCGCTGTACATCCACCCGCACGACCAGGAGCTGTACGACCTGTTCGTCGGGCGCTCCCGCGAGCAGTGGGGCACGGACTTCCGCTCCTACGCGCGGGCGCTGCGCGGCGGTGACGGCGTCGTGCTGAACGCGGCGATCGCGACGATCCTGGAGTTCCAGCGGTCCGTCGGCACCAAGCTGCACGTCCTGCACCTGTCCACCCGTGCGGGCATCGACATGGTGCGGCAGGCGAAGCAGCAGGGCCGGACGGTCACCGCGGAGGCGAACCCGTTCGCGATGTTCGTCACGAACGACTGGGCGAACATCGAGCGGCGCGGCCCGTACTCACTCGGCTTCTGGGTGCCGGAGAGCGACAACCCGTCGATGTGGCAGGCGATCGTCGACGGCACGATCGACGTCATCGGCAGTGACCACGGCCCGCACACGAAGGAGGAGAAGGAGGTCGGCTGGACGGACATGTACACCGCACCCGGTGGCAGCCCGTTCATCGAGCAGTACCTCAGGCTCATGCTCACCGAGGTCAACAAGGGCCGGCTCACCCTCGAGCGCGTCGTCGAGATGTGCTGTGAGAACCCGGCCAGGCTCACCGGCTACGACGGCCAGAAGGGCGCAATCAAGGTCGGGAACGACGCCGACCTGGTGATCCTCGACATGGACCACGAGGAGGTCCTGCGGGCCGACCACAGCCACTACCGCTGCGGCTGGATGCCGAGCGAGGACTTCCCGTCCAAGGGCCGTCCGGTGACGACCATCCTGCGCGGCAAGGTGATCATGGAGAACGGCGACGTCACCGCGGAGGCCGGCTCCGGCCGCCTCCTCACTCCGGCCACCCGCCGGAGCGCCGCGTGACGGCGCAGGGGATTAACACCGCGGACGTGATGGCCCACGCGCTCGGGGAGGCGGGCGTGCCGTTCATCTTCGGCTACCCGGGCGATCCCATCATCGAGTTCATGGAGCGGTCACGGGTGCTCGGCGTCGACGTCGTGCTCGCGCGCCGCGAGGCCAGCGCCGCGTTCATGGCCGAGGCGGCTGCGATGTCGACCGGCGGGATTGGCGTGTGCCTGTCCACGCTCGGGCCCGGCTCCACGGCGCTCGTCAACGGCGTGGCCGCGGCGACGCTCGACCGGGTGCCGGTGGTCGCGATCTCCGGGCAGATCGAGACCGCCAGGCAGGCGTTCTTCACCCACCAGGTCGTCGAGCACGAGCGGCTCTACAGCCCGGTCACCAAGTGGGCCGGCCGGGTCGAGGCCAACGCCGTCGCCACGACGATGCGCAAGGCGCTGCGCGTCGCGACCGCGGAGCGTCCGGGAGCCGTGCACCTGTCCTGCGCCGCCGACACGTTCAAGGCCGTCGCGACGGACGCCGAGGTCGTCACGCCGCCGGTCCGCAGTACGTCGGGCAACGTCCGGGTCTTCAATGCACCCGGCGCGACGAGCGACCCGCACGCCGTCCTGTCCGGGGCGAAGCGCCCGCTGCTGCTCGTCGGCATCGGCGCCGTGCGCTGCGAGGCGACGTCGTCGATCGTGCGGCTGGCCGAGACCGTCGGCATGCCGGTCGTGGTGGCGCCGATGGCCAAGGGCGTCGTCCCGGAGGACTCGGACTGGTTCGCGGGCACGCTCGACATGGCCTGCAACAAGACGGTCTGGGACTTCGTCCGCAGCAGCGACCTCGTCGTCGCGGCGGGGTTCGACCCCGTCGAGCTGATCAAGCCCTGGCACGTGCCGGTGCCGGTGCTGCACGTCGACACGGTGCCCAACGTCGACCAGGTCTACGCGAGCGACGTCGAGATGGTCGGCGACGTCGCCGCCAGTCTCGACTGGCTCGCCGAGGAGTTCGGCGGCGAGCAGCGGTGGCGGGTCGACGACGTGCGCGCGCACCGTTCACGGTTGCGGGACGAGTACTACGCCGGGCGCGTCGAGGGCAGGCTCAACCCCACGGACGTCGTCGACGTCGCGTCCGCCAGTGCCCCGGAGGGCACGCTGGTGACGAGCGACGTCGGCTCGCACAAGCTGCTGGTCGGGCAGGGCTGGCAGGCGACCGAGCCGCGCAGCGTGCTGATGACCAACGGGCTGTCGGCGATGGGATTCGGCCTGCCCGGCGCGATCGCGGCCAAGCTGGCCCGTCCCGAGCGTCCCGTGATGGCGCTCATCGGCGACGGCGGGTTCGCCATGACGGCGACGGAGATCAGGCTCGCCGCGTCGCGCGGGCTGGGCATGGCGGTCGTGGTGTTCGTCGACGGCAGCCTGAACCGGATCGAGCTCAAGCAGGCGGCCCTCGGCTACCCGAGCACCGCCACGCGCATCGACGACATGGACCTCGTCGCGATGGCCGGGGCCATGGGCTGCGACGGCGTGCGTGCCGAGTCCGTCCCGGAGCTGGAGAAGTGCCTCGCCGGTGTCGGCGAGCTGGAGCGCCCGCTGATCGTGGAGGCACGCATCGACCCGGCGCAGTACGAGTCGCAGTTCTGACGTCAGGAGGAAGCGTGACTGGAGCCGACACCGTGACGCTCGCGCTCGCCGAACTGGCCGTCGGTCTCGAGCCGCGGCTGAGTGACCCCGCCGTGCGGGACGCCGCCACCCGCGCGGTCGTCGACTGGTTCGGCGCGACGGTCGCCGGCAGCGTGATGGCGCCGGCCGAGTTGCTCACCGCCGCCCTCGTCGAGGACGGCACGGGCAGTTCGCGCCTGGTCCCCGGCGGGCGCGCCGCGCCGGTACGGGTCGCCGCACTCGTCAACGCGACCGCCTCGCACACCGCGGAGATGGACGACATCTACCGCGAGGGCATCTACCATCCCGGCTCACCCACGGTCGCTGCGGCGCTGGCGCTGGCCGAGCACCGGGGCGCGTCCGGCGCGGACCTGCTCGAGGCGGTGGCGGTGGGGTACGAGATCGGCGACCGCATCGCCGAGACCGTGAACCCCGCGCACTACCGGTTCTGGCACACCACGGGAACCGTGGGGACACTGGGCGCGGCGGCCGCCGCCGCGAAGCTGCTCGGCCTCGACGCCGAGGCGTTCGCCCACGCGCTGGCGACGGCCACGACGATGGCCGCGGGACTCCAGCAGGCGTTCCGTTCCGACGCGATGAGCAAGCCGTTGCACGCAGGTCACGCCGCCGAGGCCGGGCTGCTCGCCGCCATGTCCGCGGCGAAGGGCTTCACCGGCGCGCTCGACATCCTCGAGGGCGAGGCGGGCTTCGGCGCGGCGATGGCGGCCTCGCCGGACTGGGCGAAGGCGACGGCCGCACCGGAACGGCCGCTCGCGATAACCCGTGCGACGGTAAAGAACCACTCCTGCTGCGGTCATACGTTCGCCGCGGTCGACGCGGCGCTGAAGCTGAGAGCGGACGGGCTGCGTGCGGAGGACGTCGACTCGATCGAGGTGCGCACGTACACGACCGCCACGAAGGTGGCCGGCGTGGCGGACCCGCGGACGGCGTTCGAGGCGAAGTTCAGCACCGCCTACTGCGTGGCCGCCGCGCTCGTGCTCGGCTCGGTGCGGCTCCGCGCGTTCGAGCCGGACGCCTTGGCCGACAAGGCGATCCGCGACCTCGCCGGCCGGACGAGGCTCGTCGCCGACGACGCGATGGAGGAGCTGTTCCCCGGGCAGCGATGTGCCACCGTCGTCGTCACCGACCGGTCCGGCGGGACCCGGGTCGCGGAGCGCACGACCCGCAAGGGCGACCCGGACGACCCGCTGACCGACACGGAGCTCGCCGACAAGTTCGTCGACCTCGCGACGCCGGTCATCGGCGACCGGGCGACCGAACGGCTGTCGGCGGCGTTGTGGTCTTTGGCGTCGAACCCGTCGGTCCGTGGCCTGCCGCTGGGCGAGGACGCATGACCGTGCATCCCGCCTCATCGGGCCGGGCCCCGCGCGCTGCGATGCTCACGCGGAGGGTCGGCTCATGACCGGGGATCCGCTCGGGCTGATCGGGCTGGGTGAGGCGGGCAGCGCCATCGCGGCGGGCCTCACCGAGAACGGGCACGCCGTCGCCGCCTACGACGCCAGGCACGCCGAGCCGGATCTGCGTGAGATCGCCGAGGAGCGGCAGGTCGAGCTGGTCGGCTCACCCGCCGAACTGGCCGAGCGTGCGAAGGTGATCATCTGCCTGACGAGCGCGTCGGTGGCGACCGGGGTCGCGCGCGAGTTCGCGCCCGCGCTGGGGCCCGGACACCTGTACGCGGACTGGAACTCCGCCAGCCCGCAGGCGAAGCGCGACGTCGCCGCCGTCGTCGAGCCGACGGGAGCCGGCTTCGTCGACGGTGCGGTGATGGCCGCCGTGCCGCCGAACCGCCACCTGGTGCCGGTCCTGCTGAGCGGTGGCGGCGCGGAGGCGTTCGCGGGCGTCGCGGACCGGCTGGGCATGCGCACGGAGGTCATCGGCGACGATCCGGGACAGGCGGCGGCGGTGAAGATGTACCGCAGCCTCCTGGTGAAGGGGCTCGAGGCGCTGCTGCTCGAGTGCGCCGTGGGCGCGGCACGGCACCGCGTCACGGAGCGGGTGTTCGCCTCGATGAACGGGAGCCTCCCGGTCGAGGACTGGTCGACGCTCGCGTCGTACCTGCTCGGGCGTACCGCGCTGCACGGCAAGCGCAGGGCGGAGGAGCTGCGGCAGGTGGCCGGCACGCTGCGGGAGTCCGGGATCGAGCCGTTGCTCGCCGACGCCGGGGCCGAGCGGCTGCAGTGGGCCGTCGACGCCGGCCTCACCCCGGATCGCTTCGACGGCACCGCACCGGGCGACTACCACGAGGTGCTGGCGGCACTCGACGTGCACGAGGCGGAGACGTGACGACCACCGGTGCGGTCCCGCACCGATGCGGACGTCCATGTCGTACTCTGCGGCCCTACGCCGTGTCCGGTGTCGCGACCAAGGGCGGCGCTGCGGCGCAGTAGGCTGCTTCACGGGAGGAGAGCGAACCATGGCCGCTTCGCGGGGAACGGCGCGCAGGACGACGGACCGACGGCCCAGTCCGCCGGAACGCCGGGCGACACCGTACGAGATGCTGAAGCAGGCCATCCTGAGCGGTGAGCTCGAGCCGGGCCAGCCGCTCGTCGAGACGGCGCTCGCCGCGTGGTGCGAGGTGAGCCGGACCCCGATCAGGGAAGCGCTCACCAGACTGGAGCAGGACGGTCTCGTCGACCGTACCGACCGCGGGCTCGTGGTCCGGCAGCGCAGCCCGGAGGAGATCCTCGACATCTACGAGACCCGGCTCGCGCTCGAGGCCACAGCCGGCCGGATGGCCGCCGAGCGCAGGACCGCACACGACCTGCGCCTGCTCAAGCGCCTGCTGCAGCGGTGCGACGAGATCTCGGTGAAGGACTCCGCCGGCATGGCGGAGATCAACCGCCAGTTCCACCGCGCGGTCTGGCGGGCGAGCCACAACGAGTCGCTGATCGACCTGCTGGAGCGGCTCAACCTGCACCTGGCCCGCTACCCGGAGACGACGCTCTCGCACCCGGGACGCTGGCAGGCGGCGCGCAGGGAGCACGCCCGGCTGGTGACGGCCATCGAGAAGCGCGACGGCGCCACCGCACACGACGTCGCCCTGAAGCACTTCACCGAGGCCAGGAACATCCGGTTGAAGCTCTACGACGACGAGGAGGAGGCGCTCCTCTGACCAGGAGCGTGCCGGCCCTGGTCGAGCCTCTTTGCGTCCAACTGTACTCAACTGTATACTGAGCTCTCGTCGAGGCGTCCCTGAGCGCGAGGAGCGGCCGTCATGCCAATCCCGGTCAAGGACTCGACGGAGCTCCACGCGGCGACCGCGAGTCTCGCGCCCGGTGAGCTCGTCGAGGTCGGGCCCGAGCTGTTCGAGAGCCTCCCGTCCGACTGCCTGCTCGCCTCGCTCGGGTTCCGGCCGACGCACGTCGGCCGCGGTTCGTGCCGGGCGACCATGACGGTCGGCGCCGGTCACCTCAACCAGCGCGGCATCGTCCAGGCGGGCGCGTTGGTCGCGTTCGCCGACGCCGTCGCCGGGTGGGCGAGCTACGCGGCCGTGGAGAGCGGCCGGTTCACGACCCTCGACCTGTCCTGCAACCTGCTCCGCGCCGCGAGACCGGGCGACGAGCTGGTGGCGCACGCGTC
>DASUWX010000114.1:0-3719 GCA_036378185.1 Streptosporangiales bacterium | reverse complement strand
CCGCCTTCACGATCGGCGCGGCGAGTGCGTCCGCGACCTGTTCGAGCTCGTCCCCGGCGCCCCGCGCACCCGCACCGGCCATGATCGCGACGCGCTCGCACCCGGCGAGGACGTCGGCCGCGCGCCGCAGCTCGCCCGCGGGCGGCACGTTCAGCTGCGGCTGCGCCGCGGTGGAGGTGTGATGCGGGGGGTTCTTCGGCGAGCTCGAGTCCTCGGTCCAGGACTGGATGTCGATGGGGATGGCCAGGTGCGTCGGCCCGCGGTCGGCCAGGGCCCGGCGGACGGCGAGGTCCGTCGCGTTGACGGCGTGCGCGGGTCCCATCACCCGCTCGCTGAACGTGCACGCATCCGAGAACAGCTTGGCCGAGTCCATGTCCTGGATCAGGTGCGCGCCGATGACGTCGTGGTAGGTCATCCCGGTGACGGCGATGACCGGCGCGCCGTCGCAGCGCGCGTCGTAGAGGCCGTTGAGCAGGTGGACGGCACCGGGCCCCGCGGTGGCGACGCACGCCGCCGGGCGGCCGCTGAACTTCGCGTAGCCCACGCACGCCAGCGCCGCGTTCTCCTCGTGCCGGACGTGCACGAACCTCATCCGGTCGGCATGGGTCCGCAACGCCTCCATGAAGCCGTTGATCGCGTCCCCGTTGATCCCGAAGCAGGTGTCGACGCCCCACTCGAGGAGCCGCTCGACGATGAGGTCCGACGTCGTCTTCGCCATGTCTGCCCACCTCTCTCGGGTCCCGCTCCCGTTCCGCTACCCGCTCTCCGGCACGGGAATCGCGCGGACGTCATTGAGCTCGGCGGTTTCGGGTAGGGCTGACAGGAGTTCGACGAGGAGGTGGCGATGACCTCGATCGACGTGCAGGTGTTCAACCGCGGTGGCCTCGCCCGTGAGCTGACCGAACAGCTCGACGGGGAGGTCCGGTTCGACCACGGCAGCCGGGCCCTGTATGCCAACGACGCCTCGATCTATCGGCAGGTGCCCATCGGGGTCGTCCTGCCGCGCAGCTCGGACGACGTGCTGACCGGACTGCGGCTGTGCCGGGAGTACGGCGTCCCGGTGACGGCCCGGGGCTGCGGTACGGGCCTCGCGGGCCAGAGCGTCAACGAGGCCGTCGTGTTCGACTTCTCCAAGTACCTGAACCGGATCGTCGAGCTCGACCCGGACGCGCGGACGGCTCGCGTCCAGCCCGGCGTGATCTGCGACGAGCTGCGGTCGGCCGCCGCCGAGCACGGGCTCACCTACACCGTCGATCCCGCCACCCACCAACGCTGCACGTTCGGTGGGATGATCGGCAACAACTCGTGCGGCACGCACTCGGTCCGCGGCGGAAAGACCGTCGACAACGTGCTCTCCCTGGACGTGGTCACCTACGACGGCACGCGGCTCACCGTCGGCCCGACCGGCGACGCCGAGTACGCGGAGATCGTCGCCGCCGGCGACCGGGCCGCGGAGATCTACCGCGGGCTCGCCGACCTGCGCGACCGCTACGCCGACCGGATCCGCGACGGGTATCCGGACATCCCCCGCAGGGTCTCCGGCTTCAACCTCGACGACCTGTTGCCGGAGAAGGGTTTCGACGTCGCCCGTGCGCTCGTCGGATCGGAGGCGACGTGCGTGCTCGTCCTCGAGGCGACCGTCCGGCTGCTGCCGAAGCCGAAGCACACCGCGCTGCTCGTGGTCGGCTTCCCCGACGCCGTGATGGCGGCGAACCACGTGCCCGACCTCACCGACGGCGACGCCGACGGGCTCGAGTTCTTCGACGCCGGCGTACTGGACAACCTGCGCAAGCACGACATGCACATCCCCGGCATGGACGAGTTGCCCGACGGCGCCGCGTGGCTGCTGGCCGAGTACGGCGGCGAGACGCAGCAGGAGGCCAACGACAAGGTCGAGTCGGCGAAGGGCCTCGTCACCGGCGGCGTACCCAGGCTCTTCGAGGACGCCAAGGGCCAGGCCGACGTCTGGGAGGTGCGGCGCAGCACCATCGAGTACACCCGCATCCCGGGCGAGCACCCGGGGCTGGCCTGCTGGGAGGACGCGGCCGTCGCTCCGGACCGGCTCGCCGGCTACGTCCGCGACTACTGCGAGCTGGTGCAGAAGCACGGCTACCACACCGTGCTGTTCGGGCACTTCGGCCAGGGCTGCATGCACAACCGGCTCGACCCGGACCTCACGACCGCCGAGGGCGTCGACAACTTCCGCCGCTTCGTCGACGAGGCGGGCGACCTCGTGGTCCGGTACGGCGGCTCGCTCTCCGGCGAGCACGGCGACGGCCAACTGCGGGCCAACCAGCTGGTGAAGATGTTCGGGCCGGACCTGGTCGGCGCGTTCGCCGAGTTCAAGGCGATCTGGGATCCCGAGGGCATGATGAACCCGGGCAAGGTCGTGCGCCCGTACCAGCCGGACGAGAACCTCGCGCTCGGCACCGCATACCGCCCGCGCCAGGTCGAGACGCACTTCCGGTACCCGGACGACGAGGCGGGCTTCGCCGACGCGGTCAACCGCTGCTTCGGCATCGGGCTGTGCCGGCGCACGTCGGGCGGCACGATGTGCCCGAGCTTCATGGTGACGCGCGAGGAGAAGCACACGACGCGCGGCCGGTCCCGGCTGCTGTTCGAGATGATGAGCGGGCACCTGCGCGACGACGCCGCGGGCGCCGGCTGGCGCGACGACTCGGTCAAGGAGGCGCTCGACCTCTGCCTGGCCTGCAAGGGATGCAAGGGTGACTGCCCCGTCGGTGTCGACATGGCCACGTACAAGGCCGAGTTCCTCTCCCACTACTACAAGGGGCGGCTGCGTCCGGTGTCGGCGTACGCGCTCGGGCTGATCCCGGTCTGGGCGCGTGCCGCGAGATACGCACCGGGCCTGGCGAACGCCGCGCTCGCCGCTCCCGGGCTCGGGAGCCTCGCGAAACGGGCCGCCGGCGTGGACACCAGGCGCTCGGCACCGCGCTTCGCCGGCCGGACGCTGCGTTCCCGCGCCGCCGGCAACGGCGCAGGTGCCGGCGGGCGCGAGGTGATCCTCTGGCCGGACACGTTCACCGACCACTTCACGCCCGATGTCGGCCTGGCCGCGATCCGCGTGCTCGGCGACGCCGGCTACGCCGTCCGGGCGCCGCGCCGCCGGTTGTGCTGCGGGCGCCCCCTCTTCGACTACGGGATGCTGCCCACCGCGAAGCGCTGGCTGCGGCGCGTCCTGGACACACTGGCCGAGCCGCTGTCGTCGGGCACGCCGATCGTGGTGCTCGAGCCGAGCTGCCTCGCGGTGTTCCGCGACGAGCTGACCAACCTGTTCCCCGCCGACGCCGACGCGCGCCGGCTCGCGAAGCAGAGCGTCACGCTCGCCGAGCTGCTGACGCGAGACGGCTACCAGCCGCCGAAGCTGCGCCGGCACGCGCTGCTCCAGGCCCACTGCCACCACAAGGCGGTCATCGGCCGGGACGCCGACGACGACCTGATGGCCGCGATGGGCCTCGACGTCGAGCGGCCGGATTCGGGCTGCTGCGGCATGGCGGGGAGCTTCGGCTACGAGCAGGGCGAGCACTACGACGTGTCGATCGCCGCGGGCGAGCGGGTGATCCTGCCGCGCGTGCGTGCGGCCGCACCGGACACCCTCGTCCTCGCGGACGGGTTCAGCTGCCGCGAGCAGATCGCCCAGCAGACCGGCCGCGAGGCGCACCACCTCGCCGAGGTCCTGGCCCTCGCCCTGGACGCAC
>DASUWX010000113.1:0-79564 GCA_036378185.1 Streptosporangiales bacterium | reverse complement strand
AGCAGACCGGTGAGCCACAACACGATCGACAGCCCGGCCGTCATCGCGGAGTAGTGCCCCACCTGCGTCCACGGAATCGGCCAGATGACACCGGCCAGCCGGCCGTCGGTCATCGCCAGCCCCGGCGACAACGCCAGCCCGAGCAGGACCGTGCCGAGCACCACCCAGAGGGCGGCCAGGTGTGTCTTGACGAGCAGCATGTCCTTGCGGTCCCACCACGGCGTGAGCAGCCACAGCACCACGACGAACATCGCGTAGCGGCCGGAGCGGAACACCGCGCCGAGGAGGAACTCGGCGCGCGCGCTGATCAGCATCGCCTGCACCGGCAGCAGCCCGAGCAGGAGCAGGAAGATGGTCGGGCGCACCCGCACCGGCCGGTTCACGCTCAACGCCACGAGCAGCGCCGCGAGCAGCGAGCTCTGCGTGATGGCGGAGCCGATGGTGCCAGGTATCGGCACGATCATCGCGGCCTGCGCGTAGAACGTGAGCACGTTGAGCAGGAGCAGCACCCACGCGAGCCGCACGCGCCACAGCCTGCGCTCGCTCAGGTCGCGGACGCCGGCGAGCAGCTCGCCGGGGCCGGCCGCGGTCAGCGTGCTCACCCGCGCCACCCCCCGGCCCGGATCACGGCCGACTGCTCGTGCGGGTTGCTCGCCACGACGGCGGTCGCCTCGTCGCTGGGCACGCCGGCCGTCTCGTCGTTCTTGTCGCTGCCGACCAGGATCCCGGTCACGATCCGGATGCCCGCGAGCCGGATCAGCTCGCCCGTGGTGTGGATGTGCGTGGCGGACGAGTGCCCCGCGGTGACCACGACCACGGCCTCGGCGCCCCACGTCGCCAGGTGGTCGGCCCCGAGCGCCGCGGACACGGCGGAGAGGGTGAGCACGACGTCGGCGAGGTCCCAGGCGAGCCGGAACTGCTCGTCGCCGGCGTCCCCGTCGGCGTGCAGCAGACCGTAGTGCGGCCCGCCGCCGTCCGGAGTGTGGACGGTCACCAGCTCGGCGAGGACCAGCTCACGCGCGACGGCGTTGCGGCCGGAGAGGTCGGCGACGAGCACGCGCTGCCCGTCCGCGGCGAGCTGCTCCGCCAGCCGTGCCACCATGATCGCGGCCGGCGTGATGTCGTCGTTGGCGACGACCACGAGCGTCTTGCGCACGCTCACCTGTCGCGCGACCAGTTCCCGCAGCCGGCGCCCCGCGAGCGCCAGCTCCGCGGGGCTCGACATCCGCGGCACGATCGGGCTCAGCCTGCGCCACCAGTGACGGTGCTTGACCCGCGCGAGGCTCAGCGTGACGCGCGTCGCGAGCGCCTCCGCGACCACCTGACGGCGCCACAGCCGGTCCGACAGCAGCGCCCGGACGAGGACGAACCCGACGCCCAGGATCACTCCCGCGCCGAGACCGGTGAGCACGTCGAGCCCGGTCGCCTTGACCGCCGACTTCGGGACGACGGCGGCCGGGTCGAGGATGTGGCTGCTGCTGACCAACGCGGCGGCGGCCTTCTCCGCGTTCAGCGTCTGCTGCAGCTGCGTGACCTGGTCGCTCGCCTGCGAGATCGGCGTGCCCGGGCCGTCGTCGGCCGGCTGGTCCTGCGTGCCGGTGTCGTTCTGGCCGGACCGCTTCGCGTGGTTCTTCTCCAGCTTCTGCAGCCGGTCCCGCGCCTGCACGAGCTGCGCCCTGACCGGCTCCTGCCGGGCGCGCACCTGTTCCATCCGGAACTCGAGGTAGGTGGTGCCGAGCGCCTGCGCCAGCCGGACGGCCTCGTCCGCCGTCGGGGCCGAGACGGAGATCTGCAGGATGCGGTCCGTCGGCGACGTGACCGTGTACTGCTTGAGCAGGTCGTCGGGCGACTCCTTCAGCCCGAGCCGGTCGATCACCCGGCCGGCGACCGTGTCCGTGGTGGCGAGGCTGACGTCGGTCGCCATCGCGGTCAACGCGTCGTCACCGGGCTGATGGGTGAGCAGCAGCTTGGTGGACGCGACGCTCGCGGGCGGCAGCACGAACGGGAACGCGATGCCGACGAGCAGGCCGAGCGCCGCGGTGACGAGCCAGAGCCGCGCATGGCGGCGAACCGCGTCCCACAGGTACCTGAGCGTGACGAGGCCGGCAGGGACAGGGCCGCCCGGCTGGTCGTCGTCGGTGCCGTCGAGCTCCCATGCCGCATCGGACCTGATGTCCTCGCTGCGTTCGATACTCATCCGCGCCCGCTTCCTCGTTCCCCTCCGGCAGGCGCCGCGCACAATGCACGCGACCGGTCCCGCTCGGCACGTGCGACCCCTACCTCCGGCTCACTCGTCAGCTCCTGCGCTCTGGTACTCATCCGCGCCCGCGCTCTGGTACTCATGTGTGCCCGGTCCCCCGTGTCGTGTCGGTGAGCGCGGCCCGTGCGCGCGTGACGGCCGACCTGCCGGTGTGCGGCGCCCGTCCCGTCGTCCGGTCGAACTCGTCCGGGTCGGCGACGACGATGCCGTCCACCGCGCGCCGGTCGTTGGTCACGGCGACCGCGACCCGCGCCAGCTCCTCGGCCGTCGCCCGGCCCGCGGACACGGCGACGACGGTGGCGTCCGACCGCTGGGTGCCGTCCAGGTTCGGCGCGTCCCGGTCGGCGACGACGACGAACACCCGAAAGGCCTCGGTCTGTTCGGCGTCGCGCGGCCCGTCCTCCGCGGACGGGCCGCGGAGCCCGGCGATCAGCGCGGACACCGACTCGTGCATGGTGTCGACGGTCACCTCCGCCGGGATCCCGATCGCGGTCGCGAACGCCGCCAGCTGCGGGCCCACGGCCAGCGCGCGCACGTCCTCGGTCAGGGTCACGACGGTCAGCGACGCGGGACGGCCGGTGCGGGCGTCCAGCCCGAGGTCGCGGAGCATCTTGCGCAACGACCAGGCGTCGACCGCGCTGGGCCGGTAGTGCTCGAGCAGGCGTGCCCACCCGGACGCCCCGCCCGGACGCTGGGTGGCCACGGACGCGAGTACGGGGATCCCGACGGCGCCGGCGATGTCGTCGCGCAGTCGCAGCCGGCGGTCGCCGCGCATGACGGCCAGGAGGACCAGGGACCCGAGGATCCCGGCGCCGACCGCGCCGATCGCGCCGTAGAGGCCGAGGTGCAGGTACATGTTGCCGCCGCGCGCGGTGGTCGCCCGCTCGAGTACGCGCGCGCCCACCTTCTTGCCGAGGTCGCCCGGCAGCTGCGTGTCGCTGTCGGTCACGTAGAAGACGTAGGTGGCGGCGACGGAGTTCGCGAGGTCCTCCGCCTGCTCCGCCGACCTGCCCTGGGCGCGGATCTGCAGGATCTCCTGGGTCAGCGCGGTGACGTGCACGCGGGACTTCACGTCGGTCAGCCGGACCACCGGCTTGACGTTCTGCCCGGCGCTGGTGAGGACCGCGGCGCTGTTCGCGATGAAGACCTGGGTCTGGATGTCCTGCACCGGCGTGCCGTTCTGGTTGACGGCGGGCGGCGGGAGGACGACGAGGGCGTCGGCCGTGGGCATCGCGGGGAACAGCCATCCGATCCCGACGCCGCCGAGCAGTCCCACGCCGGCTATCGCCAGGACCAGCCAGCGAAGCCGGCGCAGGATCCCCCAGGCCCTGCGCAGGTCGAGCTCTTGTGTACTCACCTCTAGTAGAGGGCCGGACCGGCGAGTTGATACACCTGCGGGCCGCTCACCGTCCGCCGATCAGCAGTGCACGACGGTCAGGTACCGCCCGGTCGTCCCCGTCGGAGCGGCGCCAAGCAGGGTGTACGCCGGGACGCGGCGGCCGAGACCCGGCGCGTACCAGCCCAGGATCGGGTCGGTCTCGCCGCGGTGCAGCGTCCACTGCAGTCCTGCGGGCAGTTCGACGGTCGCGTGCACGATGTCGCCCGCGGCCGGCCAGGACAACGTCGCCACCGAGCCGGCGAGCTCGGCGTCGACGTCCGGGCCGAGGTGGTAGGCCAGGCGGACGCCGTGGGCGGCGCCGCCGAGCACCTCGTCCTCGATGCGCAGAGTGCGCTCCCGCCGGTCGAGCCGGACCGCGCGACGGTGCCGTGCGGGCGGGGAGAGCGCGGTGTACCCGTCGTGCTCGGCGGACCAGGCGACCTCGCGGACGCCGTCGCCGACGGCGACGTCGAGCACGCGCGTGCGGGCCTGCCGCAGCCACAGGAACGGCCCGCCGTCCACCGACTGGCTGCGCCCGGCCAGCTCGAGCGTGTTGTGGGCGAGCGTCGAACGGAAGTAGCGGCGCCACTCCCGTTCGCCGTGGTAGCAGTACGTCCCCGGGTCGGCGAAGACGTCGACGCCGCCGACCCGCAGTTCCACCGAGAGCGCGTCCGCGTGCGCGTGCGCGGCGATGGACAGGAACCCGTGCGGGCCGCCGTCGACCCGGCACCAGATCTCCGGGCCGGAGCGACCGACGGTGCGCAGCAGCGTCGTACCCGCGTCCGGGAAGTGCGCGGGCCGCGTCCCGGGGCGCCCGGGAACGTCGTGGTCGGCGCGCCGGAGCGCGCCCACGAGCACGCTCGCCACGCCGGGGCTGGACACGGGCCACCAGTCGCGGCGGCCGACGACGGCCTCGCCGAGCGCGAGCAACGGCGCCCAGCCGGCGCACTCGTCCTGGTCGACGACCAGCGCCCGGCCCTCGTCCCCGTCGCCCTGCCGCGGCGGCCGCCCGGTGCAGTCGACGACGGCCGCGGCGGCGTCCAGCATGCGGGTGAGCGTCTGCCAGGTCGCGTCGGGCAGGGGCCGGCTCGCGGCGTCGGCCTCGACGGCGGCCAGCAGGCCGAGCTCGGCGACGAACCTGTGGTAGTCGGTGGCGAGCTCGCGGTTCAGCCCGTCGGCGAACGTGTTGGCGGCCAGCTCGCGGTCGAGCAGCGCCGCCGCCTTCGCGCGCCAGCGCCGGCTCTCCGGGAACCACGGGAACGCGCAGGACGCGACCAGTGCCCCGGCCGCCTCGGCGATGACGTGGTTGTTGGCGGACGAGCCGCGACTGCGGAAGGCGGCGAGGAACTGCTGGTGCCAGCGGATCTGCGCGAGCGCGAGCTCGTTGCCCTCGAACAGCTCGGCGACCGGCGGCCAGCCGTCCAGCAGCCGCCTGATCCACACCCAGCTGATCAGCCGGATGCCGACCTCGATGCCGTTGGTCCAGTGGATGCCGGACAGGAAGGGGTTCTCCCGCCACCACGACCGCAGGTGCATGGCGACGCGCTCGGCGTACACGTCGTCCTTCGTGAGATACCAGGCGGCGGCGAGCACCGTGAGGTGGTGGTGGCGGGACAGCTCCCAGACCTGCTTGACGTTGCCGGTCGCCTGCTCGTCGCGGTGGTCGACGCGGAACGCGTACCGGCAGGGGTCGGAGCGGCGGCCGGTCGTCGGGTCGAGGAACCAGTCCGGGACGCCGAGGTCGGTACGCCGCACGCCGAGCACGTCGAACCGGCCGGCGAGGATCTCGTCGGCCGCGGCGACGAGCGCCTTCTGCGCGTGCGGCGGGACGGCGGCGGCCGCGCCTTCCGGCAGGACGGCGGTGAACCGGCGCGTGGGCGAGAGCTCGGCACGCGTCTCGTGCAGCCGGCCGGGCCGCACCTGCCGGGTCGCCCACGTGACCCGCCGGACGTGGTCCTGCGTCCGCCAGACCACCTCGCGCGGCGACATCCGCGCCAGCCGCCGCGCGTACCAGCCGAGTGCCGGGCTCACACCTGCTCCGGGCGGCCGCTCGCCAGGCTGCGGGCGACGGCGATCGTGGCCCGCGTCGTCGCGAGCACGGACTCGAACGGGATCGGCAGCGGGCCGCCGCCGCGGACGGCGTCGACGAACGCGCGCAGCTCGCGGCGCTGCCCCTTGTCCTGGCCGCCGCGTGCCCGCGTCGTCCGCGGCCGCCGGCCGGTCCACAGCGCGGTGCGCTGGAAGTTGTCCAGCCGTGCGTTGCGGCCGCGCGCGGTGGCGTCGAACGTCTCCTTCGGGAACCGCGCGTTGCCACCGGTGAGGTACGCGACCTGCCCGACCGATCCGTCGGCGAAGCGCAGCGTCGCCGACACGTCCTCGGCCTCCGGCCCGCCGACGGCGTACACCTCGACGGGCAGGCTGTCGAACCACCAGCCGAGCGTGTCGATGAAGTGGCCGCCCTCGCCGACGAACCGGGTGCCCTCGCCGCCGGACAGGTACCAGCTGCCCGCGTCCAGCCGTCCGGCATTGACGAGATAACGCGCGACGGCTCCGCCGGGAGCAGTGCCGAAGCCGTCGCGCAGCTCAGTGAACAGCGGTGCGAACCGCCGGTTGAAACCGACCATGACGCGGTCGTTGCCGGTCGACGCGACGACACCCGCGATCCGGTCCACGTCCTCGTCGGTCAGTGCGAGCGGCTTCTCCACGAACACCGTGTGGCCGCGTTCCAGCGCCCGGCAGGTGAGCTCGGCGTGCGTGCTGTGCCTGGTGACCACGAAGACCGCGTCCAGCGACGAGTCGTCGAGGACGGCATCCACGTCGGTGGACACGGTCTCGAAGCCGAACCTGCGCTGCGCTGTGGCGGCGGACAGGGACCGCTGGGTGACGACACGCGCCAGCGCGACGGACTCGTCCTTCGCCAGGTGCGGCAACAGCATCGACGACGCGTAGTTGCCTGCGCCGATGAAGCCGAACCGCAGCCGGCCGGTCCGGGCCGCCGTCGTCCTGCGCGGCGGCGCGGGCGCGGTGACCGCCGTCGTGGCGGTCTCCTCGGCGGACGGCGCCGGGTACTCGAACAGGAACCCCACGCCGGGCACGCTCCCCGTGCGCAGCTGTTGGTACGCGTCGGCGGCGTCCGCGATCGGGAAGACCCGGGAGACGAGCGAGCCGACGTCCAGCTGCTCGCGGGCGATGAGGTCGAGGAAGCACGCGAGGTTGCGCCGTTCCGTCCACCGCACGTAGCCGATCGGGTAGTCGACGCCGTCGACCTCGTACCGCTCGTCGTACCTGCCGGGGCCGTACGAGCGCGAGAACCGGACGTCCAGTTCCTTGTCGTAGTAGGCGTTCCAGGGCAGGTCGAGCTTCGTCTTGCCGATGTCGACCACCCGCGCGCGGTCGCGCGCCAGCCGCGCGGCGACCTCGACCGGGCCGTTCGACGGCCCGCCCGCGGCGATCAGGACGTGGTCGGCGCCGGCGCCCGCGGTGGCCTCCGCGATCGCGCGCTCCAGCCGGTCGAGGTCCTCGCCGCCCGGCGATGCGCAGAGGATCGCGCCGGCCTTCTCCGCCTGGCGGCAGCGGTCCGCGACGACGTCGAGCCCGAACACCCGCACGCCCGACGCGACGAGCAGGCGCACGGCCAGCTGTCCCACCAGGCCGAGCCCGACGACGCACGCCGCGTCCCCGAGCTGCACCTCTGACCTGCGCACGCCGTGCATCGCGATCGCGCCCACCGTCGCGAACGCCGCCTGCTCGGGTGGGACGCCGTCCGGCACGGCCACGCACATGTTGACCGGCACCCAGTTGTACTCGGCGTGCAGCGCGTACTCGTTGCCGGCGCACGCGACGACCTGGCCGACGCTGAACTCCTCCGCACCCGCGCCGACGTCGGTGACGACGCCGCAGAGCGAGTAGCCGAGCGGCGTGTACGAGTCGAGCCGGTTCATCACCTTCTTGTAGGTGTTGACCGCGCCCTGCTGCAGCGCCGAGTCGATGACCTTGCGCACCTGGTCCGGCCGGGCGCGCGCCTTGCCGACGAGCGAGAGCTTCGCCTCACCGACCTTCATCAGCTCGGTGCCGGTCGAGATGAGCGAGAACAGCGACCGGACGAGCACGCCACCCGGCGCGCACGCGGGACGCGGCACGTCGAGCACCGTGAGCTCGCCCGACCGGTAGTTCTGGGCCACCTGCTTCATGAGCACCTTTCCTAGACGGAGACACCGAGCGACCGCACGTGGCGGTGCCAGGTCTCCAGCGTCAGCAACTGCCAGATCTGCTTCGAGTTGTCCTCGCGGCCGGACCGCTCGTCGTCGACGAGCGCCGCGAGCGCCGGCTTGCGCAGCATGCCGCTGCCGACCAGCTCGCCGGACAGCAACAGGTCGTCGACCATCTCGCGCAGGTCGGTGCCGACCCAGGCGCGCAGCGGCACGCTGAACGACGCCTTGGGCCGGTACACGATCTCGCGCGGCAGCCAGGCCTCGGCGGCACGCTTGAGCGCAAGCTTTCCCTGGCGCCGGTGGATCTTGTCCGTGCCGGCGATCGAGAACGCCGCGCGCACGACCTCGGGGTCGACGAACGGCACCCGCACCTCGGTCGACGCCGCCATGCTCGCGCGGTCGGTGTAGGCGAGGTTGAGCCCGGGCAGGAACATCCGCGCGTCCGTGAGGCACATGCGGTTGACGTGGTCAAGGCTCGCCGGCGCGTCGTGGTACACGGTGGCGTGCTCGTCGACGACGTCCGCGACGCTGCCGGCGAGTTCGGCGTCGACCAGGCCGGTGAGCCCGTCCGGGTCGTAGAGGGTGTAGCTGCGGCGGAAGGCCTCCTCCTCGGAGAGTTCCGCGAAGGTCAGGAACCGCTTGGCCCAACGGGCGTACCGCAGCCCGCGCCCGTTCGCGGCAACGGGGATCCGGTCGACGACCGGGCGCACGAGCCCCTCCCGGACGGGGCGCGGCACGCGGTGGTAGCGCTGGGCCAGCACGCACGCCAACTGCTTGCGGTAACCGCCGAACAGCTCGTCGGCGCCCATGCCGGACAGCAGCACCTTCACGCCGGCCTCGCGTGCCGCGTCGCACATGAGGAGCGTGTTGATCGCCGCGGGGTCGCCGATCGGCTCGTCGAGGGTGTCGACGATGCGCGGCAGCAGCTTCGCGACGTCGGGTGCGATCTCGATCTCGTGCAGGTCGATCCCGAACCGCGCCGCGACCTTCCTGGCGTAGACCGCGTCGTCCGGCATCGCCTCCCTGCGCTGGTCCTCGGGCCGGAACGTGATCGTGTACGCGTCGACGCCCGAACCGAGCCGGTTCGCGAGCACCGTCACCAGGCTCGAGTCGAGCCCGCCGGACAGGAAGCTCGACACCGGCACGTCGGCGACGAGGTGCGCGGCCAAGGACTGCTCCACTACCGCACGGAGATCGGCGGGGGGACCGGCCGCGGCCTCGGCCGCGACGTCGGTGATCCGCCAGTACCGGTCGTGTCGCATCGTCCCGTCGGGACGGAACTCGGCCCACGAGCCCGGCGCGAGCTTGTGCACGTCCTTGACGGCGCAGCGCTGGTCGGGCACCCAGTAATAGAGCATCGACGCGACGAGCGCGCCCGGGTCGGTGCGCAGCTCGGGCCCGACGGCCGTCATGATCGCCTTGAGCTCGGACGCGAACAGCACACCGCCGTCACGGCGCAGGTAGTAGAGCGGCTTGATGCCGAGCGGGTCTCGCGCGAGCACCAGCGAGCCCGTGCGCTCGTCGTACAGGGCGAACGCGAACATGCCGCGGAACCTGGGCAGTGCCGCCGAACCCCAGCGGCGCCAGGCCTCCAGCACCACCTCGGTGTCCGACGTCGTGGTGAACGCCACGCCCGCGCGCACCAGTTCGGCGCGCAGTTCCCGGTAGTTGTACAGCTCGCCGTTGTAGGTGAGGACGAGCCCGTCCTTGCGCAGCGGCTGGTCGGCGGCGGCGGACAGGTCGATGATCGACAGCCGGCGGTGCGCGAGGTGGACGTCGCGCCCGTCCCGCGTCTCGTCGAACATGCCGGTCGCGTCGGGGCCGCGATGTGCCAGCCGCTCGCTCATCCGCCAGGTCAGCTCGCGGCCGTCGTGCTGCTGGTAGCAGCCCGCGATGCCGCACATCAGCGGGCCGCTTCCGTCACGCCGTCCGCGGCATAGGCGCCGTCCACGACACGCGTCCGCCCGACGAGCCGGTCGTAGACGCCGACGTACGCCAGCTCCTGGTGCGGCCAGGCGAGCACGTCCTCGACACGTTCCCGGCCGAGCGCGGCCATCCGCCTGCGCCGCAGGTCGTCGTCGGCGAGGTCGACGATCGCCTGGGCGTAGAGCCGCACGTCGTTGGGTTGCACGTAGACCGCGGCGTCGCCGGCCGACACGCGCGTCTCGCGCAGGTCGAACGCGACGACCGGCAGGCCGTACGCCATGTACTCCATGGTCTTGTTCATCGTGGATACGTCGTTCAGCGGGTTCTTCGGGTCCGGCGACAGCCCGATGTCCGCGGTCGACATCACCCTGCTGACGACGTCGTCGGGTGCGCGTCCGGTGAACTCGACGTGGTCGGCCAGCCCGAGCTCGTCCCGTAGCCCCACGACGTCGTCGAACGAGTCGCCGCTGCCGATCAGCGTGAACCCGATGTCCTTGCGTCCCAACGTGTTCACGATGTGGTCGGCGGCGCGGACGACGATGTCGACGCCGTCCTGCGGTCCCATGACACCGATGTACGCGGCGAGGTGGCGGTGCCCGCGCAGGCACGCCTCGTCGGCGGGTCCGCGCTTGAGCTTCTCGGGATCCGGGCCGGTGCGTACGACCGTGACGTCCTCCGGCGACTTCCCGCTGCGCTCGATCGCGATGCCGCGGTACGAGTCGTTGGTCGCGATGACGTGGTCGGCGGTGCGGTGCGTGCGGCGTTCCAGCGCACGCAGACCGCGGTACGGCACGGTCGGCCCCTCCGGGAACCGGGACTCGTACAGCTCCGGGCAGAGGTCGTGGTGGTCGAAGACGAACATGGTGCCGTCCAACCACCGCAGCAGCAACGCGATCGGCCAGAAGATGTCCGGCGGGTTGCACGCCTGGATGACCCGGAAGCGGCCACCTCGGCGGCGCGCCCGCAGCACGAGGCGGAGTGTGGCGAGGAACGAGTACACGTACTCGGTGACGAAGCTCGCCTTGCTGCCGCCGGGCGCGTAAGGGCGGTACTTGTACAGCGGCACGCCGTCGACGACGTGGTACGCAGGGTCGCCGGGTCCCTTCGGGCACACGACCGACACGTCGTAGCCGGCCGCGGCGAGCGCCTTCGACTCGAGCCACACCCGGCGGTCGAACGGCACGGGAAGGTTCTGCACGATGATGAGGACCCGCGGCGAGCCGGCCGGGGCTCGCCTCACCATCCGACGCCCTCGTAACCGGGCAGCGCCTCGACGACCTGGCCGAGGCGGCCGCTGAGGTCGACGATCCGGGCGGGCGGGTACTCCGCGAGAGCGTCGACGACGGCGGCGTCCGTCGCCGAGACGAGGGCGACGTCCGCGCCGCGCAGCGCCTCCGCGGGACCGTCCACGAACAGCCGTTGCAGGTGCGGCAGCTTCGACTCGACGTGGCGCAGGTTGGCGCCGATCAGTCTGGTCGGGTTGACGATGGCGTCGTAGATGCGCAGGTTGAACCCCTTGCCCACCAGGCGTTCCGCGAGCTCGACGCTCGGGCTCTCGCGCAGGTCGTCGGTCGCGGCCTTGAAGCTCAAGCCGAGCAGCGCGACCTCCCTGCCGCCGGCGGCGACGACCCGGTCGACGACGTCCTGCACGACCAGCTCGTTGGTGGCGAGCGTGCCGGCGAGCAACGGCAGGTCGGCGCTGTTCATCCGCGCCATGTGCAGCAGCGAGCGCAGGTCCTTGGGCAGGCACGAGCCGCCGTAGGCGAAGCCCGGGCGCAGGTAGGTGGGTGCGATGTTCAGTGTCGTGTCGGAGCAGAAGAGCTCCATCACCTTCCGCGCGTCGACGCCGTACGGGCGGAAGATCCTGCCCATCTCGTTCGCGAACGACACCTTCGTCGCGTGGAAGGCGTTGCAGGCGTACTTCAGCGCCTCGGCGTTCCGGACGTCGACCAGCGTGACCGGATGCTCCAGGAACCGGAACATCCGGGTCAGGACGCGGCCGACGCGCGGGTCGCTGCTCCCCACGACGACGAACGGCGGGTCGAAGAAGTCCGTGACTCCCGATCCTTCACGGAGGAACTCGGGACACATCGCCGCGCCGACGGACAGACGCGACGACGCGGCGTTCGCGAGGACGGGCGCGACGACCTCCTCCACGGTGCCGGGTGGCACCGTGCTGCGGATGACGACCGCGTGGAACGCGGAGGCCGGGTGCCGCACGGCCGGCAGCGTCGCCGCGATGTCCGCGACGGCGGCCCGGATGTGCCTGAGATCCGTACTGCCGGTCGACGTCGACGGCGTGCCGACGCAGACCAGGGACACCTCGGCGCTGTCCAGCGCCTCGTCCACCCGGGTGGTCGCGTGCAACGTCCCGCCGGCCACTCCCCTGGCGATCATCTCGTCCAGGCCCGGCTCCACCACCGGGCTCCGCCCGGCCGCGATCGTGTCGACCTTCAACTGGTCGACGTCGACACCCCACACGTCATGCCCGTTGACAGCGAGGCACGCGGCCGTGACCGAACCGACGTACCCCATGCCGAACACGGCGATCTTCATCGCGTCTCCCATACAGGTCGCTCCGACTGCGACCAATAGAGCGGCGACCCGTCGAGCTGATACATCCCACTTGAGAAATGCCGGCGACCCGGCGCGCGGTCGGATCGTCCGGTTTGGCCGCCGGAATTCCGCGTGCGTCCTTTTATGCTTGTCGCCTCCGTCATTATTCGATAGTATGTTCGATATGGAGCGGCGCAGCGGGACCGGCGTATTGGAGGCGACGTGCGCTGCCCTGGAAGCGTTGCGGGCACTGGTGGATGTCGATCTGTCGTGCCTGCCGGATGAAGACGTCGACCTGGTATTGCAGACGCACGAGGAGCTGGCCCGGACGAGTGCATATTTGCAGCAGAAGTATGCGGGTGAGGTCGAGGAACGGGGCCTGGCGACCCGGCGTGGGTACGTCCGGGCCGTGCCGTATCTGCGCGAGGTGTTGCGGGTCACGACGGCGGAGGCGAAGGCGCGGCTGGTCGGGCACGAGCGGTGGCATCCGCGGCGGGCGTTGACCGGTGAGCCGCTCGCGCCCGCCTACCCGGTCGTCGCCGAGGCGGTGCGTGCAGGTGCGCTCTCGCCCCGGCACGCCCAGGAGATCACCACCGCGGTGTCCCGGTTGCCGGAGGCACTCGGCGAGCAGACCAGGCCGAGGCGGAGGCGTATCTCGTGGAGAGGGCCCGCGAGGCCGACCCCGGGTTGCTGCGCCGGCACGCGCAGGTGTTGACCTCGTACCTGGACCCGGACGGGGTGCTGACCGAGGAACGCGAGCAGTGGGCCCGGGAGTCGTTCACCGTCTCCCCGGAGGTGCACGGCATGTACCTGGGCACCTGGTGGATGACCGCGCAGACCAAGAACCTCGTCGACACCGTCATCGGGCCACTGGCCATGCCCACCGGGTCGAAGGCCGCCCCGGACCCGCGTGGCCCGGAGAAGCGCCGCGCCGACGCGATGGCCCGCGTCGTCCAGCACGCGTTGAACACCGGCGACCTACCGGTCGTCGCCGGCAGGCGCCCGCAGGTCACGCTGACCACCAGTGTCGCGGACCTGCTGCTCGGGCAGGGCGTGGCCAGGTTGAACCACGGCGACCTGGTCTCCATGGACACCGTCATCCAGACCCTCTGCGACGCCGACGTCAACCTCGCCGTGTTCGGCGGCCCGGGCGAACTGCTCTACTACGGGCGGACCCGGCGGACCGCGCCACCGGCGCTGAAACAGGCGCTGTTCGTCCGCGACGGCGGCTGCGCGTTCGGCTGCGACACCCCACTGGAATACCTCGACGCCCACCACGTCCAGGAATGGGCCAAAGACCACGGCCACACCGACATCAACCAGATGTGCCTGGTCTGCGGCATCGAACACGGCTGGATCCACCACGACGGCTGGCAGATCCAGATGATCAACGGCCGACCCGCCGTCATCCCACCCCCCTGGATCGACCCCGACCAGAAACCCCGGTACGCCACCCGCAACCACCCACCGGCGCTGGGACCCTGAGCAGTTCCCGTCGAGTTGTCAGGCTCTCGCAGGGCTATAGCACCGGGAGAGCCTGACAAGTCGGGGGGCGCACTACTTCCAACCGCCGAGCAGGCCGACGTGGTTGAGCTGCGCGGAGCAGATGTTGTAGCCGCCGCCGGCGACACCCTTCTTCGTCTTGCCGTCGACAGTCACCGAGCAGTGGATCCTGCCGCCACCCTGGAGCTGCGCGGTCACCTGGTAGTACATCGCGTCGTCGTGGAGCTTGATCGACTTCTTGAACGGGAGCTTTCCGCCCTGCAGGTTGCTGCTGTCGCTGCCGTAGGTGATGTCGACACCGGAGGGCGCCTTGCCCCAGACCTTGAACACCACCCGGTGCTTGGCCGTCCCGCTCTTCCGGCTCTTGTCGACAGTGCTCTTCGCGGCCGGCGTCGTGCCGGCGTCCGAGGACGGGGTGGTGTCGACGCCACAGGCGGTCAGGCCGAAGGCCAGGGCCCCGGCGGCGAGGACGCCGAGCGTCGTGGACGGTTTGCTCATGGTGATGCCTTTCGACGATGGAGGTCGGCTGGTTCGCCATTGAGCTGGACGATGCTCTGCGCGTTCATGACGCGAATGGCCGGAATCCAGGACGTAGGTCCCGGCCGGCCCGGGTCGTCCCTCGCCCGCAGGCTTGTCGTCGCGAAGTTCGCATGTATCAGATCGGCGTCTCGCTCATCTCTTGATGGAACCGTTCGATTCCGAGGAGACGTGCATGAGAGTTCTGGTCGCCGGTGACCGCGGCTACATCGGCGCGCTGATGGTCCCGTTCCTGCGTGCCGCCGGGCACGAGGTGGAGGGTCTCGACCTCGGGTTGTACGAGGGCTGCGACTTCCGGGGAGGGCCCGAGTCGGTCACGCGGCCGCCACGGGACACGCGCGAGGTCGGCCCTGCCGAACTGACCGGTTACGACGCCGTTGTCTGCCTTGCCGCCCTCTCGAACGATCCGCTCGGCCACCTGAACAGCGCGACGACGTACGCGGTGAACCTGCGCGGCACGATGCGACTCGCGGAGGCGGCGAAGACGGCGGGCGTCGAGCGGTTCCTGTTCGCCTCGTCCTGCAGCCTCTACGGCGCGGCCGGGTCGGACGCCGTCGACGAGGACGCCCCGATGCACCCGGTCACGCCGTACGGCGAGACCAAGGCGCTCGCGGAGGCGGAACTGTCCAAGCTCGCCGACGACCGGTTCAGCCCGACCTACCTCAGGAACGCCACCGCGTACGGGGCGTCGCCGCGGCTCCGGCTCGACATCGTCGTCAACAACCTCACCGGCGTCGCCGTCACGACCGGGGAGGTCCGGCTGGAGAGCGACGGCACGCCGTGGCGGCCGCTCGTGCACATCGAGGACATCAGCCGCGCCTTCCTCGCGATGCTCGAGGCGCCGCGCGAGCTCGTGCACGACGAGGCGTTCAACGTCGGCCGGCCCGAGGACAACGTCCAGGTCAAGGACATCGCGGACATGGTCCGGGACGCCGTGCCCGGTTCGCTCGTCACGCTCGCCGACGGCGCCGGCCCGGACAAGCGCGACTACAAGGTCGACTTCGCGAAGCTGCACGACACCTTCCCCGAACTGGGCATGCGCTGGACCGTCCGCGCCGGTGTCGAGGAGCTCGCCGACGCCTACGCCGAGCACGGGCTCACCTACGAGGAGTTCCGGTCGGCCCGGTTCGTCCGGCTGCGCAGGATCCAACAGCTGCTCTCCCTCGGCCTGCTCGACGACGAGCTGCGCCGCACCACCGACGCACCGTTCCCATCGCCCGGCAAGACCCTGGTCTCGGAGGCCGCCACATCATGAGCAAGCGTGTACCCGACTGCCGGCTCTGCGGCATGCCGCTGGTCACGACCTTCGTCGACCTCGGCATGTCACCGCCGTGCGAGAGCTACGTCCCCGCCGACAAGCTCGACGAGGGCGAGACGTTCTACCCGCTGCACGTCCGCATCTGCGACAACTGCCTGCTCGTCCAGCTGCCGCCGTACGTCGCCGCCGAGGACGTCTTCTCCGACTACGCCTACTTCTCGTCCTACTCGGACAGCTGGGTCGCGCACGCCGAGCGCTTCGTCGCCGGGATGACCGAGCGGCTCCGGCTCGGGCCGGACAGCCTGATCGCCGAGGTCGCGAGCAACGACGGCTACCTGCTGCAGCACGCCGTCAGGCGCGGCATCCCCGTGCTCGGCATCGAGCCGGCCGCCAACGTCGCCGAGGTCGCGCGGGGCAACGGCGTCCGCACCGAGACCGTGTTCCTCGGCGAGCGGAGCGGCGCGGAGCTCGCCGCCGAGTACGGCAAGGCCGACCTCGTCGTCGGCAACAACGTGTTCGCGCACGACCCCGAGCTGATCGACTTCGTCCGCGGCCTGCGCGCGCTCGTCGCCGACGACGGCATGGTCTCGCTCGAGTTCCCGCACCTGCTCCGGCTCATCCAGTACCGCCAGTACGACACCATCTACCACGAGCACTACTCGTACTTCACGCTGCGCACCGCCGCGAAGGCACTCGGCACCGGCGACCTGGTCGTGGTCGACGTCGAGGAGCTCCCGACGCACGGCGGCTCGCTGCGGGTGCTCGCGAAGCCCGCCGAGTCTGCGGGCACGCCGTCGGACATGGTGGGCAAGGTGCTCGCCGAGGAGCACGAGGCCGGGCTCGACACCGTCGAGGGCCACGCGGGGTTCGCCCGCGACGTGTTCGAGGTGAAGGCCGGTCTCGTCGACTTCCTGCACACCGCCGCCCGCGAGGGACGCACGGTCGCCGGCTACGGCGCGCCCGGCAAGGGCAACACGCTGCTCAACCACTGCGGCATCCGCGCCGACCTGCTCCCCTACACCGTCGACCGCAGCCCGCACAAGCACGGCATGTTCCTGCCCGGCACGCACATCCCGATCCACGCGCCGGAGCGGCTCGCACAGACCCGGCCGGACTACATCGTGATCCTGCCGTGGAACCTCCGCGAGGAGATCGTCCACCAGCTGCAGTACGCGCGGGAGTGGGGCGCGAAGTTCGTCGTCCCGATCCCACGCCTCGAGGTCATCTGACCGGGCACGAGCGACGAGGAGGCGTCATGAAGGTCGTGCTGTTCTGCGGGGGGCTCGGCATGCGTATGCGTGACAGCAGCGACCCCGCCCCCAAGCCCATGCAGCCCATCGGCGACCGGCCGGTGCTCTGGCACGTGATGCGCTACTACGCGCACTTCGGCCACAACGAGTTCATCCTGCCGCTCGGGCACGGTGCGCGCACCGTCAAGCAGTACTTCCTGCAGTACGAGGAGACGCACTCGAACGACTTCGTCCTCGCCAAGGGCGGCAAGCAGATCGAGCTGCTCGAGTCGGACATCAGCGAGTGGCGGATCACCTTCGTCGACACCGGGATCGAGACCAGCATCGGCGAGCGGCTGCGCCGGGTCCGCAGGTACCTCGACGACGACGAGGTGTTCCTCGCCAACTACGGCGACGTGCTCACCGACGCCCCGATGGACCGCATCGTCGACGACTTCATCGCCGGCGACGCCACCGCGAGCCTGCTCGCCGTGCCGCCGCAGTCCTCGTTCCACACCGTCGCCTTCGGCACCGACTCGCGGGTCAACCGGATCGGTTCCGTCACCGACCTCCCGATGTGGATCAACGGCGGCTACTTCGTGCTGCGGCAGGACGTCTTCGACGTGCTCGACGAGGGCGAGGACCTCGTCGGCGACGCGTTCCCGCGGCTCGCCGCGATGAGCAAGCTGCTGGCCGTGCCGTACCACGGCTTCTGGGCGGCCATGGACACGCTGAAGGAGCGCAACGCCCTCGAGGAGATGTACCGCAAGGGCACCAGGCCGTGGATGGTGTGGTCACGCGACGGAAGCAAGCCACCCGGCCTGCTCGACGTCCCGAGTGGAACGCACCGCGCGGCCGCGCCCGCGATGGCGTCGTGATGCTGCCCTTCGACCTCGGCCTCTCCGCGCGGCCACGGCGCGTCGTCGCGCTCGCCGCGCACCCCGACGACCTCGAGATCGGTTGCGGGGGCACGCTGTTGCGCCTCGCCGCCGAGGTGCCCGAGCTCTCCGTCGAATACGTGCTCGCCACCGGGACGCAGGGCCGCCTGGACGAGGCTCGTGCCGCGGCCGACCTGTTCCTGCCCGGCGTGCCCGTGCACGTCCACAGCGGTGGGCTGCCCGACGGGCGGCTCCCGGCGCACTGGGCAGCGGTCAAGGAACTGCTCGAGACGACCGCGCGCAGCGGGCCCGCCGACCTCGTCCTCGCCCCCGGTCTCGCCGACGCGCACCAGGACCACCGCACCGTCGCGGAGATCGTCACCACCGTGTGGCGCGACCAGCTCGTCCTCCGCTACGAGATCCCGAAGTGGGACGGCGACATCGGGCGCCCCGCACTGTACGTACCACTGAGCGAGGAGCAGATGCGGGAGAAGATCGTCCGGCTGCACAAGGCGTTCCCGTCGCAACGGAGCAGGGACTGGTTCGACGACGAGGTGTTCCTCGGCCTCGCGCGCGTGCGCGGCATGGAGTGCCGGGCGAGGTACGCCGAGGCGTTCGACACCGGGAAGGCGGTGCTGACGTGGTGACCGCCGCGTGCCGCGGATGCGGCGCGACCGACGTGCGGCGCGTCGTCGACCTCGGCGAGCAACCCGCCGCCGACTACTTCCCGTCCGCCGAGACGCCCGGGCCCGACCCGCGCTGGCCGCTGGAGCTGTGGCTGTGCCGGGCGTGCACGCTCGTCCAGCTCGGCCCCGTCGAGCCGCAGCTGCCCGAGCCTCCGCTCGCCATCGAGTCGGCGACCAGCATCGCGCACGCCGAGCGCTCGGTGAAGGAGATCCTCGCCGAGCATCCCCGGCTGGCCGGTGCGACCGTGTGCGAGTTCGCCAGCCACCACGGCGGTTCCTGGCTCGAGCACCTCGCCGCCGCGGGCTGCCGGCAGGCGGGCGACGGGGAACGCGCACAGCTCGTCGTCGACGTGCACGGCCTCGCCCACGAGCCCAGGCCGGGCGCGGCGCTGCGCGAACGGGTCGACCGGCTCGCACCCGACGGCCTGTTCGTCCTGGAGTTCCACCACCTGCTGCCGCTGCGCACCGGCAACCAGTTCGACACGATCCGGCACGGCCACTGGTCGTATCTCTCCCTCGGGGCCCTCGCCCGGCTCGGTGACGCGCTCGGCCTGACCGTCACGGCCGTGCACCCCGTCAATCTGTTCGGCGGCAGCCTGCGCGTCACCCTGCGCCCCGGACGGCGCCGGAGCGACGTCGAGGCCGCGGTCCGCGACCTGCTGGCCGAGGAGTCGGCGGCCGGCCTGGACGACCCCCTCCGACTCGGCGAGCTGCAGGACACCGCGAGGCGCAGCGCCGCCGCGCTGCGCGCGTTCCTCGCCGACCGCGCCGCGCGCGGCCGCACGGTGCTCGGCTACGGCGCGCCGTCCAAGGCACCGGTGCTGCTCGACCTCAGCGGCGTCGGCACCGACCTGCTGCCGTTCACCGTCGACGCCGCGCCGGGAAAGCACGGCCGTCGCATCCCCGGCAGCGACGTGCCGATCCGCCCCGTCGACGAGCTGCGCGCCGCGCGACCCGACGTCGTGCTGTTGTTCACCTGGGACATCGCCGACGAGGTGATCGCACAGCTGGAGGCCGACGGAGGCTGGGGCGCCGAGTACGTCGTCCCGCTGCCCGAACCCCACGTCGTCGAACGGTGAACCGGATGCCCAAGGTGCCGACGAGTTGGTCCACCCGCCTGCGGGCGCCGCTCCAGCGGGTCAGCTGGGGACTCGGCGACCAGGCCGTCTCCAGCCTGACCAACTTCTTCGTCGGCATGGTCGTGGCGCGGTCGCTCGGCGCCACCGAGTTCGGCGTGTTCAGCCTCGCCTGGGTGACCTACGGCGTCGCCCTCAACGTCTCCCGCGGCCTGGCCACCGACCCGCTGGTCGTCAGGTTCAGCGGCGTCGACGACGGTTCGTGGCGTGCCGCCGTCTCGCGGTCGGCCGGGACGGCGTCGGTCGTCGGGCTCGCGACCGGCGTGTGCTGCGTACTCGTCGGCCTCGTGCTCGGCGGGCAGCTCGCCGCCGCGTTCATCGCGCTCGGCATCGTGCTGCCCGGCCTGCTGCTCCAGGACAGCTGGCGCTACGCCTTCTTCGCCCACGGCCAGGGCGGGCGGGCGTTCGCCAACGACATGGTCTGGGCCGTCGCGCTCGTCCCGGCCCTGCTGCTCGCGGACCGGCACCCGAGCGTCGTCAGCTTCCTGCTCGCCTGGGGCCTCGCCGGGGGGGTCGCAGCGGTCTTCGGCTCCCTGCAGACGCGGATCCTCCCGAGCATGCGGGCGATACGGGCCTGGCTGGCCGCGCAGCGCGACCTCGGGCCGCGGTTCCTGATCGAGAACGTCAGCCTCAGCGGGACGAACCAGCTGTGGCTGTACGGCCTGGGTGCGATCTCCGGGCTCGCGGCCGTCGGCGCGGTCCGCGGTGCGCAACTACTGCTCGGGCCGTTCCTCGCGCTGCTGATGGGGCTCAGCCTGGTCGGCGTCCCCGAGGCGGCTCGCGTGCTCCGCCGGTCACCGGGCCGGTTGCCGATGTTCTGCTTCCTCTTCGGCGGCGTACAGCTGGCCGCGGCCCTGGTGTGGGGGCTGGCGATACTGTTCCTGCTGCCCGACGCCGGCGGCCGGCTCGTCCTCGGCTCCGTCTGGGTCCCCGCGCTCGCGCTGATCGTGCCGGCGACCGTCTCGACGATGTCCGCGGGGTTCACCACCGGAGCGGCCGCGGGGCTGCGGGCACTGGGCGCGGCTCGGCGCAGCCTCCGCGCGCAACTGCTCGTCTCGGTCGTCACCGTCATCGGCGGTCTCGTCGGCGCGGTACTCGCCGGAGCGCTCGGCTCGTACTGGGGCGTCGCTCTGGCCAACGTGTTCCGAATAGCGGTGTGGTGGTGGCAACTGCGCGCCGCGATGCGCGAGAGAACGGCGGCGGACGCACCCGGTGAGCTCTCCGCCGTGGGAGCACGCGCCGGCCGCGTGGAGGAGAGCTCGGCATGACGGGCACGAGTCGCACGCGGCGGATCGCGTCCCACGTCTTCGCCGTCCTCAACTGGCTGGTCCCCAAGGCGCGGCGCAAGGTGGTGCTGCACAGCATCCCCGACCTGGAGGACGGCATCCAGTCCGTCCTCTCCCTCATGCTGGCCCGCGGGTTCGAGCCGGTCGTGCTGTTCGACGCGCCGAACACCCGGGAGCGCTTCCGACGCATCGTCGGCGACCGCCCGGTCCGGTTCGTGCACAAGGACTCTGCGGCCGCGGCCCTGCACTTCCTGACCGCGCGGTACGTGTTCGTGACGCACGGGCTGTACGGGCACCCGGCGCCGCCGCCCTGGCAGTGCGTGGTGAACCTGTGGCACGGCGAGCCGCCGGGAAAAGTGGTGGGCCGCTACGAGGGCGAGCCCACCAGGCACGCGACGATGTCGCCGGTGCTGTCCGGGCTCGGCCAGGCGTACCGGTGCACCGCCTTCGGCATGCACCCGTCGCGCGTCCCCGTGCTCGGTGCTCCACGCAACGACCGGATGCTGCGGGCCGATCCGGAACTCGCGCGGACCCGGCTGGTCCCCGAGGCCATGGACCGTACGGTGTTCCTCTGGCTGCCGACGTTCCGCCGCACCGTCCCCGGCAGGTACCAGCGTGCCGACGTCAGGGGCGGCAGCTCGGTCCTCCCGTTCGGGGCCGACGACGTCAAGCGGCTCGACGAGTGGCTCGACGCCCGTGGCGCGTTGGTCGTCGTCAAGGCGCACCCCGCGAGCGGCGACGAGCTGCCCGGCGAACTCAAGGCGATCCGAGCGCTGACGCAGGCCGAACTCGAGAGCTTCGACCTGACCGTCTACACCATGCTCGCCGCTTTCGACGGGCTGATCACGGACATCTCGTCCGTCTGGGTCGACTACCTGCTCCTGGACCGGCCGATCGTCTTCGCGTTCCCCGACATCGAGCAGTACCGGGCGACGCGAGGCATCAGCCTGGAGCCGTACGAGAGCTGGGTACCCGGCCCGTTGGTGCGCAGCGTCGATGCGCTGATGGACGCCGTCGGCGCCATCCTCGACGGGCGCGACGAATTCCGCGCGACCAGAGACCTGGCCAGGCGCCGGACGCACCGGTACTGCGACGACCGGTCCACCGCGCGGGTGGTCGACCACGCCATGGGACGGCGGGCCGGCCCGACCGAGGGGGCACGAGGGACATGACGACGAAGCCGCGGCTGAGCATAGGGCTGCCGGTCCACAACGGCGAGGAGTACCTGTCCGAGTCGCTCGACGCGCTGCTCGCGCAGAGCTACCAGGACTTCGAGCTGATCATCTCCGACAACGCGTCGACCGACGGCACGCGGGAGATCTGCCGGCGCTACGCCGCGCACGACCGGCGCGTGCGGTACCTGCGGCAGCCGCGCAACATCGGCGCCGCGCCGAACCACAACGCGGTGCTCCAGGCGGCGCGGGGCGAGTTGTTCAAGTGGGCGTCCCACGACGACCTGTACGACCGTGACCTGCTGGCCCGTTGCGTCGAGGTGCTGGACACCCGGCCGGACGTGGTCCTCGCGTCCTGCTACTCGGCGGTGATCGACGCCGACGGCAACCGGCAGGACGTCCCCGTCAGGTTCCCCCGCGCCATGGACTCGCCGCGCGCGCCGGAACGCTTCCGCGCGCAGCTGTTCGCGCTCGGCGGCGACGACGACTACGGCGTCATCCGCACCGACGTGCTGCGCAGGATCGCACCCACCGGCAGCTACTACCACGCCGACCGCACCTTCGTCGCCGAGTTGGCACTGCACGGGCGGTTCCACCGCGTGCCCGAGGCGTTGTACTTCCGCCGGGATCTGCCGACCCGCGCCGGCCGCCAGCGGCAGGGCGTGCGCAGCTGGTGCGTCACGCACGACCCGCGCCGCGCGAACCGACTGCGGCACCCGACCGCCCGCCTCCTCGGCGAGTACGTGTGGGCGTTCGTCGAAGCGATCCACCGGGCGCCGCTGTCGGCGCACGACAAGCGGGAGTGTTACCGCGAGCTGTCCGTATACCTGGCCAGCCGCGCGATTCCCGGCCTGGCCCGGCGGCACGCCGAGGAGACCACGGAGGTCGTGACGCCGTCCCCCGCCAACGTCCACTCCAGCGGAGAAGGGTGATCCGGTTGACGTCCCATCGCGCGCCGCGGGTGGGTTTGTTCGGGCTGCTGGGCTCGGGCAACCTGGGCAACGACGGCTCGCTCGACGCAGTGGTCGGGTACCTCAGGGAACGTCACCCGGCCGTGCAGCTCGGTTTCCTGTGCAAGGGTCCGGAACGCGTCCGCGCACGGTACGGCGTACCCGCCGTGCACCTGCAGTGGAACGAGGCGCGCGGCACGGGCACGGGTGTGCGAGCCGCGGTGCTCAAGGTGGTCGGCAAGGCGCTCGACCCGTTCCGCACTCTCGCCTGGGTGCGCCGGCAGGATCTGGTGATCGTGCCCGGCATGGGCGTGCTGGAGGCCACGCTGCCGCTCCGGCCGTGGGGGTTCCCGTACTCGCTGTTCTGGCTGTGCGCCTTCGGCAGGCTCACCGGGACGACGGTCGCGTTGGTCGGCGTGGGCGCGGACGTCGTCCGGAACCGCACGACACGCCGGCTGATGACGCAGGCGGCCCGATTCGCGCAGTACCGGTCCTATCGCGACGAGCTCTCGCGCGAGGCGATGCGGACGATGGGCGTCGACGTCGACTCCGACGAGGTCTACCCCGATCTCGCCTTCGCCCTGCCCACGCCGTCGACCGACGGCGTCGTGCCGGGAACGGTCGGTGTCGGCGTCATGGACTACCACGGGAGCGACGACGACCGCGACCGGGCGGAGCGGATCAACCGCGCGTACGTCGACACCATGCGGCGCTTCGTGCGCCGGCTCGTCGACGAGGGCCGGGAGGTGCGGCTGTTCATCGGCGACGAGGCGGACGCGAGCGTCGTCGCGGAGATCCTCGCCGACGCACCGATGCACCGCCCCGGCGCCGGTCGCCTGGTCGCCGAACCGGTGCGGTCGCTCGACGACCTGATGCGGCAGATGGCATCGGTCGAGACCGTGATCGCCACGAGGTACCACAACGTGCTCTGTGCGCTGAAGCTGGCGAAACCCACCCTGTCGATCGGGTACGCCAGGAAGAACGACGTGCTGATGTCGAGCATGGGGCTCGACGGCGGGTTCTGCCAGTCCGCGCGCGAGATCGACTTCGAGCTGCTGGTCCGGCAGTTCGCGGCGCTGGAGGCGCGACGCGACGAGCTCGTCGAGACCATGCGCCGGCGAGGCACGGCGAACGCCCGCCGCATGGAGGAGCAGTTCGCCGCGCTCTCGGCGCTGCTGCCGCCGCGAGCGGCGCCGGCGCACACGACGCGCACCACCGTACGGTCGCAGGAGGTCTGATGAAAGCCCTACCCGTCCCCGGCATCCACGGCGCGTTCCTGTTCGAGCCCACACCCCACGCCGACGAGCGCGGCTTCTTCTGCAGGACGTTCGACCGCGACGTCGTCCGCTCAGTGGGCATCGACCCGGACGCGTTCGTCCAGGACAGCGTGTCACGGTCGCGCAGGGGTGTCGTCCGCGGCATGCACGTGCGCTCCGGCGCGGGCGAGGCCAAGCTGGTGCGCTGCTCCTACGGCGCGGTCCTCGACGTCGTCGTCGACCTCAGGCCGGCCTCCCCCACCTACGGCCACACCGAGACCTTCGACCTCGACGGCGACCGGCAGATCACGCTGTACGTGCCCGCCGGGTGCGCGCACGGCTTCCAGGCGCTGACCGAACCGGCCGACGTGTCGTACCGCATCGACCGGCCGCACGACCCTGCGGAGGACGTCGCCATCGCCTTCGACGATCCGGAACTGGCGATTCCCTGGCCGCTGCCCGTCACGCTCGTGTCCGAGCGGGACCGGGCGGCGCTCTCCCTCAGCGAGGCGAAGAGGCGGTTGGCATGAGCACGCCGGAACGAACCCTGCGGCGTTCGAAGGAGTTGAACGAGCGGCTGCACGCGACGATCCCCGGCGGCGCGCACACGTACGCCAAGGGCGACGACCAGTACCCGGAGCACCTCGCGCCGGTCATCTCGCACGGCCGCGGCGCGCACGTGTGGGACGTCGACGGTAACGAGTACATCGAGTACGGCTCGGGCCTGCGCGCCGTCAGCCTCGGCCACGCGCACCCGCGGGTGACCGAGGCCGTGCGCCGGCAGCTGGAGCGCGGCGCGAACTTCGTCCGGCCGGCCGCGGTCGAGCTCGAGGCGGCGGAGCGCTTCCTCGCGACCGTGCCGACCGCCGAGATGGTGAAGTTCGCGAAGAACGGCTCGGACGTGACCACCGCGGCCGTGCGGCTCGCCCGTGCCGTGACCGGCCGCACGCTCGTGGGCATCTGCCGCGACCAACCGTTCTTCTCCACCGACGACTGGTTCATCGGCACCACCCCGATGTCCGCGGGGATCCCCGATGTCATCACCGAGCTCACCGTGGCGTTCCCGTACGGCGACCTCGACGCCGCCGGCGAGCTGTTCCGGCAGCACGACGGAGAGATCGCGTGCCTGATCCTCGAGGCGGCGACCCAGCACGACCCGCCGCCCGGGTACCTCGCCGGCCTGAAGGACCTCGCGCACGAGCACGGCGCGCTCCTCGTCTTCGACGAGATGATCACGGGGTTCCGTTGGTCCGAGGCGGGCGCGCAGGGCCTGTACGGCGTCGCGCCCGACCTGTCGACCTTCGGGAAGGCGCTGGGCAACGGCTTCGCGGTGTCGGCGCTCGCGGGCCGCAGGGAGCTGATGGAACGCGGCGGTTTCCGCCACCCGCACGACCGGGTGTTCCTGCTGTCCACGACGCACGGCGCGGAGACGCACTCGCTCGCCGCCGCGATGGCCGTGATGGACGCGTACGCGGAGGAGGGCGTCGTCGCGCGCCTGCACGAGCTCGGCGAGCGGCTCGCCGCCGGCGTCCGCGACGCGGCGGCCGGCATGGGCGTCGCCGACCACGTCGTCGTCCGCGGCCGGGCCAGCAACCTCGTGTTCGCCACCCTCGACGGGGACGGGCGGCCGTCCCAGGACTACCGGACCCTGTTCATGCGCCAGCTCATCGGCGGCGGTGTGCTCGGCCCTTCGTTCGTCGTGAGCGCCGCGCTGACCGACGCCGACATCGAGCGGACCGTCGACGTGGTCGCGCAGGCATGCGCCGTCTACCGCAAGGCACTCGACGCGGCCGACCCGACGCCCTGGCTGGGCGGCCGTCCGGTGCGTCCGGCGTTCCGCAAGCGCGGCTGAGCTGAAGGGGTCCCGCGTCGTCGCGGGTCGACGTGGTGGCGTTGCTGCCCCGCGCCTGCCCTACTCCCCCGTCACGGTGCGCAGGTGGTCGGCCAGGCGGAGCGCCAGCGCGACGACGGTGAGCGTGGGGTTGGACAGGCCGTAGGTCGGGAACACCGACGATCCGGTGACGTAGAGGTTCGCCAGCGAGTGCACCCGGCAGTCGGCGTCCACGACGCCCTCGCGCGGGTCGACGTGCATCCGCGTCGAGCCGAGATGGTGGTGGTTGCCCTCGACGAGCGGGGCGCTGTCACCGTCGAGGGCGTTCTCGACCAGGCCGAAACCGTTGGCGTGCAAGGCCGCGCCGACGACGTCCACCGAGGTCCGGATCGACCGGAGGTCGCTGTCGGCCATGCGCCAGGTGACGCGCGCCACCGGGATGCCCATGTCGTCCCGGTGCGAGCCGAGGGTCACGCGGGAGTCCCGGTTGGGTGCCTGCTCCCCCTGCGCGCGCAGGATGAGCACACGCGGCCGGCGGACGACGCCGCTCACGGCGTAGTCGGCGACGTCGCCGAGACCCGTCACGACGTTGCGCACGTGCGAGCGTACGCCGTCGACCAGCGGCCGGCGGATCATCGCCTTGCGCAGCGTGAACAGGGACCGGACGGCGGCCGTGGTGAACGCCATCGGGCGCGGCACGAGGGAGAACGCACAGTTGAGCAACGCCTTGTCGCGCTGCACGCAGTCGGCGACACGGACGACGCCCGCGACGTCGCCACGGCGGAAGAAGAACGCGGCGTCGTCGACCGCCTGGGCGCCGGACAGCAGGACGTGGCCGACCGGCAGTGACAGCCGCTCGGCGAAGTAGCGCCCGACCAGGTCGTGCTCGTTGCCGAGCCCCCGTCCGCCGTCACCGGTCAGCAGGAGCCTGGCGTTCTCGATACCGCCGGCCGTGAACACCACGACGCGGGGCCGGACGACGAGCCGGCTCCTGTCGGCGCGCACCGCGACCACCGTCTCGACGCGCCTGCCCGTCGGGTCGACCGTGGTCTCGACGGCGCGGCAGTGCAGCAGCAGCCGGACGTTCGACGACGCCGTCAGCCGCAGGTGGGCGTCCCGGAAGTCGGCCTGGCTGAACCGGAACATCGTCATCTCGACGTCACTGTCCCGTACCGGCGGCGCGACCCGGCGGGACCCGTCCGCCGACGCCTCCACGGACCGCAGGCCACAGACGCGTTCCGCGCGTTCGTAGTACGTGCTCAGCGATTCGAGGCCGAACGGCCAGCCCGTGTGCGGGATGCCGGCACGGGCCTCGAAGTCGATCGCGTCCAGCGGACGGGCGGCCCAGCCGCCGCCCGCCAGGATCCTCGGATGGCGCAGCGTGCCCCCGAACGCCCGCACTCTCGACTGGTGGAGCAGGTGGATGGGATAACCGTCGCTCTCCCCCCTGCTCTGTGCCTGTACCCGGCGTTCCACGGCCGTGCCGCCGCTCTCGAGCAGGCAGACGCGGATGCCGGAGCCGACCAGCTCGCTGGCGATGCTGATGCCGGCCGGGCCAGCGCCCACAATGCAGATGTCTGTCAGAACCTCCTCGTCACAGGCTGCTGCTCGGGTCATCGAGGCCCTTCCGGCTTACGGGCAGGTGGTCGGGCGCCGCTCGCCCGACAGCTCACGGATCTGATATACGCCTGCCGGCGCCGTGACCCGTGCTGATCAACGGATCTCGTCGTATGTGTGCCGTTCGGTGATCACGAGGTCACCGGGTCCGCCTTCCGTAGGCGGTCGCCGCCTGCGCACGCGCCATCGGGCTGCCACGTAGGCACCGACGAACGCGCCGGCTGACTGTACGACGAGGTCCGCCGCGGCGAGGTGACGCTCGCTGAACAACAGCTTGCCGCCGGCGAGCACGGCCGCGATGCCGAGTGCGATCGCGACCGCGACGAGCACCTCCATGGAGCGCCGCGTGCGCCGCCGGCGGATCAGCACCAACACGAACCCGACGGGCACGAACGAGAAGAGATGGACGACGAGCGCGAACCACTCGGTCCGGTCGAACGGCGGGAACGGCGAGACGTGGTCCGGGAGGTAGAAGTACCGCCTGGGCGTCTCCAGCGCACCCGGGCG
This sequence comes from Streptosporangiales bacterium, assembly GCA_036378185.1. Taxonomy (GTDB): domain Bacteria; phylum Actinomycetota; class Actinomycetes; order Streptosporangiales; family WHST01; genus WHST01. The sequence continues at coordinate 51,387 of DASUWX010000113.1, read as the reverse complement.
CGCGTAGTCGACCGAACCGCCGTCGGTGCGGACGACGGCCCGCCGGATCTCCCCCTGCCACGGACGCCCGCCGTGCGCCTCGTCCCCGAGGACCATGAGCCCGGGTTCCCACGTGCCGAGCGAGCCGGGGCGCAGCCGCTCGCGCAGCCGGGTGGTGCCGTCCACGCCGACCCGCAGCCGGTCGTCCCGAACGGTGACGCGGACGTCGACCCACCTGCCGTGCGGGAAGGCGTTCGCGACGACGAACGCCGGGTCCCCGTCGGTGTTGGTGCCGGTCCTGCGCAGCCACAGGAGCAGGTCCTCGCCGTCCTGGCCGATGGCGAAGTCCGTGTGCCAGCTGTCGCTCGCGAGCATCATGATCGACGTGTCCGGGTAGTGCTGCGGGTACGCCGGCCGCGCCACGAGCTCGACGTCGACCCGTCCGGTGCGCCGGACGGTCGCGACCCACGGCGGTGTTCCCGCGGTCCGGGCCGCGTTGCGGTCACCGAAGCCGAGCCCGCCTCCCGCCGTCCGCCGCACCTCGTTGGTGACCGTGCCCGGCGGGTCCCAGTGGAACGGCCAGTACGCCTCGACGACGGCGAGCAGGAGCATGCAGGCGAGCACCAGGAGCGAGACACGGCGCACGTTCACCGGATCACGCCCCCGGACGGGCTCGGCAAGGCCCGGACGGCGAAGATGTCACGCGAACGATGGTCCCAAGCCGGCTCGTCACCGACTCGCGTTCGGCGAGCCTTCCGTTCCGAGCCGGACGTTCCGTGTCCGTGGACCGCCGATCCGGCAACCTGGGACGCCTCACCGCCCGGCCAGCGCGGCGAGCGTTCTGCACAGCAGCGCGACGTCACGCGCGAACGTGCGGTGCCGTAGGTACTCCAGGTCGAGCGCGAGCTTCGGGTGCAGCTGACAGGTCACGTAGTACTGCTCGGGATCACTCACCGCGTCCAGCGCACCGGCCTGTTCGGCGGCGAAATGCAGCTGCCCCGGACCGGTGAGGCCCGGACGCACGTCGAGCACGGCCCGTTCGGCCGGGTCGTAGAACGCGACGTAGCGCCGCACCTCCGGGCGAGGGCCGATCAGCGTCATGTCACCGCGTACCACGTTGACCAGCTGTGGGAGCTCGTCGAGGTGCGCCGCGCGGAGCAGGGCGCCCACCGATGTCACGCGCGGGTCGTGACTGCCGCTGACCAGGGCGCCCGCGCGATCCGCCCCGTCGACCATCGTGCGGAACTTCAGCAGCCGGAACGGCCGCCCGCCGCGCCCGACCCGCTCCTGCAGGTACAACGCCGGTCCCGGGCTGGTCATGCGGACCGCGATCCCGATCGCGAGCAGGACCGGGCCGAGCACCAGGAGCGCGGCTCCGGCGACGACGACGTCCGCCGCACGCCGCGGCGCGCTGTCGGCGCGGATCAGTGTGTCGGCACGGGCATGCCTCGGCAGGACGCTCACGCGCCCGCCCCCACGGTTACGGTCGACCCATGGCCGCATCGCTGACGCTCGGTCATGACATCTCCCTGAGGATCCGGAACGGCTCGACATGGGCCCGGCCCACCTGGCTCCCCCAGTACTCGGCACGCCCGACGAGCGCCCGCCGCGACCGCGGGTGCGGGTAGTCGCGCAGCTCGGTCTCGTAGCACTCGATCGCCGCGAGCTTGGCGTCCAGCGTCTCGGTTATGTCCACGAACAGGTTGGGCGCGAGGGCCGAGTCGCCGTACGGCCAGGCCCACTCCGTCGACGACGGCGTCTCGAACACGGCGAACCGCCGCAGCTCGGGCAGCCGGTACGGGCGGCAGGCGGTCCAGGCCGCGCGTGCGACGACGCCGTGGTCGGCGTTCACGTCGCCGGGGAAGTGCGTGTAGACGACGTGTGGCCGCAACCGGTCGAGCACGGCCTCGAGTCGCTGCGTCACGGTGAGCAGGGGTACGGCGTCGAGCCGCTGGTCCGGCAGGGCCTCGAAGGTCAGTGAGGCGAAGCCCAACTGCTCGGCGGCACGGTACGCCGACTTGCGCAGGGCCGCGGCGGTCCCGTCGTCGTACCTGCTCGACGCACCCTCGGAGACGATGACCGCGTGGACGTCCTCCCCCGCCCTGACGTGGGCCGCGAGGGTCCCGCCGACACCGAGGATCTCGTCGTCCGGGTGGGCCGCGACGACGACCACGTTCACGACGTCACCCCGTTCGCACGCCCGGGCAGCGTCGCCGGCCCCGGGACGGGCGCAGGTTGCGGAGAGCGCCTTCTCATGCGATGACCTCGCTGTGCACCGGTTCCGGGCCGAGACCCAGAGCCCACCGCGCGGTCGCCGGGTCGACGGCGTCGAACACGGCGCCGGGCCGGACGCCGGCGCGTTCGCACCATCGCCGGGCCGGTTCGGGTGGCTGGCCGGCCCACGACATCTGCGTCACCACGATCGGCCCCGTGCCGGTGCCCACCCGCACGCCGTCGGATGCGCCGTCGAGCACCTCACCCGGGCGCGTGGATCCGCCGGCCTCGCGCCCGGTCGGGACGAGCGACCGCCAGAGCATCACCTTCCGCCCGTCGAGGCGGGTGAACGCGCCCGGGTACGGCGACGTCTGCGCCCGTATCCAGTCGTGGATCGCGCCGGCGGGGCGGGTCCAGTCGGTGACGCCCATCGCCGGTGTGCGTCTCGGCAGCAGGTCGCCTTCGTCCGCGCGCTGCCGGCGCCGTGGCGCGGTGCCGGCCAGCAGTGCCGGCAGATGCTGCCGCAGCATGTCGGCACCGGCCTCGCCGACCTTCGCGTAGACGGTGGCACAGGTGTCTTCCGGGTCGACCCCGATTGCCCGCTGGTCGACGATGTCCCCGGTGTCTGCGCCCGGGGCGAGCAGCATCATCGTGTTGCCCACCAGGGTCTCGCCACGGATCATCGCCCAGTTGACGGGAGCGCGACCACGATGCCGCGGCAGCAACGAGGCGTGGCAGCCGACGCATCCGCGCGGCGGTACCTCGAGCAGCTCGTCCCGGATCAGCCGCGACCACCCGATGACGACGAGCAGGTCGGGAGCCAGCGCCCTGATCGCCTCGACGGTGCCGGCCTCGTTCACGTCGTCGGCCCGGATCACGGGTACGCCGGCTCCCCTGGCGAGAGCCGTGAGGTCCACGTAACCGCTGTGCCGGCGGGTCGTGTCCTCGGGCGTGGTCACCACCGCCGCCACCTCGGCAGGGCCGTCGAGCACGGCACGCAATGCCGGCTCCGCCTCGTGCACGGCGCCGACGAAGACCAGCCGGCCGGATGTGCGTGACATGACACCTCCTCGGAACGGGGTCACCAGGCCCGCTACCGGACCAGCCGGAGCAGCAGGTCGCGGTGGCGGCGGGCGAACTCCGGGTGGTCGGCCGTGACCGCGACCTCCGCGATCCCCGACAGCAACACCTCGCGCCACAGCGCTTCCGGAGCGCCCAACCGGTGCAGGGCCGCGGTGACGAACTCACGGACCAGGTCCGGTAGCCACCCGTGCCCGGTGAGCACGTACTCGACGCCGGCGCCCCAACGGTCGGCGCGCAGGCCTCGGTGACCGGCGACCCGCCAGCCGGCGGGGGTGTGCCGGTCGAGGTAGAGGGCGTAGCTGAGTGCGAACCGGGCGACGTCGCGCAACGGCTCGCCGGATAGCTCCGCGGCCGCCCAGTCGACCACGCCCGTGACCACATCCCCTGTCACGAGCACGTTGCCCGCCCAGAAGTCACCGTGGACGACCGTGCGCGGCGTGGTCGCGGTCGCGAGCCTGGCCGTGATCGGTCGCAACGCGGCGGCGAGCTCCCCGTCCTCGACGTCGCCGGGTACGAGTGCGACCGGTGCCCGCTCCTGGGCGGTGTCGGCGTGCAGCTCCGCGAGCCAGGTCGCCGCGGCGGCGAGATCCTCCCGGACGGCCTCTGCCCGGGCCAGCCGCCGGTAGGCGTGATAGCGGGTGATCATCGGCACGCCGGGGAGCACGGCTGCGGCGACCGCGAGCATGCCGTCGGCGTCGTACACCCCGGCGTGCCGAGGCAGCGTGTGCCTCACCCTGCGCAGCTTGCGGCGGCTCAGCTCGACCAGCAGCCGCGCCTCCCGCTCGATCACCTCGGCGGCGACCGGGGTGGTCGCGATCTTCACGGCCAGTTCCGGTTCGTTCGCTCCCTGCGGCGTGACGAGGACGGTCACGGCCGCGTTGGGGTCGCGCGACCGGTCGAGCAGCACGACGCGCGTGCCGGGTGCGCTGAGCAGGTCGCGCAGCGGACTTCGGTACACCCGCGGTTCCGCGACCGTCGCGCCGCCGGCCCGGTCGTGCGTCGTCACACTCGCCTCCCCACGACCACGCGGCCCGCCGCGAGCTGGCCGAGCAGATGCGGCCGCCGGCGCAGCAGCCGGATACCGGCGTCGACCACGGCGTGCAGCCAGGTGACGCCGGGGGGCGTCGTGAGCAATGAGCGGGACACCCAGCGCAGGCAGTCGACCGAATCCTCGGCGAAGACGATCGGGTTGCGCAGCGAGGGCACCGCGACGTACCCGCGTTCCACCGCGATCCGTCCCGCGAGGGCGAGCCGACGCGTCCGGGCACGCCCGCCGGGGCGTTCGTCGAGCAACACGACCGGTGCCCCCGGCTGCAGCGCGCGCAACTGCCGCACCGTCGCCTCGCGTCCGGCCAGGCGCCCCGACCGCACGACGGTGACGTCTTCGGGTGCCAGCAACCGCCACCGCTCCGCGGGGCGGGTCCATTCCGGTGTCGTCATGTCCTCCTCCTCGTCCGGCACCGCGAGCCGATCGCGGGTCAGCCGGACCTCGTCGCGGCGCCGATCGGGTCCGCCGGGCCGACCGGCGGTGCGACGGCATCGATACGCACGAATCTGTGCGTAAGCGTGAAGAGCACGGCGGTCGTCGTCAGGTACGCGGCGCCGGATGCGACGGCGGCCCCGACCGCGCCGTGGCTCGGGATCAGCAGTACGTCGAGCACGACGGTGACGACGAGCCCGGCCGCCATCGCGCCCGTGTTCCTGCCGGGTCGCTCGGTCCCGCACAGGTACGCAGAAGAGACCGCTGCCGCGCCCTCGACGGCGAGTCCCCCGAGGATGATGCAGCCGGGAAGCACGGCGCCGCGGAACTCCGTGCCGTAGAGCAGGGGCAGGGCCACATAGGTGAGCACGACCATCACGGGAGTGCCCGCGAGGGTGAGCAGCGTCGCGATCCGGGTGATGCGAGGCGCCTCACGTGCCGCCGCCGCGCGCCCGATCCGCGCGAAGCGCGGGTAGAGCACGTAGTTGAGCGCCGTCGGCCCGAGCCGCATCAGCTCCGCGAACTTCGAGGCGACGGCGTAGACCCCCACGACCGCTGGGCCGGCCAGTGCGGCGAGCAGCAGGAAGTCGAGGCGTAGGTTCATCAGCCACATGAAGTTGCCGGCCTGGCTCCGCGCGCCGTACCACGCGACACCGCGCGCCAGCCGCCACGACGGCCGGGCGTCCCGGTGCCGCCAACCCGCGAAGAAACCGCGGCGTGCGAGCCGGGCGATACCGGTCGCCGTGGCCGCGGCGCCCGCCGCGAGGAGCGCGACGACGACGGCTGAAGCACCGCGGCCGCCCGTCGCGAGCACCACGCCGTACGCGGGGAGGAACCACAGCTCCTCCGCGACGATGACGAGGTTCGCGCCGCCGATGTCGTCCGAGCCCTGGCAGCACGCCTTCGCCGTGACGGTGAGCAGCTGGGTCGCGACGGCGCCCGCCGCGAGCGCGATCAGATGCGTCGGCAGGCCGTGGAACAACAGCAGCTGCAACGGACGGGCGAGCGCGAGCCACAGGCACGCCCCGACGAGCGACCCCAGGACCGCGACCGCGCTGAGGGTGGGACGCAGCCGCGGGTCGCCCCTGCGTTCGCTGGCGAGGAAGTACGCCGACGCGACGGGCAGGCCGCTCGACACCAACAGGCCGGTGAGCCAGGGCAGCACGCGCAGCAGCGCGTACTCGCCCACGACGGCGGGCCCGCCGGCCCGCGCGACGAGCAGGCTCGCGACGGACAGCGAGACCAGCGCACCTCCCTGCGCCGCGAGGTTCGTGACGGCGAGGCGACGCCCCTGGCTAAGCACGGCGGACTCCCGGAACCGGGCCGGGCGTCTCCGCCACCGCGGCGACCAGCGCGAAGAGCACCCAGACGAAGCGGAAATGGAGCACTTCGTAGTACGCGGCCGCGACCGCGACGACGACGATGCAGGCGACCAGGCCCACCGGGTGCGCGATCGGCTGGCCCGGCGGCGATCTCCGCAGCAGCCGAGCGGTCCGCCATCCGACGCTGAAGGTCAACCCGAGCAGGCCGAGCACGCCGAGCGGCCCGCGTTCGACGAGTGAGGCGAGGTAGTCGTCGTGCGCCTCCTTCGCGTACGGGTACTGGCGCATCTGGAGCAGCGGTTTGGTGGTCGCGGGCCCGCTGCCGAGCAGGCCGTCCTGGCGGTACAGCTCGAAGCTCTCCCGGACCAGGACCGAGCGCTGCTCGCTGCTCCCGTTGCTGCGCCCGACCGAGTTGACGAGGAACGGCTGGCCGCTCGCCATTGCCCACTGCCGGATCTGCGACGGGGGTATCGCGGTCAGGGTGACCACGACCGTGGTGACCACGAGGAGGAAGGTCGCGACCGCCGGTACCAGTCCGTGCCGCCGTGCCATGCGCGCGAGGACGAGGAAGGTGAACGCGACGGCGAGTTCGAGCATGCCGCCGTTCGACTCCGTCAGCGCGAGCGCTCCCAGCAGCAGGAGGTATCCCGCGATCCGCACCGGACGTCGTGCGGGAGTCGCCACCGCGTACACGACGAAGATGGAGAGCACCCAGTAGATGGCGGCGTAGTTCGGGTCGCCGAAGGTGAACGACGCCCTGTTGCCCTCCCGCGCGGTGATGCCGAGGATGGCCTGGTTGTGGGTGAAGAAGCCGGCCGCGAGGATCGTCGCCCAGCCGATCGACGTCCACGCCCAGACCCGGAGCAACAGCCGGACCGTGGCCGGCCGCGCGATGTTCGCGAGCGCGATGCACCACGTGACGAGGACGACGTCCTGCAGGACCGCGACGGCCGTGATGCCGGGCAGCGGACCGAACAGGCCGGAGGCGGCGCCGGCGACCGCCATCGTCCCTGCGGCGAAGGCATAGGGTGCGCGCAGCCGCACCCGGCTCGCACTCGCCCAGACCGCGACGGCGACGAGCGTGGCCAGCGTCAGCACGTCCACCGGCGAGCTGTTCCCGGGGCCGGTCGGGTGGAGCACCGGCTGGACCGCGACCGCCACCGCGGCGGTCAGCACCGCGAGGCGGTAGGCGCTGCCGCGGACGAGCGGCTTCGCCCCGCGGGGCAGCCCCGAGGGTCCCCGGTCGAGCAGGCTCAGCTGGGTCATCCCGTCCTCACGTGAGAACTGCGAACGGGCGTACCCGGGCGACCGGGCGCACGAGCCCGTTGGAGACGAGGATCCGCAGCGCCTCGTCGACCCCGTGGTCGTCCAGGTGCGGCACCTCGAGCGGTGCTGCGTCGCTGTACCGGAACCGCTGCGTGGAGCGTCCGCGCGGGTCGAGCCCTGACCTTCCCTCGCGTACGAACGCCGAGATGATGCTGCCCGAACCGTGGCAGGCGGAATAGAGGCTGCGGTGCGCGTCCGGCGCCGGGACGCAGACGTACGACGACGTCCGGTTGGTGCCCGGCAGCAGCAACGGCTGACCGGTCTCCGCGAACGCCGGATGTCCCGCCATCATCGAGGCCGGGTACGCGCGGCACGAGTTGTGCCGGTGGACGAAGGCGGGCTCACCGTTCACGTCCTCCTCGTAGATGGAGTTGTGCGGGGAGTCCACGACGAGGCTGGTGTGCGCGCCCATCGTGGTCCTCGCGAACTCCCTGAGCGCGGCGTACGTCGCGACCCGGTAGGCGAAGCCGTAGTTCATCGCGAGACGTTGGGCGAGCAGCACGCGGCGGCCGTCGTCGCCGTCGACCGGCACCGACGGGCAGCCGGCGGTGAAGTACGCCGCGAGCCGGCGTCGCAACTGCTCCCGCGACCGCGCGGTGGCGACGTGGCTCACCGGCTTCTGCAGCGCCATCAGCGCGCGCAGCTGGCGCGATGCGGCCTTACGCCGCGCGTACAGCTCACCGATCTGTCCGGTCAGGACGCCGCCCCCGTTGTGGTACTGCAGGGTGACCTGCCCGGCGGCGAGGCCGAGCCGGGCCGCGATCTCCGGCTCGAGGATCTCCTCGACCTCCTGCAGTTCCAGGAAGTGGGTGCTCGGTCCGATGGTCCCGAACCGCAACCGCGCCAGCTGGCGTACCAGCCAGGGCAGTTCGCGCCGCGCGCGAGCCTCGCCGCCGTACTCCTCGACGGAGACCCGTCCGCGCTCCTCGATCCGCTCCAGCTCGTCCGCGGCGAGACCGTACCGGTCCGCCGCGAACTCGGCACCGCGCACCGCGGCGTCGAGCACCTCGGACGAGGTCAGCTCGAAGCGCCACCTGGGCGGGTTCGGGAAGCGTTCACGCACGCGGCCGTAGAACTCGGCGACGGCCTCGGCCGAGGGCCGGTCGATGTCGAGCGTGAGCAGCGCCATCCCACAGTTCAGAGCCGCGTCGGTGAGCGTCGGCCGTATCGCGCCCCGCGTCGCGACCGCGATGCTGGACGGCATCTCCGACTTCTCCTTGTGGCAGAAGTCGGGCAGCACGACCGGCGGGGCGGCGAGGTCGACGTCACTCGTGCCCCGCGTGAGGCGGTCGAGCAGTCCCGCGTCCGCCGGTCGGTCCGCGCTGTCGAATACGGTCAGCTGCGCGTCGTGGTCGGGTTCTTGCCGCTCGACATCGGCACTGGTGGAAAGGACGTCGATATCCATTCCGGCTCCTCTTCTGAGATGGCGTTCTGCGACTTGGCGCTGAGCACACCGAGCAGTGGCCAGCCCGTCGAAGCGGCAAGGTTCCGAACTCGTGCGAGCGCGTCCTGCGGGGCGAACTTGGGCACCACCACGACCAGGCCGACGCACTTGGGCAGCAACCGCGCGCTCGCGATGGATGCCAGCGTCGTCACGATGGGGGGCCGTCCCGTGGACGAGCCGTTGCGCGAGTGGTTGTAGACATGCGTCTCGTCATCGGACGGCAGGTGCGGGTCGAGCTCGACGGCGAATGCCTGTAGCCGCTTGACCGGCACGGGGCCGATGAGTGCGACGGTGAGCACGTCGGCCCGCTCGGCGGCGCGACGCAGACCGGCGAGCAGCTCGAACCGCGAGGTGAACGACGGCTCACGGCGTCCAGGCCAGATCCGGTGTCTGCGGTCGGGGCCGACGCTGCCCAGCACCGGGATGCCGAGCTCGCGCCCGAACGCCGCCGCACCCGGCACGGTAGGCCGGACCACCTCGATCGCCGCCGCGATGAGCAGACCGGCCAGCAGGCCGCCGATGAGCGCCAGCGCGAGGTCGGCCGTGGTGTGGGTGAACGGCACCGGCTGTGCGTGGTCGGGGGTGTAGATGACGAAGGCGCCACCCGTGGCCGTGCTGCTCGCCGGCACCGATGCCCGCTTGTCGTTGATGAAGTGGACCGCCTCGTAGGCGAGTGCTCGGGACACTCCGGCGGCCAGATCCGGCGAGTGGTCCGTCACGCTGATCGTGACGACCGTCGAGCTGCCCAGCCTCGAGACGGCGACCTGTTTCTCGGCGAAGCGGGTCGGGTCGGTCCGCACCCCGGCCTGGTCGAGCGCCGCCTGCACGACGTCCGGGCTCGTGATCACTCCCTGGGCGCGGTTGAGCACCGCGTCGGCCTGCGTGTCGGAGTCCGGGTCGACCGCCGCTGCCTGGATCCGGGCGGTCGCCGTGTACTCCCGCCCGGACCGCACCGCGAGCGCCGCGACCGCGATCAGCGGCAGCAGCACGCAGCAGATGATGAGGCGTGCGTGGCGGACGAAGATCCGGCGCACGGCGTCGTTCAGCTCCATCTGCCGCCCCTCCGTTCCTCTCCGGACGAGCCCGCGCGACCGACCGGGTGGGTGACTGCGCGGGCGATCAACGCGGGTTCCATGGGCTGCTCCAGACAGGTCTCATGCGGACCGGACGGTGGCCGGGGAGCGGTCCGGTGTCAGGCGCCGTGGCGCGTCGGCGTAGACCTCGTCCAGCACGGCGCCGAGGACCTCCGGGGCGAACCGGCCCGCGAGCAACCTGCCGGCCCGCTCGGTCATCCGCGCTGCCGCGGCGGGATGGTCGAGCAGGTGGGCGATCGCCGTCGCCAGCTCCCGCGGACGCTGCGGGCCGACGAGCAGCCCGGTCTCACCCGCGACCACGAGGTCCGGCACGGCGTTCACCGCGGTCGCGACGACCGGGACGCCGGCGCTCATGGCCTCGGCGATGGCGCACGGCAGTCCCTCGTACCTGCTCGCCATCGCGAACACGTCGAGGCCGGGCAGCAGCTCGGCGACGTCGTCGCGGTGGCCGAGGCAGACGAACCGGTCCGCCAGGCCGCGACGCCGGGCGCGCGCCTCCATCTTGCCGCGCAACGGCCCGTCGCCGATCCACACCGCGTGGACGTCGTCGCGGTCCAGGGCGGCGACGGCGTCGACGAAGCACTCCGGCGCCTTCTGGTAGTCCACCCGGCCGACCGTGCCGACCAGCCTGCAGCCGACCGGCGCCCCGAGCCGCCGCCGCGCCGCCGCGCGCGCCGCCGGTCCCTCCGGCCGCTCGGTCCGCTCGATCGCCGGGTCGATGACGCGGATCCGGTCCGGCGGTGCGATCCCCCTGCGCACCGCCTCCGCGGCGACCCCGCCGCCGATCGCGAGGAACACATCCGTGTGCTGTCCGAGATACCGCTCGACGGCCACGTAACCGGCCCGGCGGGGCGCGGACTGGAACTCGTGGAACGGGAACCCGTGCAGCGTGTGGACGATCCGCGGTACGCCGGCCCGTATCGCCGCCAGCCGGCCGAGTGCCCCGGCCTTCGCGCTGTGCGTGTGCACGACGTCGTAGTGCCCGTCGGCCAGGTGCTCGGTCAGGATCCGCAGGGCGCGCGGCTCGGTCCCCGGCGCGATGTTCGGGACCAGCTCCGGCACCTGGACCAGGCGCAGGCCCGCGGCCACGGCACGATCGGCGAGGGTGTCGCCGCTGCCGTCGGCGTCCGCCGTACCGCTGGCGGTCCCGGCGAGGATCGTCACCTGGTAGTCCGACGGGTCGAGCGCGAGCGCGCCGCGGAGCGCGACGCCTCCAGCCCCGGCCTGCAACCGGGTCACGACCACGGCAACGGACCGCCGGGCCGACCGTGAAGCGATCATGCATCCACCTCCGAGCCGAGCAGCTCGCACAACGGGGCCCGCGAGCCGTGCGCGAGCCGCATCTCCAGGCGGGGCAGCCGCACGGCCAGCGCCGTCGCGACCTCGGTCACCGGTGGGTGGGCGGGACCGAGACCGGTGGCGAGCGCCAGCATCGCGGCGAATCCCCAGAAGCGCCGCAGCTCGCCGGCGGCGTAGGTGCCGGCCACCAGCTCACGTACGGCGTCGTCGGCCGAGACCGGCCGCACGCTCGCCCGCTGGCCACGCTCCGCGCGGCGCACGACGACGAGGAGGTCCGGCTCCAGCCGCGGCGCGCGGCCGGGCAACGGGTACTCCCTGCGCCCGTGCGGCGCCCGCGGCCCCGCGGCGCCGCCTTCCACGCGGAGCGGCTCCACCAGCCCGTACGCGCTCCGGGCGTCGCACGCGCACACGTTGTCGGCGGTGACCACGTCGCCCCGCGCGATCCCGGCGGCCACGAGCGTGGACTTGCCGACGCCGCTCGGGCCCGCGAGCATGGCGACCCCGTCGGTCCCCGAGCTGACCGACACGTGCAGCGGCGCCCGGCCCCGCAGCGACGCCCACCAGAGCACCGGGTAGTGCAGCAGGGTCTGCGCCGCCAGCAGCCGGAACCTGGTGGCCAGCACGGTGTTGGCGAGTCGGGTGCGTGGCGCGGGCCGGTACCGCGCGGTGACGTGCAACACGTCCGCTCGCGGGTCCACGAGCAGGTCGAAGCCCGACGAGCAGGCGTCCTCGAGCAACGCCCGGCCGGCTCGCGCCCAGACACCCCGGGAGACCAGCGTCCAACCCGTCGCGTCGAACGCCGGACCGTCCTGGACGGTGAGGCACACCGTGGGTTCCGGTGACGCGGCGGGCGGCGTGACGAGCTCGCCGGGCGCGGCGGACTGGAGCAACGCCTGGAACCGCGGCACGGCGGAGTCGACGATCACCCGCTCCCCTGCGGTCGTGAGCGCGAGCATTAGAAGCCGTCCGGGTAGGGCGCACCGGCGCTCACCGGCGTCTCCGCGCGCTCGGCGGGCCGGTAGTCGGGGAGAACGGCGCGGAGCAGCTCCTTCACCCGCGGGGTGTCGCCGTCGTCGGCCGCGGCATACAGCTCCTCGAGCTGCCACGGTAGGTCCGCCGACGTGTCCGCGCGGCGGGTCGCCCAGATCTTCGGGTGTGCGCTGCGCACACGTTCCTCGGCGTCGGAGAAGATCTTCTCGGTGAGCTTCTCGCCGGGCCGCAGCCCGGTGTACCGGATCTCGATCCGCGGCAACTTCAGCTGGTCGGCGTAGTTCTGCACCAGCCCGACGATCGACACCGGCTCGCCCATGTCCAGCACGAACGTCTCGGCGTACTCCGCCATCGCGGCCGCCTCGAGGACGAGACCCACCGCCTCCTCGACCGTCATGAAGAACCTGGTGACGTCGGGGTGTGTGACCGTGACCGGGTCGTCCCTCGCGATCTGTTCGGCCACGACGGAGAGGAACGAGCCCCGGCTGCCGAGGACGTTGCCGAAGCGCACCGAGGCGAGCGTGAGCGGCCCGCCGGCCGCGTTCTGGACGACGAGCTCCGCGAGCCGCTTGGTGGCCCCGAGAACCGAGGTCGGGTCCGCCGCCTTGTCCGTGGAGATGAGCACGAAGCGGTCCGTGCCGTGGCGTAGTGCGGCGTCGACGAGGTTCTGCGTACCGCGGACGTTGGACTTGACGCCCTCGCAGGGATGCCGCTCGAGCAGCGGGAGGTGCTTGTGCGCCGCGGCGTGGAAGACGATCTCCGGCTGCAGCGTGGCGAAGATCTGGTCGATCCTCTTGCGGTCCCGGATGTCCGCGATGAGGATCTCGTCGCTGTCGAGCAGCCCGCTACCGGTGATCTCGAGCTGGAGCCGGTGCAGGTTGGACTCGTCGTGGTCGAGCAGGTAGAGCGCGCTCGGCCGGAACAGGCGGAGCTGCCGGCACAGCTCGCTGCCGATGGAGCCGCCCGCCCCCGTGACGAGCACCCTGCGGCCTCTCACCAGAGCGCGAGGACGGTCACCGACCACGCGCAGCTCCGTCCGGCCGAGCAGGTGGTCCATCCGCACCCGGTGCAGGTCGGACAGCCGGGCGTCCCGCTCCACCGCCGCCAGGAACGACGGCAGGTACCGGACGTGCAGCCCGGCACCGTGCGCCGCCTCGGCGATCGCCGCGACCCGCTGGGCGGGCAACGACGGAATCGCGACCAGGGCGGCCTGCGCGTGCTGCTCCCTCGCGACCAGCGGCAGTTCCCGGATCGCGCCGTACACCGGCAGGCCGAGCACCCGTCGGCGGAAGTGCGCGTCGTCGAGGAACCCCACCGGCGTGAGGCCGTAGCTCGGGCTCCGGCGCAGGGCACGGACCAGGCCACGACCCGCCTCGCCCGCGCCGATGACGAGCGTGCGCAGACCACGCTCGCCGGCGGATGGCCGGATGCCGGGAAGACTCAACATTGGTATCTCCGCTGATCCTCGGTGGCTGTGTCGCGCAGCGCCGCGGCGACGCGCACCACGGCGGGTTCGGTGAGTGCGGTGTGCATGGGCAGCGAGAGCACCTCCGCCGCGACCCTGTCGGTCACCGGGACCGCGGCGCATTCCTCGCGGCCGAGCAGGCGTCGGAACCCCGTGAGCCGGTGCACGGGGATGAAATGCACGGATGTGCCGATCCCCAGCCGGCCCAGCCGTTCGGCGACCTCGTCCCTGGTCTTGCCGAATCCGCGCCCCACCCGGATCTGGTAGAGGTGCCAGGCGTGCCGGCCGCCGTCCGGCCGGACGGGCAGGCCGAGTCCTTCGACGCCGGCGAGCTCCGCGTCGTAACGGTCGGCGAGCCGTTCCCTGTGCTCCTGCCAGTCGGGTAGCCGAACCAGTTGGGCGCGGCCGATGGCGGCCTGGATGTCGGTGAAGTTGGCCTTCATGCCGGGCTCGACGACGTCGTAGCGCCAGCCCCCGCCCGGCAGGTACCGCCGCCACGCGTCGCGGCTCATGCCGTGCAGCCGCGCGGTCCTGAGCTCGGCGGCGAGGTCCGGGTCGCAGGTCGCGATCGCCCCGCCCTCGCCGATCGGCAGGTTCTTGGTGGCGTAGAAGCTGAAGCAGGCCGCCGCCGAGCGCTGCCCGACCGGCACACCCCCCAGCGCGGCACCGAGCGCGTGCGCCGCGTCCTCGACGACCCGCCCCGCCGGCAACCCCGCGGCCTCGGCCAGCTCGACCACGTCCGCCGGGTAGCCGGCCATGTGCTGCACCACCATGGCCGCCGGGGTGCCCGCACGCGCGGCGGCTCGGGCGACGGTGGCCGGGGTCGGCAGCAGAGTGGCGGCGTCGACGTCGACCAGGACCGGCCGCAGGCCCGCGTGCACGATCGCGGTCACCGCGCCGCAGAAGGTGAGACTCGGGGTGAGCACAGGGGCGCCCGCCGGCAGCCGAAGCGCACGGAGGGCGAGCTCTATCGCCGCGGTGCACGACGACACGGCCACGACGTCCCGGGCACCGAGGTACGCCGCGAGGTCGGCCTCGAAGAGCGCGGTCTCCGGGCCCATCGTGATCCAGCCGGACCGCAGGACACGCAGCGCGGCCTGCTGCGCCTCCGGGACGATCTCGGCGGCGGCGAAGGGCACCTCGGTGACGGTCGTCATCGCGCCTCCCTCCTGCGCCCGTCGTGCGGCAGGACCACGAGGGAACGTACGTCGGCCGCACGGGTCGACGGATCGGCCAGCGATACGAGATCGCCTAGGTCAGTTGCATGATTGGCGCCCGCGCCGCGGGGTGCACAATCGACCGATGGCCACGCTCGCGAGGTCGGCCATCATCGGATTGACAGCGGTATGTCTGATGACGGCCGGTATCTTCGGCGCAGTCCGAAAATCGGTCGCGCCGGAGGGAAACGTCCTCCATTATGCCGCGAACGGCAATATTGCGCGGGACGGCACCTATGCTCCCGCCCGACTCGGGTTCGACCTCGCCGACGTGCGCACGCCGGCGCAGGTGGCGTCGCTGCCCGACGGCGTACGCGCACTGGTCTACCTCGGTACCTGCGACGGCGTCACCGCGTCGTTCGAAGCCACCGTACGGTCCTTCGCGGACGACTCCCGGGTGTTCGGCTTCTATCTGGCCGACATGCCCGATCCGGCCCG
The DNA here is from genome assembly GCA_036378185.1 of Streptosporangiales bacterium. Lineage (GTDB taxonomy): Bacteria > Actinomycetota > Actinomycetes > Streptosporangiales > WHST01 > WHST01. Next base: position 36,036 of record DASUWX010000113.1, on the reverse strand, counting down.
GTGCGCCCCGGCCGATCTGCGTGCCGAGTCCGACTACATCCATGCGCACGTGCCCGGAGCCCGGACGTTCGTCCTCGAACAGAACCTGGCCTCCTCACAGTGGCCCAGGTTCGGCTACGGGCCGGCGAACACCGGCATCGACCTGTACGGGATCGCTCCGTACCCCTGCCGCAGCGAGCTGGCCGGCTGCGATCTCGCCATGATCGGCCGGTACGTCACCGCCGCCAGGACGGCGGGGATACCCGAGAGCGCGATGGTGCCGGTCTACCAGGCCTTCGGTGGCGGCGTGTGGGTCGACGACGGCGGTGGCTCCTACCTGCTCCCGACTGCCGGCCAGGCGACCGCGATCATCCGTCGCTGGCGCTCCCTGGTACCCGAGCCGGTCTTCGACTACGTCTACAGCTGGGGAAGCCAGCGCGGTGACGTCGCGCTCTGCACCGCACCCGCCGCACTGCAGGCGGTTTTCGCCGACAACAACCGCTGACCCCTCCGAGCCGAAGCCCACGAGTCCGTGCCCGAGCTGACACGGTACGTCGGACTTCCGGGGTTTCGTTGATGTGCATGGGCGAAAAGGACCGAAGCTCTTTATGTCCGAGAGCACGACGGGGCGCCATCCCGGACATATGAAAGGTCAGTCATGTTTGCGGTAACGAAATACTATCTGCGATACGGCATTCCTGCGCGGGCGGCAGTGAACGGATGACTGGCGTGGCCGAGACCTTCGAGAAGGCCACAGCCGACGCGACAGCATCGGGGATGCCATACACCGGCATTGAACGCCGGAGCCACAGTCGCCGTGCGGGGGACGACCCGGTCGGGCTCCGCGGGTACCAACTCAGGCACGACGTGCACAACGTCGTGGCGACCATCAACCTGCTCGCCGCCGCCATGACACCGGAGGACGAGCACGCGACCGCCACCGAGCTCCAGCAGATGCTCGTCGAGCTGCGGCGGCTGATCATGCTGATCGAGTCCGAGAGCGCGGAGGAGGCGACGCGACCGACGCGTGTCGACCTCCTCGTCCAGGAACTCCTGGCGACGCTCCGGCTCACCACCACCACCCGGCTCGAGTGCACGGGAGGTGCGGCGTGGGCGGACGTCGAGCCGTTGCAGCTGTGGCGGGCCCTCCGCAACCTGGTCGACAACGCGGTCCGTGCCGCGGGCACGGGAGGACGGGTGAGCGTCCGGATGTCGAACCGCGACGACTGGGCGCTCATCGAGATCGAGGACGACGGGCCGGGCTTCGGCGGTGCGCCGGCAGGCCGGGACTCGCTCGGCCTCAGCATCGTCCGCGCGCTGGCCGAACGCCACGGCGGCCATCTCGCCATCGAACGGAGTCACCTGGGTGGCTGCGCGGTACGCATGTGGCTGCCCGCCCCGTACCTCGGGCGCGATGTCGTCCCGGACGGCGTACCCGCCGCGGATGAGTCGGACGCCGCACCCATGTCGTTGCTGATCTGCGACACGCACCGGCTGTTCGCCGAATCTCTCGCCACCGTGCTCAGCGAACGCGGCTACCGCGCGGCGGCAATCAGCGGCTCCCTGGCCGAGGCCCGTTCGGCGCTGGTTCACACCCGCGTAGACGTGTGCGTGCTCGAGCTCCACGTCGGCGACACGCCCGTCCTGCGTCTGGTGCCCGCGCTCCGTCGTGCCGCGCCGGGCACCCGCTTCGTCCTGCTCTCGGGTGACCTGGACGAGCAGGTGGTCGCGGACGCGGCCGAGGCGGGGATCGCCGCCTGCCTGCACAAGGAGCAGCCGATCGACGACATCATCGAGGCGCTGGAGCGCGTGCACGCCGGCACCTGGCAACGCAACTGGCGGCCCGCGGCGAAGCCCTCGCCGCTCCGGGACGACGCGAGCCGGCTCGCGAGCTTTCTCACCCACCGCGAGCTGGAGGTTCTCGCGCACCTCGTGCGAGGTGAGAGCACGGCCGCGGTCGCCAGGGCCATGGCCATCAGCCGCAACACGGCGCGCAGCCACGTGCAGCGCGTGCTCATCAAGCTCGGGGTGCATTCCCGGCTCGAGGCCGCGGCGTTCGCCGTCCGGCACGGCCTCGTCCACCCCGGCGGCGCACCGGACGCGACGAGGGGCACCCGGACGCGGTGACACCTGCGCTGCGCAAGCAGCACCCTGGACGGAAGACGGGTTCTCGCCGTGAGCGACCGAGCGCGTCACACCACGCGGAGCGTGCGGGTCTGCCTCGCGGACGACCATCGTGTCTTCGCCGAGGCACTCACCGCGCGGCTGCGCAGGGAGCCGGGCCTCGAGCTGAGTGGGGTCGCCACCGACCGGACCGCGGTCCTCCGCCTGGTCGCGGCCGAGCGACCGGACGTCCTGGTTCTCGACCTGGCGCTCGGTCCGGACAGCGGTACGGAGCTACTGCCGGGCCTGCTCGCCGAGCAGCCGAACCTCCGGGTGGTGATGCTGAGCGGGTACGACGACACCGACCTCGTGGTCGCGGCCGTGCGGGCGGGCGCACGGGCATGGGTGACCAAGACCGCCGACGGCGCAGACCTCGTTGCGGCGATCGAGACCGTGGCGGCCGGCGGCGCGTGGTTCCCGCCGGCGCTGCTCCTCCGGCTGCTCGACCGCCTGGTCCGTCCGCCCGCTCCGTCACCGGAGGCGCGGATAGCCGGCCGGCTCACCCCGCGCGAGCTCGAGATCCTGCAGTGCCTCGTCGACGGGATGGCGGCCAAACAGATCGCCCACGAGTTCCACCTGTCCGAGAAGACCGTTCGCGCGCACACCCAGAACCTGTTGAGCAAGCTGACCGCACACAGCCGCGCCGAGGCCGTGGCCGTCGCCCTGCGGCTCGGCATGCGGCCGGGCGGCCACTGAGCCGAGCAGTCCCGCGATCACGCCGCCCTGGCGACCGGGACGACTACACACGGTTGGGAGCAGGTCTCGACACGGGTCGGTATCGCGCTGTATACGTGCTGAATGACCGATACCAGCGTCGATACGACCACGCGCACTCCTTGGTTCAGCAACCTCTCCCGTGGCGAGCGACGCACGTTCTGGGGCTGTTTCGGCGGTTGGGCGCTCGACGCGCTGGACGTCCAGGTCTACAGCCTCGTCCTCCCGGGCCTGCTGACGCTGGGTTTCCTCACCAGCAAGAGCCAGGCCGGCCTGATCGGCACCGTCACACTGCTGACCTCGGCCGTCGGCGGCTGGCTCGCCGGCATCCTCGCGGACCGGTTCGGCCGGGCCCGGCTGCTCATGGTCACGGTGGCCTGGTACTCGGTCTTCACGCTGCTGTGCGGCCTCGCGCAGGGTCCCACGCAGTTGCTGATCTTCCGCGCCCTCATGGGTTTCGGGTTCGGCGGCGAGTGGGCGGCCGGCGCGATCCTCATGGGGGAGACGGTCCGCGCGCACTACCGCGGGCGCGCGGTGGGCACGGTGCAGTCGGCGTGGGCGATCGGCTGGGGCGTCGCGGTCCTGCTGTACGTCGTCATCGCGCAGGTGCTGCCGGACACCCTCGCGTGGCGGGTGCTGTTCTTCGTCGGCGTGCTGCCCGCGCTGCTGGTCCTGTACATCCGCAGCCGGGTACGTGAGCCGGAGATCTTCGAGGCGGGCAGGGAACGACGGCCGGCGGGGCAAGGCGGGTTCCTCGCCATCTTCGCACCCGAGCAGCTGCGCATCACGATCCTGTGCGCGCTCGTCGCCGTCGGCGCGCAGGGCGGCTACTACGCCGTGACGACTTGGCTGCCGCAGTTCCTGCAGAGCGCACGCGGGCTCGCGATCCTCGCGCTCGGCGGGACCCTGGCACTGGTCATCGCCGGCGCGTTCGTCGGGTACCTGGTCGGTGCCTGGCTGACCGACCGGATCGGCCGGCGGTGGACGATCGTGATCTGCGCGATCGGGGCGTTCGTCGTCGTGGTGCCGTTCACGACCGCCGGCCTGCCGGTCGCCGCGTTCACCGCCCTGTCCTTCCCGCTGGGCTTCTTCGGTTCCGCGTACTTCAGCGCACTCGGGGCGTTCTTCACCGAGCAGTACCCGACGGCGTTGCGGGGTTCCGGGCAGGGCTTCTGCTACAACTTCGGCCGCGGCATCGGGGCCTTGTTCCCGCTGCTCGTCGGCGTGCTCGCAGACGCCCTTTCGATCGGCGTCGCCATCGCCCTGTTCGCCGGCGTCGCGTACGCCGTGATGGCGATCGCCGCCGTCCTGCTCCCGGAGACGCGCGGCAAGGAACTGACCGAGTGACCGGAACCGGCGCGGGCTGCGACGCGCACGCGCACGTCCTCGACCGCGCGGTGCCCAGCACCGTCCCCGGCGCCGCATACCCGGCGTTCGACGCCCCCGGGTCGGCGTTCCTCGCGCACCTGGACGCGCTCGGCCTCGCGTACGGCGTCGCCGTCAACCCCAGCACGTACGGGACCGACCATCGCGTGCTGCTCGACGCGCTGCGCCGCTACCCCGACCGGCTGCGCGGCGTCGCCGTCGTCCCCGCCGACGCGCCCGACACGGAGCTGGACGAGCTGCACGACGCGGGCGTGCGCGGCTGCCGGGCACAGGACCTGTTCCCCGGCGGCGTCCCGCTCACCGACCTGTCCGAGCTGGCCCGGCGCCTCGGCCCGCGCGGCTGGCACGTGCAGGTGTGGACCGACGTCACCGACACGTTCGAGCTGTTGCTGCGCGCCGCGAAGGAGGAGCGGGCGGCACTCGTCGTGGACCACCTCGGCTTCACGCCCGCGCCCGAGCCGGGCGAGCGGGACGCCGCCGCTCCCCTGCTCCGCGAGCTGCTCGCGACCGGCAACGTCTGGGTGAAGCTCTCGGGCGCGTACCGGATGGCCGCGGGCGAGACCGAGACCGAGGCCGCCCGCCGGCTGCTCCCCCGCGTCGAGGCCGTGCTCGACGCCGCCCCCGACCGCCTCGTGTGGGGGTCGGACTGGCCCTACGTCGCCTGCCCGGGCCCGCGTCCCACCGACGCCGACCACGCCGCCGTCCTCGACACCTGGCTCCCCGACCCGGCCCTGCGCCACCGGGTGCTGGTCAAGAACCCGGCCCGTCTCTACGGTCTCCCACCGGCCGACCGGTGACCCGCCCCGGTCAGTCGAGGCGGTTGGAGAGCCGGTCGTAGAGGCGCGGCACCGTGGCGCGGACGACGTAGGCCAGGCGCAGCCAGCGCGGCACGACGACCTCGGGGAGGTTCCGCTCTACGGCGGCGACGACCGCGTCGGCGACCTGTTCCGGGCGGAGCAGGCGCGGCGTGCTGCGGCGGTACGGGGTGCCGCGGCGGTCGAAGAACGGCGTGTCCACGCCGGCCGGCGCCACCGCGGAGACGCCGATGCCCGTGCCCGCGAGCTCGGTCCGCAGCGACGCGGCGAAGTGGTCCACGGCCGCCTTGGTGGCGCCGTACACGACCTCGTCACGCACCGGCAGCCTCCCCGCGACCGAGCTGACCACGACGACGTGCCCCCGCCCGGCCGCCCGCATCGGGCCGAGCACCGCCCGCACCAGCTCGACGGCGGACGTGAAGTTCAGCCGCACGAACGCGTCCAGGTCGGCGCCGTCGGCGCCCGTGCCGTCGAACGGCCCGGCGAGCCCGGCGCCCGCACAGCAGACGAGCACATCGACCGGACCCGCGCGCTCGGCGAGCTCGGCGGCCGCCCCCGGCAGCGCGAGATCGGCGACCACGGACATCCCACCGGTCGCCGCCGCGACGTCGGCGAGCCGGGCCTCGTCCCTGCCGGCGAGCACCAGCCGCGCACCGGCCGCCGCACACCGCAACGCCACCGCCCGCCCGATCCCCGACGACGCCCCGGTGACCAGGACCCTCGCCTGCTCGAGCCTCGTCACCCGGCACACCCCGCTCTCCCGACCCCGGCCCGGACCCTCGCCGCACTCCTCCGCGCGCTCACCCTCGGCGCACTCCTCCAAATGATCACGGTATGTGGGTTTCCAGGGCTTACCGAGGCGAGTACCCACTTACCGCGTGCGGCAGGACGGGAGCAGTAGGTACTCGGCTGGGTAGGTTCCCTGGAACCTGACATACCGTGATCATTTGGAGCCGGCGGGACCAGCCGAGCCGGCGGGGCCGGCGGGACCGGCGGGCGGGCGCTCGCCGCCCGGGGCGGCCGGCCCGGCGTAGTCGTCCAGGGCCGCGCGTATGCCCTCCGCCAGGGCGCGGGCATCCGCGGCCAGGGTGCGGTCGGCGAGGACGCAGATGCCGGTCGTGTCCGCCCACGGCATCACGCCGATCGCGAGGCGCACGCCGGCCGCGAGGCCGAGCACGGGATACACGGCACGGATCGGCGCACCGGCGAACACCCGGCTCTCCCGGGCGCCGGGCACGTACGACACCACCGCGTTGAAGAACCTGCTGCTGTACGCCAGCCGGGACGCCATGCGATGCAGCGGCGGCGGCAGGAAACCCAGCAGCCGCAACGCGAACGCCGCACCTGCGGGCTGCCCGCTCGCGGCGCTCGCGGTGAGCACCTCGTCGACCGCGCGCAGCCGCTGGGCTGGCGACATCGGCGCGACCGGCACGTCGGCGGTGAGCGTCGCGGTCCAGTTGCCGTACGTCCGCGCCTCCCTGATCGAGCGCAACGACACCGGCACCATCAGCCGCACCCGCTCCTCGCCGGATCCCGCCGACACCCTGCTCAGCGCCTCGGTGACGGCCGTCACCACCAGCGTGCTCGTCCGCGTGCCGAGGCCGCTCGCAGTCGCACGCAGGCGTGCCGTGGGAACGCTCGCCGTCGCCACGGTCCGCTGCAGGTTCTCGATCCGCCCGTTCAGCCGCGACCGCGGCGCGAACCCGGCCGTCGCGTAGTGCCACAGGCCGCGCGCCACCAGCCGTGCGCCCGGGGTCTGCGCCGGCGGACGTCGGCGGGCACCGCCGGCACGCGCCGGCTCGCCGAGGTCGAGCAGCCGCTCGAGCGTGCCGATCGCGGACAGGCCGTCGGCGAGCGCGTGATGCATCTTCATCGCCATGACAGCCGCCCCGTCGGGCAGGCCGCGGACGACGAGTATCCGCCATGCCGGCCGGTCATGGCCCATCCGCTCGGACCAGAACCCGTCCACCGTCTCCGCGGCGGCCGCGTCGTCGGGCACGACGACCTCGTCGACGTGGTCGGTGAGCTCGACCTTGTCGACCATCGTCCAACCCGGACGCCGGAACGGGCCGTGGTCGACGAGCCTGCGCCGCAGCGTCACCATCTGGTCGATGCGCTCACTCAGGATGCCGCGCACGTGCTCGGCGGTGAGCGGCCCACCGTCCGGCAACGCCCCGACGGCCACGACGCAGCCGAGCTGCTGGGCGACCTCGGGGGTGTCGGTCGACACGAACAACAGGTCCTCGCGCCGGACCGGCCACGTGCCGCGCGGCGGCGCGCCGTCGGCGAGCACCGGCACCAGTTCCTCGCGGTCGTACCGGACGAGGGGCACGGTGAATCCGCGCCTGCGCCGCAACCAGGACAGCGCGCGTTGCGCCGCAACCGAGCCGGCGACGACGACGTCGGGGTCGAAGGTCTCGATCGCCCGGGCCAGCCCACGGCGCGACGTCACGTCGCACGACCTGACGTGCCCGTCGGGCCACTCCCGCCGCGCGGTCTCGGCCACCTCGGGCCCCCCGGACACGACGAGGACGCGCCGTGCCTCACCGGTCATGCTCGCCCCCTAGACAGCTCACGGCGTCGTCGGCGTCGGGCTCGCACCGCTCGGTGCCGGGCTGGACCCGCCAGGCGACGGCGTGCCGCCACTCACCGACGGGCTCGGCGCCGACGTCGGCGTCGCGCCGAGCTTCTTCTGGATCGCGTCGGCCCGGTCCAGCGCCGCCTTCAGCCGCTTCTGCGCATCGCCGTAGGCGGTGAAGTCCCCGCGTTTCAACGCGTCCTGACCGTCGGCGTACGCCTGCTGCGCGTCTGACAACGCCTTTGCGAGCTGGCTGCGCAGATCTCCCGTGTCGTCCTTGTTCTGGTTCTTCTGGTTCTTGTTGCCGGTACTCCCGGTCAGTACCTGTTTCATCGCCTCGTCGAGCGTCGGCGCGTACCCGATCTTCGTGCCGAACGAGACGAGCACGCGCTGCAGCAACGGATACGACTCGCCAGCACTCGCCTGCACGTACACCGGTTCGGCGTAGAGCAGGCCGCCGCCGAACGGGAGCGTGAGCAGGTTCCCGAACCGCACTGACGAACCACCACGGCGCAGCAGGGCCAGCTCCGTCGACGCCGGTGCGTAGGACTCGAAGTTGCCCTGGATGGTGCCCGGACCGGGCACCGCCGTGTCCCTCGGCAACTGCAGCACCCTGATGTCGCCGTACCCGTTGTGCACGTCGCTCGACACGGAGACGAACGCGGCCAGGTTCGGCCGGTTCTTCGGCACCAGCGTCGAGGTGAGCGAGAAGATCGGCTGCTTGTCGCCCGGCATCCGCGACTCGAGATAGTACGGCGGCTGCGCGACCTTCTCCGCACTGTTCGTCGGGTCGTCAGGCACGCTCCAGAAGTCCTGCCCGCCGTAGAACGACGCCGGGTTGGTGACGTGGTAACGGGACAGGACCTCCCGCTGCGTCTTGAACAGGTCCTCCGGGTAGCGGATGTGGTCGCGCAGGTCGGCGCTCATCGCGGACGCCGGCTTCACGGTGCCGGGGAACACCTTCTGCCACGTCTTCAGCAGCGGGTCGCTCGGGGCCCACGCGTACAGCGTCACCGTGCCGTCGTACGCGTCGACGGTGGCCTTGACGGAGTTGCGCATGTAGTTGACCTGTTTGCTGGGCAGCGCCGCGTTGGCTCCCGTCGCCGTCAGCGTGTCCTGGGTCGCCTGGTCGAGAGAGGTCCGCTCGCTGTACGGGTACGCGTCCGTGGTCGTGTACCCGTCGACGATCCACTTGACCCGGCCGTCGACCACCGCGGGGTACGGGTCGCCGTCGAGCTCGAGGTACGGCGCCGCCTTCTGCACCATCTGCCGCGGGTCACGGTCGTAGAGGATGCGGGAGTGGGAGTTCACGTTGTCCGTGGACAGCAGGATGTTGACGTCGTGGAACTTCAGCGCGTACAGCAACCGGGTCCAGAACGACCCCATGCCGACACCGCCGCGGCCCGTGTACGTGGTGTTCTGCTGGCCGCTCGAGCTCTCGCTCGCGTAGTCGAACTCCGCCGGCGGCGCACCCTTCGGCCCACCGACGATCGAGTAGTTCGGCACCTGCTCGCCGAAGTAGATGCGGGGCTGGAACGAGCCGAGGTCGCTCTGTTCCGGGATGTTGTACGCCTGCCAGACCGGCTTGCCGTCGCTGTCGACCTGATTGCCGTCGGCGGAGACGAAGCCGTAGCCGTGGGTGTACTGGATGTGCTGTGACACCCAGCTGCCCGCGCGGTCGGGAGGCGGCGCGGGCAGCTCCCGCACCGCGACGATGGACGTCTGCTGCTTCCCGGAGATGTCGTAGCGGTCGACGTCGAGTGCCTCGTTGAAGCTGTAGAACCCGCGGATCTGCTGCAGCTGCTGGAACGTCTTCGACACCACGTTCGGGTCGACGAGCCGGATGTTCTGCGCCTCGTCGGCACTGCTCGTCTCGCTCTGGCTGACGTCGCTGCGCGCGTCGTACGGCCTCACGTGGACGTGCTGCAGCCCGTACGCCGTGCGCGTCGCCTTGATGTTGCGGGCGATGTACGGGCTCTCCTTCTCGACCTGGTTCGGCTTCACCTGGAACTGCTGGATGATCGCCGGGTACGCGCCCCCGATGAGGATGGCCGACAGGATCAGCAGGCCGACGCTGAGACCGGCGAACAGCATGCCGCGCCGGAACGCGCTCACGAAGAACAGCAACGCGCAGAACAGGGCGATCACGGCCAGGATCGTCTTCACCGGCAGCACGGCGTGCACGTCGGTGAACGAGGCGCCCTCGGCGACGCCGCGGGTGGAGTGCACCAGGCCGTACCGGTCGAGCCAGTACGCGATCGCCTTCAGCAGCATGAAGACGCCGATCACGATGCCCAGGTGGGCGCGCGCGCCGGCACTCACGTGCCGGCCGCGGCCGCGTCCGGCGATGCGCAGCCCGCCGTACAGGTAGTGCGTGACCGCCGCCGCGAAGAACCCGAGCACGACGGCCGCGAACGCGGTGTCGATGACCAGCCGGAGGAACGGGTAGGTGAAGACGTAGAAGCCGGCGTCCAGGTGGAACTGCGGGTCCTTGGTGCCGAAGGACGTGCGGTTCCAGAAGCCCAGCACCGTCTGCCATGCGCCGTCGAGCGAGAGCCCGCCGATCAGGCCCACCAGCGCGGCGAGGACGACGGCGATCTTGCCGAGGTACGGCTCGAACGTGCGCCGGTAGCGGGCGAGCGCCTGCTGGTCGGGCGTGTTCGGCACCGTCAGCGGCCGCAGCCGCCTGGCGACCGCGAGGTTCAGCAGCACGGTGCCGCCGAGCACGACCGCACCGATCACGAACAGCAGCAGCCTGATGCCGATCATCGTGCCGTAGACGCCGCCGTAGCCCAGCGCGCGGTACCACAGCACGTTCGTCATGATGCTCGTGAAGATCGCGAGCAGGATGATCGCAGCGACCGCGATGACGATGCCGATCAGGACCCGCCTGCCGACGGATCGCGGTATCCGCGGGGACGCCGCTCTGTAAGTCACGCTAGCTCACCCAATTCATCGTCAGCGGGAGCACGAGGGCACGCTGCCCTTGCCCGTCCGGAGCGCGTCGAGCGCCGCCAGCGCGTCCTTCAGCGTGCCGACCTTCACGAGCCGGAGCCCGGCAGGACGCGCCTGCACGGCCTCCACGCAGTTGCCTGCGGGTGTGAGGAAGACCGTGGCGCCCCTGTCGTGTGCGGCGATCATCTTCTGCGCGATACCGCCGATCGCGCCCACGTTGCCGTCGGGGTCCATGGTGCCGGTGCCGGCGATGAACCGGCCGCCGGTCAGCGCGCCGGGTGTCAGCCGGTCGACGATCGCCAGCGAGAACATCAGGCCGGCGGACGGGCCGCCGACGTTCTGCAGCGAGATGTCGACCTTCACCGGGTACGTGTAGTCGAGCCCGAGCAGGATGCCGACGATCGCACGCTTCCCGTCGTCGGGTGCGCCGACGGTGGGGACGGCGACCGTCACCTGCTTTCCCTTGCGGATGACCGTGAGCCGCACGGTGTCACCCGGCTTGTGCTTGGCCATCGCCTGCTGGATCGACTTCTCGCTCGGCGTGCGCACACCGTCGACCGCCGTGATGCGGTCCCCCGCGTGCAGGCGTCCCTCGGCGGGCTTGCCCTTCTCCACCGTCTGGACGATGACGTGAGCGGTCACCGGAATGCCGACCTGCCGGAGCGCCGCGACGGTGCCGTTGTCCTCGGAGCTCTGGAACTGCTCGGCACTCTGCTGCTCGACCTCCTGCCGAGTGGTGCCCTGCGGGTAGTACAGCTCCTCGGGCACCACGGCCACGCGCGGGTCGACCCAGCCGGTGAGCACCTGGCCGAGGCTCGGCTGGTTGTCCGGGCCGCCGATCACCGACACCGTCGTCATGTTGAGGTGCCCGGAGACGGGATACGTGCGGTGCCCGGAGACCGACACCACCGGCTTGCCGTCGACCCGGCCGAGAGTGTTGTACGTGGGCCCGGGCGACTCGCGGACGTACGGCACGGGCAGGTACCAGCCGACGATGGCCAGCATGACCACCAGCACCCCCGACACGACCAAGGTCGCGAGCCGTCCGACCATGCCCAGAGCCTAGATGGTCTACCTCGGTGGTGACATGCACGCCCCCTCAGGGCGTGCCGACCCACTCCTGGCCGCCGTCGGTGAAGTCCTGCCGTTTCCAGATCGGCACGGTCGACTTCAGGTCGTCGATGAGCCGCTGCGCGGCGGTGAACGCCTCTCCGCGGTGCTCGGCGGCCACGGCGACCACGACGGCGATGTCGCCGATCTCCAGCACGCCGACGCGGTGCTCGACGGCGACCGCGAGGACGGGGACGTCCGCCGCGACCTTCTCGGCCACCTGCCTGAGGACGTCGACGGCGGACGGGTGGGCGTCGTACGCCAGCCGGGTGACCGACCGACCGGCGTCGTGCCGGCGCACGGTGCCGACGAAGGTGACCACGCCACCGGCCTCGGGCCCGGACACCACCTCGTACAGTTCGTCCGCGGACAGCGGCTCCTCGCGGATGCCGACCCGGCGGACGACGGACGACTCGCTCATAGGCTCGACCGTATCAACGGGATCCTTGCAGGTGGACGACCAGTTGCAGCCCGTCACGGTTCGGCGAGCCTCAGGAGCCCGGCGACAGCGGTCACGTCGGTACGCCATGGGCGAACGGCTCGACCACCAGAGCGTGTGCGGTAGAGATAGCGTGGCGGGAACGCACAGTACAGGCACTGTGGAGGCGGTGGCATGAGCGGCGACATCGAGGGGCCGCGAGACGACGAGCCGCAGGGTGACGGAGAGGGCGGCGGCAACCAGCCGGAGAACCCGTTCGCGGCGATGTTCGGCGGCGGCGGCCCGGAGCAGTTCGCACAGATGCTCCAGGGCATCGCCTCCGCGATGACCAATCCCGGCAGCGGGCCGGTGAACTGGGACCTGGCCAGGCAGACCGCGCGCCAGGCGGTCTCCGCGGCCGGCGACTCGTCCGTGCTCGACCGCGACAAGCGTGAGGTGGCGGACGCGATCCGGCTCGCCGACGTCTGGCTCGACGACGCCACGGGGCTGCCGTCCGGTGTCACCAGGACAGCGGCGTGGAGCCGGGCCGAGTGGGTCGAGGCGACGCTGTCCACCTGGGCCCGGCTGTGCGACCCCGTCGTCGCGAAGCTGGCCGACAACATGACCGGCATGATCCCGGAGGAGATGCGCCAGACGGCGGGCCCGATGCTCGGCATGGTGCGGCAGATGGGCGGCGTCATGTTCGGCAGCCAGGTCGGCCAGGCGGTCGGCGCCCTCGCCGGCGAGGTGCTGAGCGCGTCCGACATCGGGCTGCCGCTGGCGAACGCGGGCACGGCCGCGCTGCTGCCCGCGAACGTGGCGGCGTTCGGCGAGGGCCTCGGTGTCGGCGCCGACGACGTGCGGCTCCATCTCGCGCTGCGCGAGGCCGCCCATCAGCGCCTGTTCGTGCACGCTCCCTGGCTGCCGGCCCGGCTGCTCGGCGCCGTCGAGGAGTACGCGAAGGGCATCGACGTGGACACGTCCCGGCTCGAGTCCATCGTCGGGCAGATCGACCTCAGCGACCCGGAGGCGCTGCAGCGCGCGCTGTCCGAAGGCGTCTTCGACAACGCCGAGACGGCCGAGACGCCGGCGCAGCAGGCCGCGCTGCGGCGGCTCGAGACGCTGCTCGCGCTGGTCGAGGGTTGGGTCGACCACGTGGTCAGCGAGGCCACCCGGAGCCGGATGCCGTCGGCCACGCCGCTGGCCGAGGCGGTGCGCAGGCGGCGCGCCACCGGCGGTCCCGCAGAACGCACCCTGGCCGCGCTCGTCGGCCTGGAGCTGCGGCCGCGCCGGATGCGCGAGGCGGCGGCGTTGTGGGCCAGGCTCACCGAGGCCCGCGGCGTCGACGGCCGCGACAAGCTGTGGGCGCACCCCGACCTGCTGCCCGACGCCGACGACCTGGAGAACCCGGACGCGTTCGTCAGCGGCAGCTCCGAGCTCGAGGGCTTCTCCGACCTGTCCCAGCTCGGGTGGGACGAGGAGAGCAACGGCGAGGGCGAGGACGGCCCCCCGAAGACTCCGTGATCATGGAGCTTCCGGCCCCCTACCGGGGGTCGGATGTCTCATGGTCACGGGAGCCGGTCGGGCGGGAGCCGAGCAGGAGGCGGGTGGCGTCCCAGCCCTCGAGGTCCGGGTCGAGCCGGCCGAGGTCGGCCGCCGACCTGATCCGGTGCCAACCGGGCGCCACCGAGAGCGCGCGCCGCGGCGCCGCCGCCCGCAGCCGAGGGAGGGCGTCCGGCGAGTCCAGTCCGCAGGCCGCGGTGCCGAACCAGTCCGGCGGCGGACGCCGCGCGGCGAGCGCCACCAGCCCGCCGTCCGCCGCGGGGACGACGGCGACGTGCGCTGACCCGAGCCCGCGGAACAGCTTGCCGACGAGCAGCGGCGGCAGGTCCGGCGCGTCCCCCGCGACCAGCACCGCCTCGTCCGCCCCGGCGGCGAACAGCGCCCGCAGACCGGCCGCCGTCACCTCGCCCGGGCCGCCCGGAGGCACGGTGAGAACCGGTGTCCCCGGCGCGACCAGGTCCGTCGCGAGCTCGCGGTCCACGTCCGAGGACACCACGAGGGCCTGCTCCACGAGCGGCAGCCCGGCTACCACGTCGCAGGTGTCCTCGAGCAGCGCGAGCCGCAGCTCGCCCCGGCCGACCCCGGGCAGGTCCGGGCCGACGCCGGGTGTCACCGAGACCGCGACGAGCCTGGTCAAAACAGCTCGTCCTGTACCGGATCGGCCGGCACCCCGGGCTCGGCGTCGGTGAGTTCCAGCCCCGCCGCGGCGGCGACGCCCTCGAGGTAGCCGCGGGCCCGTTCGGTGCGGGGATAGTTCGCCACCAGCTGCCAGAAGGCCGGGCCGTGGCCGTCCTCGAGCAGGTGCGCGAGCTCGTGCACCAGCACGTAGTCGCTCACCCACACCGGCATCGCGCGCAGCCGGTGGGAGAGCCGGATGCTGCGCCGGGCCGGCGTGCACGACCCCCACCGGTCGTTCTGGTTCTCCACCCAGCGCACCTCGGCGGGGTCGGCCCGGCCCGCGAGGTAGCGGCGGGACAGCTCCCGTGCCCTCGCCATGAGTTCGTCGTCGCTGCGGTCCCTGCGCCGCCGCCTGCGGTCCTCCTGGCGTTCCAGCCGGCCGACCATCTCGGCGACCCAGAACTTCTCCTCCGCCTTGGACATCCGGGCCGGTACCAGCACCACGACCGTGCGGTCCCGCAGGTACGCCTGGACCGTGCGACGCCGACGCGCGCTGCGGCGCACCTCGACGTCCCACTGCGGCCGGGCGTGCTCTGCGGCGCTCACGAGCCGACGGTAACCCACAGGTCGGACGGTCCCGCCCACCGGCCGAAGTTTCCGGCATCTCTTTTTCCTCCACACCCGGTGGACGGCGTCGTCGCAGGTCAGGAGGCCTATGGCCGATCCATCACAACCTTGTGCACAGCTCCGTCCGGCGCCGTCCACAGCGGCGCGCCGAACCGTCCCCACGTTGTCCACAGAGTTGTCCACAGGTGTGGGCGACGCGAGGTTGACGGCTTCCAGCGGGGTTCCTACCGTCACATGAGACGAGGTCCTCGGGACCGGATGACCGTCCGCGAGGGGAAGGCGAGCGGGATTCCGGCTCTTCGAGGGCCTCGCGACATGTACCTCCCGAAATACCCACCTCCACGCCTGTCCGCGCGCTCTGCCGTATGGTGAGGCCGGTTCCACCGCCTGGATCTCCCAGGCGCCGACGACGAGGAGAGGTTCGTGGCCGACACCTACAAGGGCGACGCGTACTGCGTGAAGTGCAAGGAGAAGCGGGACTTCGAAGGCGAGGTCGTCGAGACCAACGGCCGGCGCATGGCGAAGGGCACGTGTCCCGTGTGCGGGACCAAGCTCAACCGGATCCTCGGCAAGGCCTGACGAAGCACCCGACGAGCCGGCGGCCCCGCACGGCCGTCCGGTTCCCCTGATCCAGTCATACCGACGGCCCGGGACCGAGACACCCGTCTCGACCCGGGCCGTTTTCCACCGCCGGCGTACCCGGCCCCGGTGCTGTCCACAGATCGGGTGAAGACGGCGCAGGCAGGGTCAAGGCCGTGCCAAGGTCGGGTCATGCGCCCCGTACTGAAACCCGCGCTCCAGCGCCTCTGGCGCGGCCCGTCCACCGTGCAGATCGGGCTCGACCCCGACCGCGCCGTCGTGCTGTCCGGCTGCGGCGCGGACATCGCCCGGGTGCTCGACGCGCTCGACGGCCGCCACGACCCGGAGCCGCCGGACCTCGAGACCGCGCCGGCTTCACCCCGCCGCTATCTCGTCGACCTGCTGCACCGGGCCAGGCTGATCGACGACGCGAACGTCAGCACCTCGCCGATCCCTGGGCTCGACCCCGTGCAGCGCGAACGGCTCGCCCCCGACCTCGCCTCGATGTCGCTCGCCACCGGCGCCGCTGACGGCGGCGTCGGCCTGCTGCGCCGCCGCCGCGAGGCGGTGATCTCGGTCTACGGGGCCGGCCGGGTGGGTGCCGCGGTCGCGTCCCTGCTGGCCGCGGCCGGCGTGGGCACGGTCGAGGTGGTGGACGCCCGCACCTGCCGGCCCGCGGACTGCACGCCCGCCGGCCTGCCGCTGCGCCAGCTGGGGCGGCGCCGCGACCACGCCGTGAGCGAGCTGCTGCGCGGCTACGCCACCCGCACCGACCGGCCGGACACGCCCCCGCTCGCGGTCGTCCTGACCGGCGAGGCGACCACCGACCCGCGGATCCGCGGCAGGCTCATGCGCGGCCGGGTCCCGCAC
This sequence comes from Streptosporangiales bacterium, assembly GCA_036378185.1. Taxonomy (GTDB): domain Bacteria; phylum Actinomycetota; class Actinomycetes; order Streptosporangiales; family WHST01; genus WHST01. The sequence goes on along the minus strand of DASUWX010000113.1, from coordinate 19,661 downwards.
GTGGTGGCGACGGTGCGCGAGACCACCGGCATCGTCGGCACGTTCGTTCTCCCCGGCCAGTCGGCCTGCCTTCGCTGCCAGGACCTCCATCGGGCCGACCGCGACCCGGGCTGGCCTCTCGTCGCCGCTCAGCTCGCCGCCGGCAGCCGCTCGGCCGTGGAGGCCTGTGACACCGTGCTGGCGACGAGCGTGGCCTGCTGGGTGTGCCACGAGGTGCTCACGTTCCTCGACGGCACCGCCCGGCCGCAGACGGTGAACGGCTCGCTCGAGCTCTCGGTGTCCGACTGGCGGTGGCGCCGGCGCAGCTGGACCCCGCACCCGGCCTGCGGGTGTTGCGGATGATCTCCCCTCCTCCGTGATCACGACGCGGCCGATCGCCGGATCCGGCAGAATGGAGGTGTGAGCGATCTACCGCGCTGGGCCGTCACCCGCACCGCCAAGCTGGCATCGTTGCCGCTCGGGTTCGCGGGGCGTACCGCCCTCGGTCTCGGCCGCCGCATCGGCGGCCAGTCCGCGGACGCCATCGCCACCGAGATCCAGCAGCGCACGGCCGACCAGCTGTTCAAGGTGCTCGGCCAGCTCAAGGGCGGCGCGATGAAGTTCGGGCAGGCACTGTCCGTGCTCGAGGCCGCGATCCCGCCCGAGCTCGCGGGCCCGTACCGCGCAACGCTGACCCGGCTGCAGGAGGCGGCACCCCCGATGCCGTCGCACATGGTCCGCAGCGTGCTCACCGAGCACCTGGGCCCGGACTGGCGGGACATGTTCCGCGAGTTCGACGAGCAACCCGCGGCCGCGGCGTCGATCGGCCAGGTCCACCGCGCCGTGTGGTCCGACGGCCGCGACGTCGCCGTGAAGGTGCAGTACCCGGGCGCCGGTCCCGCGCTGCTCAGCGACCTGAACCAGCTCAGCCGGATGGCATGGCTGCTGAGTTCGGTGATCCCCGGCATCGAGATCCGGCCGCTCATCGACGAGCTGAAGGCGCGGGTGGCCGAGGAGCTCGACTACGCGCGCGAGGCCGACGCGCAGCGCGGGTTCGCCGCGGCGTACGCCGACGACCCAGACATCGTGATCCCCGAGGTCGTCGCGCAGCGCGGCAACGTCCTGGTCTCCACCTGGCTCGACGGCACGCCGCTGTCGCGGATCATCGACTCCGGCACGCGCGAGCAGCGCAACCGCGCGGGCCTGCTGCTCGCCCGGCTGCTGTTCTCCTGCCCCGACCGCGCGCACATGCTGCACGCCGACCCGCACCCGGGGAACTTCCGGCTGCTCGACGACGGCCGGCTCGGCGTCCTCGACTTCGGCCTGGTCGCCCGGCTCCCCGACGGCCTGCCGCCGGCGATCGGCCACGTGCTGCGGCTCGCGCTCGACGGCGACGCCCACAACGTCGCCGAAGGGCTGCGGCAGGAGGGTTTCGTCCGGCTCGAGGACGACATCGACGCCGAGGACCTGCTCGAATACGTCGAGCCGTTCCTCGACCCGGTCAAGGAGGAGACGTTCCACTTCACCAGGGAGTGGATGCGCCGCCAGGCGGGCCGGGTCGGCGATCCCCGCAGCGCGACCGGCGAGCTGAGCCGGAAGATCAACCTGCCGCCGTCGTACCTGCTGGTGCATCGCGTGTGGATCGGCGGCATCGGGGTGCTCTGCCAGCTCGACGCCGAGGGCCCGTTCCGCCAGGAGCTGGAGGACTGGGTGCCCGGCTTCGCCAAGGCGGCCTGAGCCCGTACCTCCGCCGCCGGGCTCCAAATGATCACGGTATGTGGGTTTCCATCAACCTCCCCAGACGAGTACCTACTTCTCCCGTGCTGCGGCACGGGAGAAGTAGGTACTCGTCTCGGTAAGCCCTGGAACCTGACATACCGTGATCATTTGCAGCGGGGCCAGGGCTCCAGCCACCGCGCCACGAACAACGAGGGCCTCCCCGCCGTCGTGGCGGGGAGGCCCTTCACCTCGTCTCGTCGCTTCGCTACCTCGTCATCGCGGGTGGTCGCTCAGGCGGACCTGACCCGCATCGCGACCAGCCGGGCCTTCGCCTTGCGCACCCGGCTCTCCGCCCGGCGGAGACGGACGACGTGAGCGGCGACCCGCTCCTGCCGCGCCTCCGACAGGCGGCTCTGCATTCGTTCTCGTACGTACTCTTCGGCGTACCAATTCATGATCTTCATCCTCGGCGTGATGTAGGTCTTCGGCTTGATCGGCATTGCTGCTCTCCGGTGGTCGGCGGGGATTCCGGGATTGCGGAAGTCCACGCTGCGGGACGCGTCGTCGGCACCCGCTTGGTCAGGCGGCTACCTCGGACTTGCGCGGACGTCCCCGCGGCCGCTTGCGCGGCACGACGACACCCTGCAGGACGAGCTCCCCGCCCCAGACGCCCCAAGGTTCGCGGCGTTCGAGGGCTGCGGCGAGGCACTCCGCGCGCACCGGGCAGTCCCGGCACACGGCCTTGGCGAACTCGACATCCGCCGGTGACTCGGCGAAGAAGAGCTCCGGGTCCTGCCTACGACACGGAAGATCGAGGTCTTCGGCGAACGGCGCCTCGAACAACTCGAACACGGTCGCGGACATCGGGTCTGTCACCTCCTCGTGACTCGTGTTTCGGTCGGTTGGCGTGTACATACAAAAAGGCCGCGGATCCCGATTCGGGTTCCGCGGCCTGGAGGCGCCGGTCATGTACCTAGACCGGATGTCTCCAGAGGCGGAGACCCGAAGCGTCGCCACCCTTGGCGGCGGCGGCCGGGTTGTCCTCGAGGGACGTCTGGATGGGCTGGCTGAACGCGGGCACAGTGGTCCCCTGCTGCTTCGCATCGACGAATGCGATCGCGTGACCCGGACCCTCGATGCCGCGCTGACGCATCGCGACCTCGAGCATGGTGGCCGGACGCGCGACGCCCACGTACTCCGTCGTGCTCACTGTGGCCACCTCCCCTGCTCTCTCGCGATTGGCCGCGATCGACGCGGCTCTACGAGGGTATGGGCCAATCGCGCGCGGAGCAACCTGATTTACGAAGCTGTCACCCGAGAACGCAAAGTTTCTTCACACAGAGCCGCGCCCGGCCGGAAGAGGTGGCGGATCGTCGCCACGGACGAGAGCGAGAACAGCCGGACCGTAACGTGCCAACTTGCGCGTATTCACGCCCGCGACGGCGGCGAGCTCGGCGTCGGTGGCGGGACGGCGCTCCGCGATCACGGTCAGCGTCGCGTCGGTGAACACGACGAACGCGGGCACGCGCTGGCTCTCCGCGGCCTGCTTGCGCCAGTCGACCAGCCGCGCGAACAGCTCGCCGTCGACGTCGCCCGGGCAGCCGACACAGTGGCCGAGCTTGCGCTCCACCGCACCGGAGAGCTTGCGCCCGCACACCTGGCACGCGACCGGCCCGGCCTTCGCCCTCGTGGCGCGTCCGGTCGTGGTCACCTGGCGGCGCGTGCCACCGCTGCCGCCGAGCAGCCCGGCGAGGAACCTGGTGGGCTCACGGTTGGCCGGGCCGCCCGCCGTACGGGCACGCGACCAGGACAGGAACAGCCGCTCCCGCGCCCGCGTGACACCGACGTAGAGCAGCCGGCGCTCCTCCTCCAGTTGCTCGGGCGTCGTCGCGTACACGATCGGCAACGTGCCCTCACACAGCCCGGCGAGGAACACCGCGTCCCACTCCAGGCCCTTGGCCGAGTGCAGGCTCGCCAGCGTGACGCCGTCGGTCGTCGGCGCGTGCTGCACGGCCGCGCGCTCGTCCAGCTCGGCGACCACGCGGTCGAGACCTGCCGACGCGTCCGCGGCGGCGAGCTCCTGGGCGAGCGCGACGATCGCGGCCAGCGACTCCCAGCGCTCCCGCGCCGCGCCCCCGCCGGCGGGGGCGACCCGCCGGTACCCGGCGCCGCCGAGGACGTCGGCGACCCGCTCGGGCAGCGACCGGTCCGGAGCGTCGTCGGACCGGGCCGCGGCGCGCAGCAGCACGGTGGCCTCGCGCACCTCGGCCCGGTCGAAGAACCGCTCGGCGCCCCGTACGACGTAGGGCACGTCGAGCTCGGCGAACGCCTGCTCGAACGCCTCGGACTGCGCGTTGACGCGGAACAGCACGCCGATCTCACCCGCGGGAGTGCCGGCGGCGATCAGCTCCTTCGCCCGCGCGGCGGCCGCGGCCGCCTCCGCCGCCTCGTCGTCGTACGCGTTGAGCTCCGGCTCCGGCCCCGCCGGACGCTGGGCGACCAGGGTCAGCCGGTGCGCGGGGGCCGGGCCGGGCTCCGCTCCACCACCCCCGGGATCCCGGCGGGCGGCCCGCTCGATCACCCGGTTCGCCAGGCCCACGATCTCCGGTGTCGAGCGGTAGTCACGCTCCAGCCGGATGACCCGGGTGTCCGGATGCTCGGCGGGGAACTCCAGCAGGTACCGGGGCGAGGCGCCGGTGAACGAGTAGATCGTCTGGTTCGGGTCGCCGACGACGCAGACGTCGTGCCGGTCGCCGAGCCAGGCGTCCAACAGCAGCTTCTGCAGCGGGTTGACGTCCTGGAACTCGTCCACGACGAAGTGCCGGTACTGCGACCGGACCGCGGACGCGACCTCCGGGTGCTCCAGGATCATCGCGGCGGTGAGCTCGAGCACGGACTCGAAGTCGAGCAGGTTGCGCTGCTCCCTGATGTCCTCGTACGAGGCGAACACGTCGGCGACGTCGGTCGCGTCGATCGGCGGGCGGCGTCCGGCACGCAGCGCCTCACGCACGTAGCGGTCGGGCCGCACCTGGCTCGCCTTCGCCCACTCCAGCTCGGCCGTGACGTCACGCAGCTCGGCCCGGCCGAGCGTCCGCCCGACCCGGCGCAGGGCGTCGGCGACGTATCTGATCTTGCTCTCGACGATCTGCGGCGGCGGCCCTCCGACGACCTGCGGCCAGAAGTAGCGCAGCTGGCGCAGCGCGGCGGAGTGGAACGTGCGCGCCTGCACCGACGGCACGCCGAGAGCACGCAGCCGGCCGCGCATCTCGCCGGCCGCCCGGGTCGTGAACGTGACGGCGAGCAGCTGCCCGGCGGGCACGGCGCCGCTCTGCACGGCGTACGCCACCCGGTGGGTGATGGCCCGGGTCTTGCCGGTGCCGGCTCCGGCGAGCACGCAGACGGGCCCGCGGACCGCCTCGGCGACCGCGCGCTGCTCGGGGTCGAGACCGCGGAGTACGCCTTCTGCCGGCATGCCGACAATCCTCCCAGAGGTGGGGGACGTCACGCTGCGCGGTCCACAGGGCAACGGGAAGCATCCGACCCGCGCAGACGTTCACGCTTGTAGACCCCGTAATGGCGAAGGGAAGCATTGTCGATGTCCCACCAGCTCACGATGTACACGACCCCGTGGTGCGGTTACTGCCGGAGGCTCAAGGGCCAGCTCGACCGCGAGGGCATCGAGTTCACCGAGGTCGACATCGAACAGGAGCCGGAGGCCGCCGAGTTCGTGATGAGCGTCAACGGCGGCAACCAGACCGTCCCAACGCTGCTGTTCCCTGACGGCTCGGCGCTCACCAACCCGTCGCTGGCCCAGGTCAAGGAGCAGCTGAGCGCCGCCACGGCCCAGTCCTGACATCCGCGAAGGGCACCCGCACCGCGTGATCGCGCGGTGCGGGTGCCCTTCACCGGTTCCGGGGCGGGCGGCGTCAGCTCGTCGGCAGCGGCCCGCCGTACCAGTTCTCCATCAACCGGTAGGCGATCGAGAACCGGGTGGGCGCGAGCACCTCGCCGGCGGCGATCGCCTCGGCCAGCTCGGCGCGGCTGAACCAGCGCGCCTCCGCGATCTCGTGCTGGTCCGCCGCCAGCTCGCCGCCGATCGCCCGCGCCGTGAACCCGAGCATCAGGCTGGACGGGAACGGCCACGGCTGGCTCCCGAAGTAGCGGATGTCGCCGACCTCCAGGTTGACCTCCTCCGCCACCTCGCGCGCGACCGCGCGCTCCAGCGACTCGCCGGGCTCGACGAAGCCCGCGAGGACGGAGAACCGCCCCTCGGGCCAGGCCGCCTGGTGGCCCAGGACGCACCGGTCGCGGTCGTCGTACACGAGCATGATCACCGCGGGGTCGACGCGCGGGAAGTGGCTGCTGCCGTCGACGGGGCAGTCGCGCTCCGCGCCGCCCTGGGCGACGACGGTGCGCGCGCCGCAGCGCGGGCAGTGCTGGTGGCCGGCGTGCCACCGCTCCAGCGCGATCGCGTGCACGGCCAGGCCGGTGTCGCGTCCGTCGAGGACGGCGCCGATCTCGCGCAGCCCGGCCGCCCGTGCGCCGCGGGGCGGGTCCACGAGTGGCGCGCGCACGGCGAAGTACTGGGTGCCGTTCTCGTGGCCCAGGTAGTAGCGCTCGCCGTCCGGGCTCTCCTCCGGCGTGACGAGGACGAGCGCGTCGCCGTCGTCGTCGACCCAGATCCGGCCGTCGTCGACCCGGACGACGCGGGCGCCGGGATCCGTCCACGCGGCGGCGAGGGCCGCGGGGTCCTGGCGCAGGTAGCCGCCGCGGTCGACGGTGGAGCGCGAGAGCGGCAGATCGGTGGCGTTGGTCATCTGCCGGCCCTCCGCGGGAACATCGCAACGGGTACGCGAGCCGGACGCGGCGCCGCCCCCGGCCTCGAGCGACGAGCGGAACGCGGCGGGTCGGCGGGGAGTACTGTCACGCGACCGACCTTACGGCCCGGCCGCGAAGTATCGTGACCGGCTGTGCCGGACGACACCGAACTCCCCGAGGCGTACTACCTCCCACGCGGCGACGGCGTCTTCGACGCGACCAGGGCGACGGAGAGCCCGTGGGACCCGGCCGCACAGCACGGCGGCCCGCCGAGCGCGCTGCTCGCGCACGTCATCGACGCCGTCGACCCGCGTCCGGGCCTGCGGCTCGGCCGGATCACGGTGGAGTTCCTCGGCGTGCTGCCGCGCAGCCGGGTCGAGGTCGCCGCGCGGGTGACCCGCCCGGGCCGGCGGATCCGGATGCTCGAGGCGACCATGCGCGCCGACGGCCGGGAGATCGCGCTCGCCCGCGCCTGGCAGATCGCGACCCGCCCGGAAGCCGACGTCCCCGACCCGGCGGCCGGCCCGCCGGCGACCGTGCCGGACGTGCCGCCGCACCGGTTCTTCGCCGACCAGCTAGGACCGTGGGGGTACGGCGAGTCGATCGAGTGGCGGCTGGCCGACGGCGCCCGGCTGGGGCACGGCGAGGCGAAGGTGTGGACCCGGGTGCGGATACCGCTCGTCGCCGGCGAACCGCTGCGCGACGTGGACCGCGCGGTCGTCATCGCCGACTCGGTGAACGGCGTGGGCGCGGCGCTGCCGCTGGACGAGTGGCTGTTCGTCCCGCCGGCCATGACGCTGACCCTGCACCGTCACCCGCGCGGCGAGTGGGTGGCCCTCGACGCCCGCACGAAGCTCGCCGCCGACGGCCTCGGCTCGACGCTCGGCGTGCTCTCGGACCAGACCGGCGAGCTGGGCACCGTGACCCAGCCCCTCCTGGTCACCCCCCGCTGAGCCGGCGGACGGCGCGCTCGTCGACGCTGATGCCGAGGCCCGCTCCGTCGGGGACGGCGAGCACGCTCCCTTCCGGTCGCGGGAGGTCGGGGGCGAGCGGCTCGCCGAGCGGGTTCCTGCCGATCCAGTGCTCCATGACGTCGAGGTTCGGGATCGCGGCGGCACATTGCAGGCTCGCGGCGAAGTGCACGGCCGAGCCGATGCTCACGTGCGGTGTCGCCTGCGCGCCGAACGCGTCGGCGAGAGCGGCGATCCGGATCAGTTCGGTGACGCCGCCCGCGCGGCAGACGTCCGGCTGCAACACGTGCAGGGCGTCCCGACGGAGGAACTCCAGCGCGCGGTACCGGTTCGGCAACGAGTCCAGTGCGAGCGGCACGTCCAGGCGGGCGGCCAACGACGCGTACGCGTCCACGTGCTCCGGCCCGACCGGCATCTCGAAGAACCCGGTCTCCAGCCGTTCCAGTTCCCGCCCCACCCGCAGAGCCTGCCGTGCGTCGTACTGCCCGGCTGCGTCGGCGAAGACCCGGGTGCCGGCGCCGAAGACCTCCCGCACGGCGGCGACCGACTCGACATCTCGCCGCGGGTCGACGCCGATGGCGACCTTCACCGCGTCGAACCCCCGCTCACGCAGCCGTTCGGCCTCGTCGCGCACGTTCCGCAGTCCCTCGTCCCCCGTGCCGACCGCGGCCGCGGGCACCCCGGATGCGTAGACGGCGACGCCGTTTCGTCGCCGGCCGCCGAGCAAGGCGTGCATGGGCTGGTCCAGGGTGCGCGCCCAGGCGTCCCACAGCGCGATGTCGACACCGGACAGGGCCTCGAGCCAGAACCCGGAGTCGTGGCCGCGGACCCGCATGCCCGCGTACATCCGGTCCCAGGTGCCGGCTATCTCGTCGACCCGGGACCCGAGCACGATTGGTGTGAGCAGCTCATCGATCAACGCGCAGGCGACGTCCACCGCGACGGGGGCCTTCGCCTCTCCCCACCCGACGACGCCGTCGGAGGTCTCGACCCGGACCAGCGCGGCGTCGATCGTGGCCGAGTAGACGTACCTGCGGCGGGATGCGAGCGGGTACGTCGCGAGCTCGCGCCCGCGGTCCGCGCTCCAGGTGCGCGCGCCCCAGTAGGTCTCCGCCGGTCGTGCGCGCAGCGCGAACGTCTCGACCTTCACGACCTTCACGATCCGTCCTTCCTGCGGTTCAGCATCGCGAGCAGCAGCGGGCCCTGCCCCCACGGGTGGAGGCCCGACGGCCGGTCGTGGTATTCGGCCGCGCGACCGACCGGCGTGGCGTCCGACGCCGGCAGCACGCCGTCGTGGAGTGCCGCCCTCGCCGCGGCGTAGGCCCGCTCGGCCATCGCGGCGTGGGCCGGGTCGGCGAGGCCCCCGTGCACGGCGTCGGACACCGCGAGCGCGACGTACGCCGACGTCGACATCTCCACCGGGGCCGCGTCGTCGTCGACGACCGTGTGCCAGCGGCCGTCCCGCTCGTGCCGGGCGAGCGCGGCCAGCAGCGCGTCGAGCCGGCCGGACAGCTCGGCGTCCCGCGCGTGTGCCAGCGTGCCGACCAGGCCGAGCAGCGCCCAGCCCTGCCCGCGTCCCCACGCGACGCCGTTGCCCTCGCCGGTGCCGACGTCGTAGCCGTGGTCGAACAACCCGTCCGCGCGCTGCAACGCGGCGGCGGCCTCCTGAGTGACGGCGACCCCGGCCTCGACGTCGCCGAGCGCGGCGAGGCCTGGCCCGTCCGTGTGCATGCAGTCGACCCAGATCGTGCGCTGCCAGCGCTCCATGTCGGGGCGGTGCACCCGCGGCCGACCTGGAACGGGACGGCACGCGTCCAGGATCGCCGTGCGGAACCGGTCGAGCGCCGGACGGACGTCCACGTCGCCCGGCAACGCCGTCAGCACCTCGACGGGGATCAGGTGGTCGGTCGGGTCGGGGCCACGGTGCAGCGCCGGCATCACGAGGTCGAGCACGCGCTGGGCGAGATCGGCGCGGCCCGCCGCCCGGGACGCGGCGAGCAGCCCGGTCAGGGCCGGGCCGACGCCGTAGCCCCAGATGGTGAACTCGCAGCGCAGGGTCGCGTCCGTGACGGCGCCCAGCGCGGCGTCGTCGCTCAGCACGGTGCGACCAGGCCCGTGCGTCCGGTGTGCGCGCCGTACCGCGCGGCGAGGTCGAGCAGCCGTGCCTCGTCGCCCGGGCGCCCGGCGACCTGCAGGCCGAGCGGGATGCCCTCCCGGCTCGTGTGCGACGGGATCGAGACGGCGGGCCGGCCGGTGAGGTTGAACGGCGCGGTGAACGACGCGTTCAGTCCGCGCGAGTGCTCGCCGGGGCGGCGCGCGGCGGCGGTGGTGACGACCGTCGAGATCGGCGTCACCAGGCCCGCGCACCCGGCCGTCGCGGCGTCCAGTTCGCGGCCGAACGCCGCCGCCATGCCCCGTGCGTCCAGGTAGTCGGCCGCGCCGAGCGCCGCGCCGAGGCGGAGGTACCTGCGAGTGCTCTCGCCGAGCAGCGACTCCCGCTCGCGCAGGTCGCCACGGTGGTCGGCGTGCGACAGCGCGGTGATGAGCACGAAGTTCGCGTCGCGGGCCGCGGACAGGTGCGGTACGTCGACGTCCACCAACTCGACGCCGGTCTCGGCGAGCGTCCGCAGGGAGTCCTCGAACGCGGCGGCGACCTCCGGTTCGACCGGCAGCTCGGCGATCTGCCGACGAGGGACGGCGAGCCGGGTCATCGGCTCGGCGGCATCCGCGGGCGCACCGGTCATGGCCGCGTACACCGCGGCGGCGTCGGCCGCGGAGCGGGCGAGGACCGAGACGACGCTGACCTCGTCGACGAGGCCGCCCGTGCCGGACTCCGTACCGCGGGTGGGCTTGAGCCCGACGAGGCCCATCTGGCTCGCGGGCAGCCGGGTGGAGCCACCGCCGTCGGTGCCGAGTGCGGCGACGACGGTGCCGGCCGCGACAGCCACCGCCGAGCCGCTGCTCGACCCGACCGCGCGGTGTGCCGGGTTCCACGGGTTGCGCGGCGGCGGCACCAGGTCGTCGTCGGACGGGATGCTCCAGCCGAACTCGTTCAGGTTGGCCTTGCCGACGATCACCGCGCCGGCCGCGCGCAGCCGCCGCACCGTCGGCGGCTCCCGGTCGGGCACCCAGTGCTCGTACGCACGCGAGTTGTACGTCGTGCGCAGGCCGCGGGTGGGGATGTTGTCCTTGACCGCGATCGGGATGCCGTGCAGCGGCCCGCGCATGCCGACTCGCGCTGACTCCGCGTCCAGCACCGCGGCGGTCGCGAGCGCGCCCTCGGCGTCCACGGTGACGTACGCGTGCAGCCGGTCGTCGGTCGCCGCGATCCGGTCCAGTGAGGCGCGGACGAGATCGGTCGCGGACACCTCGCGCGAGCGGACGAGTGCCGCGAGCTCGACGAGACCGCGTCCGGTCAGCAGCTCGGCCGGTTCGGTCATCCGCGCGGCTCCATCTCACGCAGAGCGGCACGAACCTCGGCGGCCTGCTCGAGCAGCGCACGGACCGGCTCGACGAGGTCGGCGGCAAGGTCCGGGGTGACGGCCACGCCACGCAGCCGGAGCAACCGGACGAGCGCCTCCTCGTCCAGTTCGGCCGCGGTCCCCGCTGTGCTCATCGCGTCCTCCGTTCGCCGTCCCCGTCTCGATACGCCAGCGGCGGCCGTCCCCACGCCGCGCGCAACGACGTGGTCACGAGCGCGGCCGGCGAGGTCACCACCAGGCCACCGTCGACGGGCAGGTCGACGCCGGTGACGAACGCGCTGCGCGGCCCGGCGAGGAACGCCACCGCCTCGGCGACGTCCGCCGGCCGGCCCACCCGGCCGAGCGGATACGGCTCGAGCCGCAGGGCGCGGTCGACGGCGTCGGCCGGGGCGTCCGCGTCGTCCGTCACCACGAGTCCCGGCGAGACGCTGTTGACCCGGATCCCGCGTGGCCCGTACTCGACGGCGAGCTGCCTGGTCAGGGCGTGCACGGCTCCCTTCGCCGCCGTGTACGCGGCGTGTCCCGGGTTGCCGACGAGGCCGTTCACGGAGGCGACGTTGACGATCGACCCCGTTCGGCTCCGCAGCATCGACGGGAGCACCGCGCGGGTCGCGACCTCCACAGGGCCGAGCACGCCGGTGAGCGTCGCCTGCCACTCGTCCGGCGGGCACTCGTGCATGGCCGAACGCCGGTACGCAGCCGCGTCGTTCACCAGCACCTCGACCGGTCCGTGCTCGCCTGCGTCCGCCACGGCTCTCCCGAACGCCGCGGGGTCGGCGGCATCGGCGCAGAAGGCCCGGACGCCCGACGCGTCCGCCCAGCGCGTCCTGACCGCCGGGTCACGGTCGACGGCGGTGACTGCGTACCCGTCCCGCAGCAGCACGTCCACGATCGCCGCGCCGATCCCGCGGGCAGCTCCGGTGACGAGGGCGATCGGTGGCGGGCTCATCCCTTCGTCGCACCCGAGGTGAGGCCGCGGACGAGGAACGGTTCGAGCAGAACGAACAGCACGATCATGGGGATCATCGACAGCGTCCCGGCCGCCAGCATGCCGCTCCAGTCGATGTCGTGCGCGCCGATGAACGACGTCACGCCGACCGGCATCGTCCAGCCGCTGGGCGTGGTGATGAGCGTCCGGGCGAAGAGCAGGTCGCTCCAGGACAGGATCGCGGCGTACACGGCGGTGGCGCCGAGGCCGGGCGCCGTGAGCGGCAGGACCACCCGTACCAGCGCGCCGACGGGCGAGCACCCGTCGATGACCGCGGCCTCTTCGAGCTCCCGCGGGACGCTGTCCACGAAGTTCTTCAGCATCCAGGTCGTGAACGGGACGGTGATGGTGATGTCGGCGAGGATCAGGGAGCCGAGGCTGTCGATCAGCCCGAGCTTGCCGAACACTACGAACAGTGGGATCGAGAGCATCGTGCCCGGCAGCATCCGGGCCAGCAGCAGGGTGTAACCGACGCTCGTCGTCCCCGCGCCACGGAACCGGGACAGACTGTAGCCCGCGAGCAACGAGATCACCAGGCTGATCAGGCTCACCGAAACCGTGACGACGATCGAGTTCAGCAGCCACCTGGCGACCGGCTGGGCGGTGAGTGCCGTCACGTAGGCGTGCAGGGTGAAACCGTGGGTCGGAACCAGCGGCGGGTCCGTCGACAGCGTGATCGACGTCGGCAGCAGCGACGCGACGACCATCCAGTACACCGGGAAGATGACCACGATCGCCACCACGACGGTGACGACGATCCGGAGCACCGGCCGGCGCGGCGCGCGCCGCACCGGAACGTCCACGGGCAGGTCGACGGTGCTCATGAGAAGAACTGCCTCCGCATGATGGGGAACACCGACGCCACCACGATCAGCGCGAGCACGGTCGCGAGGATGCCGAGCGCGCTCGCCGAGCCCGGGTGGAAGAAGCCGAACGCCTCGTTGTAGATGCGGATCGCCCACGTCTCCGTCGCGCCGTCGGGGCCGCCGCGGGTGAGCGGATAGATGAGGTCGAACGCGTGAAACGTCCAGAGGCCGGTGAGGATGAGGCCGAGTACGCAGGTGCCACGGATGGCCGGCCAGGTGATGTACCGGAACTGGGTCACCGGCGCGGCACCGTCGACCCGTGCCGCCTCGTACAGCTCGTCGGGGATCGACTGGAGCGCGGCGAGCAGGATGAGCGTGAAGAACGGGAAGCCCTTCCAGACCGTCGGCGCGATGACCGCGATGAGCGCGGTGGCCGGGTCGAAGTACCACTGCGGGCCGTGGTCCACGAGCCCGGTCGAGCGCAGCATCCAGTTCACGACCCCGTACGAGCCGTCCAGCATGAACAGGAACACGACACTCGCGACCACGCCGGGAACGGCCCACGGCAACAGGATCAGCGTCCGCAGCACCCGACGCCCCGGCATCCGCCGATTGAGCAGCATCGCGGTCGCGAGACCGATCAGCATGCTCACCACCGTCGAGACGACCGTGTAGATCGCGGTGATCCACAGGCTGTGGTACGTGTCCCCGTCGGTGAGCACGTTGGCGTAGTTGTCGAGGCTCCACGGCTCCTGGCCGAGAGCCGTGATGTTCATCGCCCTGCCCTTGCGCAGGCTCATCTCGACGACGAGCACGAGCGGGTAGGCGATGAGGCCGAGGACGAGCAGCGCCGGCGGGCTGAGCAGCACGTACGGGAAGCCACGTTCGCGCACCCGCCACCACGACGCCGCGCGCCGGTCGCGCCGCGCGTCGTGGCCGGTCACCGTCGCCTCGGTCATCGGCATGTCCTCACGACTTGATGGCCTTGGCGACCTTGTCCTGCAGGTCGGACATGACCGTGCGGGTCGGCGTCGACGACGTCTGCAGCCGGACGCACGCGTCCACCACGAGCTTCTGGAACTCGTTGAAGTTCGCGACGATGTCCTGGTTGTCGGGCGTCGCGTCGACGGCCTCGTCGGTGACCTGCTGGAAGAGCCCGAGCTCGGGATGTGCCTTCACCAACGCCTTCGTCACCGCGCCGCGGCGTGGTGCGGGCACGTCGTAGAGCCGGGCGTAGTCCGTCTGCATCGCCGGCGTGGTGAGGGACTTGATGAACTCCCACACCATGTCGGCCTTGTCGCCCTCGGACTGGGTGGAGATGTGGATGCTGTTCGACGGGTAGCCGGCCTGCTTGAGGAACGGCGCCTTCGCCAGCTTCACGTGCGGCTGCACCGACTTCGCCGCGTCACCGAGGCCCGCGTAGACGAACGGTCCCTCGATCATCATCGCGATCTTGCCGTCGAAGAACAGTGTGCGCTTCTGCTCGGCCGGCACGCCCTTCGGCGAGAACTTCGCCGTGTTGCGGTAGTCGTCCATCGCATTGACGACGACGTCGTCGGTGAACCGCAGCCGCTCGCCCGCGCTCCAGCCGCCACCTGCTCCGTAGACCATCCACGTCGCCTCGCCGTACGTCCCGGGGTGCGATGTCGTCGTCGCGCCGTAGCCGTACTTGCCGTGTGCGGTCAGCTTCTTCGCGGCGGCCAGCAGCTCCGCCATGGTCGTCGGCACGTTGACGCCGGCGTCCTTCAGCATCTTGTCGTTGTAGTAGAGGACGGGCGCGTAACCGAGGACGAGCACGCCGGCGTTATGGCCGTTCCAGATCTGCGTCTTCTGTACCGACGTCCAGTTGGCGAGGATGTCCGTGCCCTTGAGCCGGTCGTCGAGGTTCGCCAGCCAACCCTGCGCCGCGAACGAGCCGAACGTCGTCGTCGGCAGGTGGACGATGTCGGGCCCCTTGTTCGCCGAGAACCGGGACGTGAGCGTGTCGGTGTAGCTGTCGTACGGCACCGTCTGCAGGTTGATCTTCACGTTCGGGTGCTTCTTCTCGAACGCGGCGATCGCCTGCCGCCACCAGACCTTCACCCCGGGCTCGTCACCCTGCCAGGTCGGAAAGTCCAGCGTCATCTTGCCGTTCGACGACGCCCCGCCGCCGCACCCGGCGAGGGTGCCGCCGAGTGCCGTCGCCCCCGCGACGGCGAGAGTGCCGAGGCCCGCTCGGCGCAGGAACTGACGTCGATCCATGTCCATGCTGGACACCTCCGCGAAGAAGGAAGGGTGGGTGTTGGGGGCGGTCTGTGGAGTTGTGCGGCGAGATCAGCTGGTTCGTCGGTGCCACGCGGCGACGGCCAGCTCGACCATGTCGTCGTAGCCGACCGCGGGCCGGAAGCCGAGCAGCTCCCGGGCCCGCCCGTTGACGGTCCAGTAGTTCGCCGCGGTGTTGGGGACGGTGATCTCGGCGACGGGCAACCCGGCTCGCTTGCCGAGGTCCCTGGCCAGTTGCGCGAGGTCGATCGCGTCGTCCGGGCCGACGCCGAGCGTCTCGCCCTCGACCCGCGGCGACTCGACGGCGAGCTCGACCGCGGCAGCCATGTCGGAGGCGGCCAGGATGCACATGCGCGCCGGTGCGCCGTCCGCACGGGTCGCGGCGACGAGCGTCTCGCCCGCGCCGTCCTGCAGCGCGGCGAGCTCGTCGGCGTAGGCGTCGTTGCCGGCCGCGCGTTCCTTCGCCACCCGCCGGCTCAGGAAGAACCGCGGCCCGGAGAAGAAGCTGTCCGGGTCGAGCATCTCCTCGGGGTCCTGGACGTGGGAGAAGCGCAGCACGGTGACGGGCAGGCCGTGCTTCCTCGCGAAGAACCCCGCCATCTCCTCGCCGAGGACCTTCGTCATGCCGTAGTAGCTGTTCGGCCGCCGCGGGTGGTGCTCGTCCAGGGGCAGGTACGCGGGCGCGTTCTCCGGGTACACCTCCCCGGTGCTCGCGAAGACGAACCTGCGCAGGTGCCGCCGTGCCACCGACTCGAGCAACCGGAAGGTGCCGGCGACGTTGGAGTCGAACATCGCCTGCGCGTCCCCGTCAGCCCATGACATCAGCGCGCCGAGGTGGACGACGGTGTCGACGCCGCCGAACACCGGGTCGTCCGCGGTGAGGTCCTGCAGCCGTCCACGGACGTAGTGCACGCCGTCGACGGGATCGGCCGGGTCGAGCAGGTCGAGGCCGGTGACGCGGTGGCCGGCGGCCGCGAACCGGGCGACCACATGCCGGCCGATCCGGCCGCAGGCGCCGGTGACGAGTACGGACATCACGACGAGGCCCTTCCCGGCTCGGGTGCGGTGTGCGGACCGAGGTAACCGAGCCCGACGCTGATCCGGTCGGCGCTCTCGACCACGATCTGGGCGAGCTCCCGCTCCCTGTTCGCGAGGTCGAGCAGCGACAGCGGGCCGGACATCGACAGCGCCGCGATGACGCCCGCATCCCTGCCTCGGATGGGCGCCGCGATGCACGCGCGGCCCGGCGCCAGCTCCTCGACCTCGGTGGCGTACGACCGCCGCTCGACGGTGGCGAGCTCGTCGTCGAGCGCCTCGTGCGTGGTGATGGTCTGCGGGGTGAACGACCTCAGCTCGGCCGGCCCGAGCAGCTCGCGACGCTGCGCAGCGGTGAGACCGAGGAGCAGGCACTTGCCCAGGCCGGTGGCGTGCAGCGGGTTGGTCTGGCCCATCAGGGTGTACGACTTGCCCGCGGTCGGGCCCTCGGCGTTGAGCAGGTAGAACAGCCGCGCACCGCGCCGCACGGCGACGTTGGCGCCGAGTCCGTACTGTCCGGCCAGCCCCTGGGCGACCGGCCGCGACTCCCGGTAGACCGGGTGCTGGTTGATCGCGGCGCCGCCGAGGGTGATCAACGCCGGCCCGAGCCGGTACAGCTGGCTGACCGGGTCTCGCTCGACGAACTCGACCGATTCCAGGGTGGCGAGCAGGCGGGAGGTGGTGGAGACGCCGAGCCCGACCACGCGTGCCACGTCCGCGACCCGCAGCTCGGCGCGGCCGCCGACGCCGCCGCCGTCGAGGAACGCCCGCAGCACGGCCGCAGAGCGCTCCACGCTCTGGTTGGTGCCGGTGCTCATGCCCGTGCTGACACCCGGGGCCATGCGCGCTCCTCGTGAACGTCCTGACAAGCTCTGCAACTACCGTGCAATAATCACGTAGGTTACGCACATAGTGCGTGATGTCAAGCAAGATGTGATCGCAGTCGATCGGATAGCGGGTGTGCATGCGCATCACGGAGGTACGGACCCACGTCCTCAAGCTCACGCCCGACGAGTCGGCGGGCGAGGCCTACGGGGTGTACCTGGGACGTCGGCGGGACGGCAGCGCGCTCACCGCCGAGGCCGGTTACGTCGTCCGGGAGCCGTGGCGCAGCCTGTACTCCGCGCGGTACGAGACGCTGCTCGTCTCGCTGCACGCCGACGACGGCACGGTCGGCTGGGGCGAGGCGCTCGCGCCCGTGGGTCCCGAGGTCGCCGAGACCGTCGTCTCGACGCTGCTCGCCCCGCAGCTGCTCGGTGCCGACCCGAGAAGGCTCAGGCCGCTGTGGCACGCGCTCCGCGAGCTGATGCGGGAGCGAGGCCACCTCACCGGGCACCAGGCGGACGCGCTGGCCGCGGTGGACATCGCGCTGTGGGATCTCGCCGGCCGCGCCCACGGACTGCCGGTCGTCGACCTGCTCGGCGGCGCGTACCGCGATCCCGTCCCCAGCTATGTCTCCGGGCTGCCGCTGCCGACCGACCCCGAGCGCGCCGAGCTGGCGGCCGACTGGTCCCGCCGGGGCGCGACCGCGGTCAAGCTGCACCTGGGTCACGGCGTCGCAGCGGACCTCGCGACATACGACGCGGTCGCGGCGGCCGCGCCCGACCTCGCGATCGCCGTTGACGCGCACTGGGCGTACGGTCGCGGGGACGCGGTGCGGCTCGGCCGCGCCCTGGACGAGCGCGGGGCGCTGTTCCTGGAGGCACCGCTGCCGCCCGAGGACGTGACCGGGCACGCCGAGCTGCAGCAGGCCCTCGCCACTCCGGTCGCCGTGGGCGAGGCGTTGCGCAACCGGTACGAGTTCACGCAGTGGCTGGACGCGCGGGCGATGTCGATCGCGCAGCCCGACGTCGGCCGCACCGGCATCACCGAGGCGACGATCGTCGCCGAGCTCGCTGCGGCGCGGCACGTTCCCGTCGCGCCACACCATTCCGTCGGTCTCGGCGTCTCGCTGGCCGCGGGCGTGCACGTCGCCGCCGCCGTCGCCGACCTCGTCCTGTTCGAGTTCCAGCCGGCTACCGCGCGAGCCGCCGTCCGCATCCTGCGGTCCGGGCTGGACCTCGGCGGGGCCGCTGCCATCCCACTACCGACGGGCCCTGGACTGGGAGTCGAGGTGGACGAGGAGTTCGTCGCCGCCCAGGCCGTGTCCGGCACCACCGTGAAAGCGAGCTGACCGTGTCAGATGCCGTTGCGGGACTCGTCCCGATCCTCGCCACGCCGTTCGGCCCGGACGGGCGGCTCGACCGGGATTCGCTCGCCCGGCTGGTCGACTTCCAGCTCTGGTGCGGCGTCGACGGCGTGGCGACGTTCGGTATGGCCAGTGAGGGATTCGCGCTCACCGCCGACGAGCGCGCGGAGATGTTGCGGATCATCGCCGGACGGGTGCCGTCCGGTATGCCCGTCGTCGCCGGCGTCAACGCCACCAGCACGGTCACCGCGGTCGAGCAGGCGGTCGCGGCCCGGGACGCCGGCGCGACCGTACTGATGGTGCTGCCGCCGTTCCTGGTCAAGCCGTCGGCCGCGCAGCTCGTGGACTTCTACGGCACCGTCGCGGGTACGAGCGGGCTGCCGGTGATAGTGCAGGACGCACCGAACGCCACCGGCGTGCAGCTGCCGGTCGCGACGATCGTCGAGCTGGGCAAGCTCGACGGCGTCGGCTCGACCAAGATCGAGGCGCAGCCCACGGCGCCCAAGGTCGGCGCGGTCGTCGACGCGGTCGCGGGCGAGCTCGCCGTGCTCGGCGGCCAGAACGCGCTGTTCGCCCTCGAGGAGTACGGCCGCGGCGCGGTGGGGACGATGCCCGCGTGCGAGTTCGCCGACGCCCTGGCCACGGTGCTCGCCGACCGTGCCGCGGAGCGGTACGCCGAGGCGCGTGCCGGCTTCGGCCGCCTGCTGCCGCTCATCCGGTTCGGCATGCAGGGACCCATCGCGTGGGCCGTGCACAAGCACGTGCTGCTGCGCCGCGGTGTGATCGCGGACCCGGCGGTCCGCTCCCCCGCCGCGCCGCTCGACCCGGTCAGCCGCCGCGACCTGGACGCCGTGCTCGACGACCTGGCGCTGCCCCCGTTCGCGTCCTGACGCCACTGGCCGGTCCGCGGTACCGGGTCACGAGACGGTGCGGACGAGGTCGGCGAGGCCGTCGGCGTCGAGCAGGTCGACCGGGCGGATCGTCTCGCCGGTGCGGACGTAGTGGAACGCGGCCCGGACGTTCTCCAGGGGCACGCCGTGCAGGCGGGACCAGGCGAGGCGGTACGCTGCCAGCTGGACGGCCGCGGCGGCCTGTTCGCTCGGCGGGGGCTGCGGGCCGGTCTTCCAGTCGACGATCTCGTAGCCGCCGTCGGCGTCCGCGAACACCGCGTCCATCCGGCCGCGCACGAGCGTCCGGTCGCCGTCCGCCGCGCCACGCCCGGGATCTCCGCCGAGCATCATCTCGAACGGCACCTCGACGTCGATCGGCGTGCGGTCGGCCCACGCGCTCGCCTCGAACCGCTCGCGCAGCTGGTCGAGCTGCTCGATGTTCGCCGCGCCCTCGTCGCCGGCGCCGGGCTCCTCGTCCGGCCCGAACAGCCGCTGCTGCCCCCACCGCGCCTCCAGCCAGCGG
>DASUWX010000112.1:0-6642 GCA_036378185.1 Streptosporangiales bacterium | reverse complement strand
TGAGCTGGAACGCCTCGCCCCGGAACCAGTGGAACGTCTCCAGCATCGTGTCCGGTGAGCGGTTCAGCCAGCGCTCGTCCATGTCCATGGCCGCGAACGCGGCGAGCCGCGGGCACTCGGCGGGGTCGCTGCGGGCCGCGTGGGCCGACATCACGTCGTCGGTGGCGTACAGGCGCAGGCCGTACCGGTCTGCAAGCCGCCGGGCGATCGTCGACTTGCCGGCGCCGCTGCCGCCACCCAGCCAGTGCACGTGACCGAGCCGGGTGCGCAACGCCGTGCTCGCCGCCGGGAGCGGCGGACCGGCAGAATCGACCACATGGTGACGATACGGCAGGTCACCGCGGACGACTGGCCCGTCTGGCGGGACGTGCGCCTGGCCGCGCTCGAGGAGGCGCCGCACGCGTACAACTCCCGGCTCGCCGACTGGGCGACGGCGGCGAGGACCGGTGGCGTGCGCGGCTGGCGCTCCCCGGCGCGTACAACGCCCGTGGCGTTCGCGGACGCCCGCCCGGTGGGCGTCGTCCGCGGCGTGCCGCACGACGACGGGACCAGCGAGCTGCACTCGATGTGGGTGAGCCCGGACGTGCGCGGGCAGGGCGTGGGGGACCGGCTGATGGCGGCGGTCGAGGAGTGGGCCGTGCGGAACGGGCACACGACCCTGACCCTCGCCGTGTTCCCCGCCAACGACGCCGCGCTGGCGCTGTACCGGCGGCACGGCTATGTCGACACCGGCGAGCAGGGCGGCCTGCTGCGCGACGGCGTGACCCGCGAGCTGGTGCTCGCCAAGCCGCTGCGGCCGGCGGCGTCCGCTACGCCCTGGCGTGCAGCGGACGGGCGATCTCCCAGTGGTGGCCGAACGGGTCGACGATCCGGCCGAGGCGGTAGCCGTAGTCCTGGTCGCTGACCGGCGCGACGACGGTCGCGCCCGCGGCGACCGCACGCTCGACGAGCCCGTCGGGGTCGTCGACGAAGAGCCCGATGCGCACCGAGCACTCGGTGGGCTCAGGCGGGCTGATGTTGCCGTACTCGGGTGCCTCGTCCGCGACGAAGAACCTGGCGCGGCCGACGGCGAACTCGCCGACGACGTCACCGTCGGGGCTGGTCACGCGGTTCAGCTCGGTGGCGTCGAACGCCTCGCGGTAGAAGTCGCAGGCGGCGGCGCCGTCGCGCACGGACAGGGTGACGGTGAGCTCGGAGTCCATGGCGCCTCCTCTGGCCTCGGCATCATGGCACGTCACCCGACCGGCCACGTGGGTGGCTTGCGGGCCCATAGGGGCAGTGACGCCACCACCACGGCGTGATCCGGCGCTACGGGTAACGGCCCACCGCGCACGACTCGGCCCGGCGTTTCAGCAACAGCCGCTCGCGTTCGTTGCCTGCGAGCGAGGCCGCGCGCTCGAACCGCGGGCCGGCCTCCTCGTAGCGGCCGAGCTTCGCGAGCAGGTCGCCGTGGACGGCCGGCAGCAGGTAGTACTCCGCCAGTGCGGGCTCGTCCGCCAGCGACTCCACCAGCTCCAGCCCGACCGCCGGGCCGAACGCCATGCCCAGCGCGACGGCGCGGTTGAGCTCGACGACCGGAGACGGCCGCCGCAGCGACAGCGCGGCGTACAGCGCGGCGATCTTCGGCCAGTCCGTGTCCTCCGGCCGGAGCGCCCGGGCGTGGCAGGCCGCGATCTGCGCCTGCAGCAGGTACGGGCCGGGCCGCTGCGCGAGCGCCTCCCCGCGGGCGAGCGCGGCGAGACCTCGGTTGAGCAGCAGCCGGTCCCAGCGCCTGCGGTCCTGGTCGAGCAGCAGCACCGGCTCGCCGGACGGGCCGACCCGGGCGCGCATCCGCGATGCCTGCAGCTCGAGCAGCGCGACGAGCCCGTGCACCTCGGGCTGCCGCGGCATCAACCCGGCGAGCACCCGGCCCAGCCGCAGCGCGTCCTCGCACAACGCGGGCCGCATCCATTCGGCACCGGTGCTGGCGGCGTACCCCTCGTTGAAGATCAGGTAGACGGCCTCGAGCACGGCATCGAGCCGCGCCACGAGGTCCTCGCCCGCCGGCACCTCGTAGGGCACCCGGGCGTCGGCCAGCGTGCGCTTCGCGCGGGAGATCCGCTGCGCGACGGTCGGTTCGGGGACGAGGTACGCGCGCGCGATCTCCGCGGTGGTGAGACCGCCGAGCACGCGGAGCGTGAGCGCCACTCGGGCCTGCACCGACAGCACCGGGTGGCAGGCCGTGAACACCAGCCGCAGCATGTCGTCGGTGACGTCCTCGGCGGCCCTGTCGAACACGCCCGCCGGGTCGTCGTCGGCGTCGCGCCCCAGCTCCTCCAGCTTCCGCCGCAGCGTGACGTCCCGGCGCACGTGGTCGATCGCCCGGTGCTTCGCGGTGGCCGTCAGCCAGGCGCCGGGGTTGTCGGGCACGCCGGTCTCAGGCCACCGTTCCAGCGCGATGACCAGCGCGTCCTGCGCCAGCTCCTCCGCGACGCCGACGTCGCGGACGATCCGCGCGAGCGCGGCGATCAGCCGCGGCGACTCGATCCGCCAGACCGCCTCGACCGTGCGGTGGATGTCGGCTGCCGTCACAGCACCCGATCACACCACCGCAGGTCGAGGCGGACAACCGGAACTCAGTCCGACGTCTGCGCGCGCAGCCGCGCGTCGCGTTCCCTCGTGGCCGGGTCCATCACCTCGGCGAAGTCCTCGTCCTCGTGGAACTGCCGCAGCTCGACCACCGCGCCGCCGTCGAAGGGCGCGCGCTTCAACCACTCGAGCGCCTCCTCCTTCGACTTGACCTGCCAGATCCAGTAGCCGGCGACGAGCTCCTTGGTCTCGGTGAACGGGCCGTCGATCACGGTCGTCTTCCCGCCCTCGAACCGCACCCTGGCACCGTACGAGCTGGGCCGCAGCCCGTCGCCGTCGAGCATGACGCCGGCCTTGACGAGCTCCTCGTTGTACCTGCTCATCGCCTCGAGCTCCGCCGCGCTCGGCAGCACGCCGGCCTCGCTGTCGTCGTTCGCCTTCACCAGCACCATGAACCGCATCTCGATCTCCTCATTTCCCGTCGGCGGGCCGACTCGGGCGACCCTCGCCTACTCGTCGAACGAGGCGACCTCGCTTCGACACGCGACCGGAGAGATCTCGCCGACCTCCGGAACGGGCCGGGCGGCGAGGATGCACCGCCGCGCCGACAAGGCCAGCCAGACGCCGGGAAGGAGCGAGATCGCGCCGAAGAACCACAGGTACGGCTCGTCCCGGTAGCTCGCCACGAGCGCGGGGTTCAGCGTGGTCAGCAGCGTTCCCGCGACGAACATGAACGCGCCGACGGCCAGGGTGAGGACGCCGGTGAACCGGCAGATCGACGGCCGGTTGCCGAGGTGGCGCACGCCGATCCCGGTCGCGAGCAGGACCAGCAGGACGGCCGCCTTGTCGCCGACGCCGACCCAGTCGACCGTGCGGGCCAGCACGCTGTAACCGACGCCGGGCTGGAACGTCCAGCCCGTGCTGAGGCTGCGCCACGTGTACGTGGCAGTGAGCGTCTGCGCGGCCGTGACGACGAAGCACAGCAGCGCCGTCCGGCGGGCCTGGGCCGTCGCGAGCACGGCCTGGTACCCCGACGCCACCGTGCCCAGCGGCCCGAAGTCGGCGACCGCGCGGCGCGCGGCGGTGTCCGGGTCGGCGCCCTCGTGCTCGTACGCCTCCGCGGCGTCGGTGAGCCCATCGCGGGCCTCTGCCACCAGGTCGGCCCGCAACCGGCGGGGGCCGCGGAGCGTACGGGCGAGGTCGGCGGCGTATCCGGCGATGACGTCCACGGGTCAAGTATGCGGAAGGACGCACCTCCCGGCCTCCGTGATCTCCCCCGTCCGGATGGGGGATCTCACCCGGTCCGCATGGCGCGCAGCAGCAGCACGACGCCGCGGACGACGTCGACGTTTGCGGCGAGCGCCACCGCGGCGACACCCCACAGCGGGACGCCCGCGATCGCGGCGACGGCGAAGATGAGCAGCCGGAACTCGCGGCGGAACAACAGCCGGACGTCGGTGTCGCGGCCGACGGCGTGGATGTACGAGACGAGCAGGCAGCCCGCGCCGGCCGCAAACCCCCACTCCCACGCGCTCCTGGAGCCGCCCGCCGCGAGCACCAGGGCCAGCACGACCGCGAGGTCGGCGTACCGGTCGAGCAGCGTGTCGAGCACCGCTCCTCGCCTGGACGCCCGGCCGCTCACCCGCGCGAGCTCGCCGTCCACGCCGTCGAGCGCGAAGCCCAGCACGATGCCGAGGCCGCCGGCGAGCAGCAGCCAGCGGTTGCCGGTGGCGACGAGCGCCGCGGCGGCGAGCGTGACGGTGAACGCCAGCACCGTCGCGAGGTCAGGTGTCATGCCGGTGCGCAGCAGCAGCCGGGTGAGCGGGCCGGAGATGCGCCGGGTGAACAGCCGGTTGACGATGCCGTCGGTGGGCTTGGGCCCGTACCGCCGCCACATCGCCCGTTCGAGCGCGCGGACGTCGTCCCGCGCCTGGACGTCGGCCCAGAACCCGCCGACGTCGGACGTGCGCAGCTCGCAGCCGCTCTCGATCATCGCCTGCCGCGCCTCGACCCACGTGCTGACGTCCGCGCGTCCGGCGAGCGCCTCGCGCAGGTCGCCCAGGTGCACGACCGTGAGCCCGGCGCTGACGGCGTCGTTCTCGGCCAGGTCGCGGCCGAGCGCCCGCACCTGGCCGTCGGCGCCGATCCGGACGCGGGCGGGCGGGAGGCCGCCGAGGCCGCCGACCTGCCGACGGGTGTCGCGGTCGACGGCGAGCACGGTGCGGCCGGGGGCGTACCGCAGCCGGCGGACGTCGTCGGGGTCGAAGACGTGGTCGCCCATGACGACCAGGCAGCGCTCGTCGTCGACGACGGCGAGCCCGGCGAGCACCGAGCCGGCGGTCCCGTCCGCCCATTGCGGGTCGTGCACCACCTCGACCGGCAGCCGCAGCTCCCGGATCGCGGTGGTCACCTCCTCGCCGCGCTGGCCGACCACCACGACGACGCGCTCCACCCCGGCCGCGCGCAGCACGCGCACCGCGCGCTCGAGCAGCGTCACGCCGCCGACCCGGCGCAACGCGCGCGGGTGCGCCGTACGTGTGCCGCCGCTTGTGGCCACGACGACCGCCGCGGCCGGCGGCTCGACGGCGGGCTCGTCGACGTCCCTGGACGGGCGCCTCGCGCCGGCGGAGAGCGCGGCCGGCAGCGGCACCGGATGCCGCGCCGGAGTGGGCGGCGTGGCGGGCTCGAACCCGCCCCGCCCCTTGCTCGCCTGCCCCATGCTCGCAGTATGCGACAGGCCCTGCCGGTATGCACGGCCGGTCACGACGAGGGCGCCGGGGTCTTGACCGCGCGACGCGCGAGCTGACATGTTCCTTGTCGTAGTCGTGCAGTTACAGCATGCGCAGTACCTCACGGTGCCTAGGGGTGTGACATGGCTGTCCGTCGTTCCGTTCTCCGCTCGTCCCGTCCTCGCCGCCGCGTCGTCGCCTTGGTCGCGGCGGCGGTCGCACTGGTCGTGCCGTCGCTCGTCGGTGCCACCCAGGCGCAGGCGGCGCCGAGCTTCTCGCACTACGTCGCGCTCGGCGACTCCTACACCGCCGGCCCGTTCATCCCGTGGCCGCGCTTCGACCCCGTCGGCTGCGGCCGGTCGACCAACGACTACCCGAAGCTGCTCGCCGGGCTGCTGAAGGTCGGCTCGTACACGGACGTCAGCTGCTCCGGCGCGCAGACGTCGAACATGACCCAGTCGCAGAGCGTGCCGCTGGGCAGCAACGGGCCGCAGTTCGACGCGCTGAAGGCCGACACCGACCTCGTCACGCTCGGGATCGGCGGCAACGACTTCAACCTGTTCGGCTCGCTGATCGACACCTGCAGCTCGCTGTACCGGTCCGACCCGAACGGCTCGCCGTGCAAGGACAAGTACGTGGTCAACGGGCAGAACACGCTGCAGCCGAACATCGACCGGATCGGTGAGCGGGTCGCGGGCGTCGTCGCCGGCATCCACCAGCGCTCACCCCACGCCGAGGTCCTCGTGGTCGGCTACCCGCACATCGTCCCGGCCGACAAGACCTGCCAGGACGTGCTGCCGTTCTCGACGGGCGACTACCCGTTCCTCGACTCCGTCGAGCAGGCACTCAACACCGCGATCGCGGACGCCGCAGGCGGCGGCACGGCCACGTACGTCGACACCTACGCCGCGTCCGCGGGGCACGACGCGTGCGAGGGCGACCGGGCCTGGATCAACGGCCAGCACCTGAACCTCTTGGCCGCGGCGCCGTACCACCCGTTCGAGAGCGGCATGGTCGGCTCGTCCGCGGCCGCGTACGCCGCGCTCACCGGCCAGCCGGTCACCGCGTCGACTCTCGCCGAGGCCGACCGGCTCGCGGACGCGCACCGGGCGCAGGTGCGGGGCACCGCCGGCGCCGACCGCGCCCGCCGGCTCGCCGCGGCCTGGCACCTGCACCAGGGCCAGGACGTGACCGGCAACGCGGTGCGCCAGGTCTTCACCCCGTAACCCCGCCGCCGTCCACGGGTCGGGCTCGTCCGCCGGGCTCGTCCGCCGGGTCACCCCCCGGGCCATGTAAACCATGCTGGTGGTGGCTTTACACGGGGCAGGCCCCGTGTAAAGCCACC
>DASUWX010000111.1:0-6407 GCA_036378185.1 Streptosporangiales bacterium | reverse complement strand
GGTCAGGACCAGACCTGGCCGGTGGCGTTCCCGGTGAGATGGGTGAGCAGGGTCGACGCGGCCCGTTCCGGAGCGATGAGCCTGCCCTCGCTGAGATAGGCCGAGAAGCGCTGGTGCAACGCCGCGCCGATGCGGTCCGGGTCCTGGTCGCGGATCCATGTCTGCATCGCGGTGTCGACGGTACCCGGCCAGAACGCGTTGACGGTCACGCCGGTGCCGTCGAGCTCGGCGGCGAGGTTGACCGTGTGCGCTTCCAGCGCCGCCTTGGTGGTGGCGTACGCGTTGCCACCGATCATGCCGGCCGGGTCGGCCGCGATCCCGCTGGAGACGTTGACGACGCGGCCCCATCCCACATCGAGCATCGGCGGCAGCAACGCGAAGGTGAGCGTCGCGACCGCGAGCACGTTGAGCTGCAACTGTGCGGCGTACTGGTCGAGGTCCACGCCTACGCTCGGGCCGAGCGGCGCGACCGTGGCCGCGTTGTTGACGAGTATGTCGATGCGGCCGTGCTCGGCGAGGACGTCCGCGGCCAGCCGGCGCACCTGCGCATGATCCGCGAGATCCGCCCGGACGGCGGTCGCATCCCCCTCGCGGCCGGCGATCTCGCTGGACGTGCCGGCCAACTGGGCCTCGGTGCGGGCGACCAGCACCACTCTGGCCCCGGCGTCGGCGAGCTGGAGCGCGACGGCCCGGCCGATGCCGCGCCCCGCGCCGGTGACCAGCGCGGTCCGCCCGGCGAAGGGGTGCGTCCGCTCGGCGGCGTCCAGGTCCTCGGTGCTGCCGGTCGTCATGTCCACTGCCCTTCCGTTCGTCACGTGTCCACTCTCTTCGCGGCATGCGACACGCGGTTCTTACCAGAACGCCGGGCCGGAAAGCCGGCAGCCGAAGCCTGGTAAGAACTCGACGCGCGCGACAGCGAACCCGGGTGAAGACAGACCACACCGGACTGTGGACGAGGAGCGCGCAGTGCCATTACTCCACCCAGGAGAGACCTTTCCGGACCTGACCGTGAGCACGGTGGGCGGTGGCGCCGTCCACCTCCCGGAGGCCTTGGCCGGGGACTTCGGCGTCATCCTGTTCTTCCGCGGGGCCTGGTGCCCCTACTGCAACGCCCAGCTGAGGGCGTTCCAGCGGGCGGGCGAGAAGCTCGCCGAGGCGGGGGCACGGGTCGTGGCGCTGTCCGTCGACGACGAGAAGACCACCGCGGACCTGGTCGACGAGCACCGGCTGACCTTCCCGGTCGGGCACAGCGCCGACGCCCACCGGCTGGCGCGGCTGACTGGTGCGTTCGTCAACGAGGACCCGCTGTACGTCCAGTCCACCGGCTTCGTCCTCGACCCGGACGGCCGGGTGGTCGTGAGTGTCTACTCCAGCGGCGCCATCGGCCGGCTCGTGCCCGACGACGTCGTCGGGCTGGTCCGCTACATCCGGAAGAGCGCGGCGAAGGCATAGCCTCCGGACCGCCGGGTGCAGGAATCCATGGCCCGCCCCGGGGTAGGGACTGGCCATGAGTGCCCGTGACGACGGAGAGGCCCCGCGGCTCGATCGGCTCGTCCAGCTCGTGGAGCTGCTCGACGAGTACGAGCAGCTCTACGTCCGGTTCGGCGATCATCCGAGCAGCGAGACGGGCGGCAGCATCGACTACGAGAGCGGCCTGCGCATGCCGGGACAGTCGGTGAACCGCCTGCGGCCGCCCACCTGGTGGACCAGGCCGCCGGAGGACTGGCTCGCCCGGCAGATCTGCCAGTACGCCCACCTCCTGGAACGGTCGCCGCGACATCAGGGCTGGATCGTCCGCGGCACCGAGGTCGGCCACGGGCCGGACGACGAACCGCTGCTGGACGACGTCGAAGTCGTGGGCCGGATCGGCCGTGCCCTGCTCGACGAGGCCCAGCTCACCTACCAGCGCCGATTCGATCAAGGACGCGTCTCGCACTGAGCGGCGGCTCGATTAGCACCCGCGCAGAAGGGTAAACGGGCAGCCATGACGCAGCTGCCCGGCAAGAACGAGTCGTACTGGCTGGACACCACGCCCGCGACCATCCACCCACGCCTCGTCGAGGACGTCGAGGTCGACGTCGCCGTCGTGGGTGCCGGCATCGCGGGGGTGTGCACCGCCTGGGAGCTCGCCGAGGCGGGGCGCTCCGTCGCCCTGATCGAGGCCCACCGGATCGTGGCGGGCGTCACCGGCAACACCACCGCGAAGCTCACCTCGTTGCACACGCTCGCGTACGCGCGGTTGCGCGACGCCGCCGGAGCCGACGTCGCACGTGACTACGCCCGCTCCCAGCAGGAGGCGGTCGAGCACGTCGTCGCCACGGCCGGGCGGCTCGGTATCGAGTGCGACCTGGAACGGCGCGCCGCGTACACCTACGTCACCTCGCCTGAGCGCGTCCAGGAGGTCCGGGCCGAGACCGAGGCGGCGCGGGAGGCGGGACTGCCGGCTTCGTACGTCACCGAGACCGGTCTCCCCTACGGGATCGCGGGCGCAGTGCGGGTCGAGGAACAGGTGCAGTTCCACCCGCGCAGGTACCTGCTCGGCCTGGCCGACCACCTGGTGGCGGAGGGCGGGTCGATCTACGAGCGGTCCCGGGTGGTCGACCTCTCCGAGGGCGAACCGTGCCGGCTCACGGTCGAGACCGGCGCGACGGTCACCGCACGCGACGTGGTCGTCGCCACGCACTACCCCGTCTTCGACCGGTCGCTGCTGTTCGCCCGGCTGGTGCCGCACCGGGAGCTGGTGGTCGCCGGGTGATCCCCCAGGAGCAGGACCCCGACGGCATGTACATCACGCCGGAGCACGGCACCCGCTCGGTGCGTACCGCGCCGTACGGCGAGGGCCGGCGGTACCTGATCGTCACCGGGGAGTCGTTCACGCCCGGCGCGGACGAGGTGACGGCACGGTTCCAGCGGCTCGCCGAGTGGGCGACCGAGCACTTCGACGTCGAGCTGACGCACCGCTGGGCGGCGCAGGACAACTCGTCCAGCGACGACCTCCCCTACGTGGGCCCGCTCCACCCGGCAGCCAGACATGCTTATGTGGCAACCGGTTACGGCGCATGGGGCATGAGCAATGGGGTGATGTCCGGGCGCCTCATCGCCGCGTTGATCGCGGGCCCGGACAAGCCGTCCTGGGCGGGCATCTACGACCCCCGCCGCCTGCATCCGGTGCGAGAGGCCGGCAAGTTGCTGAAGGCGCAGGCGAGCGTGGCGAAACACTTCGTCGGCGACCGGCTGCGCAGCTCCCACGTCGACTCGGTGGACGAGATACCGCCAGGCGGCGGTGCGGTCGTCCGCCTGGACGGTGAGCGTCGCGCGGTTCACCGTGACAAGGACGGCCAGGCACACGTTCTCTCGGCCACCTGTACCCACCTCGGGTGCATCGTGGCCTACAACGACGCGGAACGCTCGTGGGACTGCCCGTGCCACGGCTCGCGCTTCGGGGTCGACGGCGGGGTCCTGCAGGGGCCCGCGACCCGCCCACTCACCAGGTACGAGCCCTGAGGACCGCATCGTGCTCCTGCTGCAGCCACCCGGCGTCTACGCACCCCAATCGGACACGCGCCTGCTCGCGGACGCGCTGCGCGACGAGGCCCTGCCGCCCGGCGCGCGGGTCCTGGACATCGGCACCGGCACGGGAGCGCTCGCACTGCTCGCTGCCAGGGCGGGAGCCGGCTCAGTGACGGCAGTCGACGTGTCGTCCATCGCGGTGCTCACCGCGCGGGCGAACGCCTGGCTGCACGGCGCGAAGGTCTCCGTGCACCGGGGCGACCTGTTCAGCCCGGTCGGGACGGGACAGTTCCAGCTCGTCCTCTCGAACCCGCCCTACGTACCCACCGCCCCCGAGACGGGGCGACCCGGCCGCACGGATGCGCGTTGGGACGCGGGTCGTGACGGCCGGGCCGTGGTCGACCGGCTCTGCGACGAGATCCCGGACCGCCTCGCGCCGGGCGGGGTCCTGCTGATGGTCCACTCCGTCGTGTGCGGGCACGCGACCACGATGCACCGGCTCGCCCGGGCGGGCCTGTCGGTACGACCGGTGCGCCGGGCCCGCGTGCCGTTCGGGCCGGTGATGCGGAGCCGGGCCGCCTGGCTGCGGCAGTCCGGGGCCGTCGGGCCCGAGCAGCGAGACGAGGAGCTGGTGGTCATCCGTGCCCAGCGATGACGAGAGGCGCTATCGGCGCGTTCGCGTCGTGCCCGGCGGCCCCGTGCTGGTCGAGGGACCGGTGGAGATCGTCCTGGACGACGGCTCCGTCGTACGCAGCGACCGGTTCGAGGTGGGCATCTGCACCTGCCGGCGCAGTCACCGGTATCCGTTGTGCGACACCAGTCATCGCCGTCGGGTGCGGACGAAGGAGCCTCATCCGGACGAGTGACCGGGTGCCGCGTCCCTCGACGCCGACCGCCCCTGCCGCCACGCCCCGAGCACTTCCTCCGCGTACCGGTCCTCGAGCAGGACCGTGGCGTCCACGCCCAGGACGACGTCCGGCTCCAGCTCGGGTTCCCGGTGGATCACGTCGGCGACGACGTCGTGCCGCATCACCTGCTCGTGCACCGCGTCCGCCTCGACGTGCTCGGTGTAGAACTCCACACACACCGGGTCCGCGCCCAGTCGCGTCAGGGCGTCGGCCATCCGGCGCGCCGAGGGCGGCGTCGTGATCTCCGCGGCCGCGAAGTGCCCCACGAGGACCCCGCGCAACGAACGGTGCAGGCCGGCCAGGGACATCAGGTTGACGACCGCCAGCATCGAGGCGGGTGCGATGTCGACGTACCTCCCGTAGCTGTCGTCCAGGCCCATGCCGCGCATCAGGTCGGCGAACAGCTGCGCATGCAGGCGTTCGGCCCGGCCGCCGCCGAACTCGTCGTACTCCACGGCGACCAGCGCGGCCTTGGCCCGCCCCACCAGGCGCGGGATGACCCAGGCGTGCGGGTCCGCCTCCTTCAGGTGGTAGACGGAGCGGTGGGCGATGTACTCGCGCATCTGCCACCACTCCCCGTCGGCACGCAGCCGGTGCGAGATGCCCACGGTGTCGATCGGTTCGACGAGCAGTTCGTCCAACGCCGCCGCGGCGTCGTGGTGTCGCGGCGCCTCACTGCGCAGCGTGGCGAGGAAGACCCGCTCCATCTCGCGGCGCAGCCGGAGCAGGTCCGGGTCCCATTCCCACTCGCCGCTGACGCCGCGGAACGACCGGTAGTGGAGCTCGTAGCAGACGTTGAGCGCGAGCTGCAGGTCGTCGCCGTAGGGGTCCGTCGGTGCCTGGACGTGCCCGAGCCGGGTGCCGCCGGGCTCGCGGCGCAGGGTCTCGACGAGCAGTTCGGACACCGGCCCGCGCGGCGACGGAAGCGTGGGCGTGTCCGGCAGCCGGGTGGCGGGTGAGACGGTCACCGACCGCGGCTACCCGATGGGTCGCGGGTCAAACGACGGCGCGAGGCAGAGGGTCTCGACGAACGCCGCCCGGTCGGCGACGCCGAGACGGCGCTGCCGCATCGCG
Organism: Streptosporangiales bacterium; assembly: GCA_036378185.1. Taxonomy (GTDB): domain Bacteria; phylum Actinomycetota; class Actinomycetes; order Streptosporangiales; family WHST01; genus WHST01. Next base: position 915 of record DASUWX010000111.1, on the reverse strand, counting down.
CCGGACCCCCGGCTCAGCACGTGCATCGCCAGCCGGCGGACCGCGGCGTGATCGCCGTACGCCTCCAGCTCGCCGCCGACATGGTCGAGCAGCTGTCGCACGGCGTCCGCCGCCGGCACGAGGCGCCCGGCGCGGAGGTCGACGGCGGCATCGGCGACGCCGTACCTGGCAGCGCGCCAGACCGACGCCGTCACCCAGATGTCGGGCACAGCGTCGGGCAGGCGTCCGGCCGCCGACGCCGACAGCGCGTCGGCGACGAGGGCGCGGGTGAGGCCCGCCTGCAACACCGCGTCGTCCGCGCTCACCCCGACGTCGGCGACGCGCAGCTCCAGGGTGGGTAGGTGTTCGGACGGCCGCGCGAGCCAGAAGCTCATCTGGCGGTCGACGAGCGTGCCGAACGTGACGAGCTGGTCGAGCAGCCGGTCGTACCCGACGGCGTCGGTCACGGCCGCGGGCACGGCACCGGAGCCCGGGAACCGTGACTGCAACACCATGCGCCAGCTGTCGAAGCCCGTGTCGCGGCCGTCGGCGAACGGCGAGTTGACCGACAACGCCAGCAGTGTCGCGAACCACGGGCGCAGGTACGGCAGGACGCGCACCGCGAGGTCGCGGTCGGGCACCCCGACGTGCACATGACATCCGCACGCCTGGTAGTCACGGACGACGCCGGCATGGCGCGCCATGATGCGTTCGCGGCGCTCGCCGGGCTGGTTGCCGGGCGGCGTGCCCGCGACCGGCGGGCAACCGACCGGCAGCAGCCGCAGCCCGAAGGACGCCGCACCGTCCGCCAGCACCGAACGCGCGTCCGCGACCGACGCGTGCAGCTCGGCGAGCGTCGTGCAGACGGCCGACGCCGACTCGACCTGGCTGCGTTGGAGCTCGCTCTTCAGCACGGCGCCCTGCCGGCACGGCCCG
>DASUWX010000110.1:0-26033 GCA_036378185.1 Streptosporangiales bacterium | reverse complement strand
AGCAACGACGCGCGCACGGTCGTGGTCGTGCCGCCGTCCGGGCGCGTGCTGCGCGACACGTCGTGGCCGTACGTCGAGTCGTTGACGAGAGCGACGCCGTAGCCCTGCTCCCCCACGTGCACGAACCGGTGCGCGCAGATCTCGAACTTGGCGAGGTCCCACCGGGTGTTCGTGTGCGTGTTGCGGAAGACGTGGCCGAACTGCGTCTCGGCCGCGGACCGGTCGGCGTGCACGTCGAGCGGGAACGCGAGCTTCAGGAACTTCTCCCGCTCGTGCCAGTCGACCTCGGTGTCGATGTCGAGCCGCGCCTCGCTCACCGGCAGCCGCAGCACCTGCGTCACGGACGACGCGCCGAACGCCCGCTCGATGCGCAACCCGTCGTCCTCGGCGGTGACCGTGCCGCCGTTCACCAGGTCGGTGACGGTGTTGCGGTAGAACATGTCGACGTCCCAGGCGTCCCAGAAGTTGGGCAGGTCCTGGTGCAGCTGCAGCACGTTGCCGGCGACGCCGGGTGCGAGCACCTCGCGGTCGGCGCGCACGTCGTAGACGGACGTCACGAGGCCGGCGGCGTCCACGACCACACGCACCAGCCCGTTGTCGAGGACGTGCCCGTCACCGGCGGGTTGCGGCGCGGTGAACGCCGGGCCGTTGACCTGCGCGGCGCCTAGCGCGGGCACCTGGTCGCGCGCGTGCGGCGCCGCGTTGAACACGACGCTGCCGGTGCCCGTCCCCGCCAGGGTCGCCTGCGCCGCGTCTATGATCTCGGTGAGCTCGTCGGCCACCGCGGCGTACGTCTCCCGCGCCTGGCGGTGCACCCAGGCGATCGACGAGCCGGGCAGGATGTCGTGGAACTGGTGCAACAGCACGGTCTTCCACAACCGGTCTAGCCGTTCGTACGGGTACTCCGCGCCGGTGCGGACCGACGCGGCCGCGGACCACAGCTCCGCCTCGCGCAGCAGGTGCTCGCTGCGCCGGTTGCCCTGCTTGGTCTTCGCCTGCGACGTGTACGTCGCGCGGTGCATCTCCAGGTACAGCTCGCCGGACCATACCGGCGCGCGCTCGCCGTACTCCTCCTCGGCACCGGTGAAGAACGCCGCGGGCGGTTCGATCACGACGCGCGGCGAGCCCTCGAGGTCGGCGGTACGCCGCGCGCGGGCGAGCATCTCGCGGGTGGGGCCGCCGCCGCCGTCACCCCAGCCGAACGGCGCCAGAGAGCGGGTGGCGTACCCCTTGTCCTGGAAGTTGCGGGACGCGTGCGCAAGTTCCCGACCGGACAGCTCGGAGTTGTAGGTGTCGATGGGCGGGAAGTGCGTGAAGACGCGGGTGCCGTCGATGCCCTCCCACCAGAACGTGTGGTGCGGGAACTTGTTGAACTGGCTCCAGGAGATCTTCTGGGTGAGGAACCAGCGCGAACCCGACAGCCGGACGAGCTGCGGCAGCGCGGCGGAGTACCCGAACGAGTCGGGCAGCCAGACCTCCTGGGTGTCGATCCCGAACTCGTCGAGGTAGAACCGCTTGCCGTGCACGAACTGCCGGGCCATCGCCTCGGCCCCCGGCATGTTCGTGTCGGACTCGACCCACATGCCGCCGACGGGCACGAACTGCCCGGTGGCCACCTTCTCGCGCACCCGCGCGTACACCTCGGGCCGGTGCTCCTTGATCCAGGCGAGCTGTTGTGCCTGCGACATGGCGAACACGAAGTCCGCGTCGTCGTCCATCAACGCCGTGACGTTGGACGCCGTGCGGGCGACCTTGCGCACGGTCTCGCGCAGCGGCCAGAGCCACGCGGAGTCGATGTGCGCGTGCCCGACGGCCGAGATCCGGTGCGCGCTCGCCTCGGCCGGCTTGGTGAGCACGCCGTCGAGCTCCTGGCGCGCGGACTTCGCCGTCCCGGCGACGTCCCACAGGTCGATCGCGTCGAGCGCGCGCTCGACGGCACGCAGGATCTCCCAGCGGCGCGGGCTGTCCTCGGAGAGCTCTCGCATCAACCCGTCGAGCACCTCGAGGTCCTGCACCAGCTCCCACACCTCGCTGTCGAACACGGCGAGGTCGGCCCGGACGAGCCGGTAGATGGGGTCGCCGCCCGCCGTCCTCGGGTCGCCCAGCGACGTGACGGGCCCTCCGATGGCGGGGTTGGCGGCCGCTTCGACGAAGTACTCCACGCTCTCGCCGCCCGCCGCGGCGTCGGCGACCCGTACCCATGCACTGCGCGGGTTGATCCCCTTCAGCGCGGTGCCGTCGGAGGTGTAGACGAGCCCCTCCGCCTGGAAGCCGGTCGCGAAGGTGTCGAAGCCGAGGTCGACCACCAGCTCGACGGTCTGTCCCGCCCAACCGTCCGGCACCCGCCCGGTCAGCTTGAACCAGGTGGTGCCCCACGGCGGTCCCCACGGGTCGCCGACCTTCGCCTCGGCGTACGTGGCCGCGAGGCCCTCGGCGACCGGCACGGGTTCACCCGGTGCGTCCCAGCGGGCCACGGTGAGTCCGGACGACTGGGCGTAGACGGCTGGCCTGATGCGTTCACGCAGCACGCGGTCGAGCCGGGCCTCGACCAGGAACCGGTCGTCGTGCACGGGTGACTCCTCTGTGGTGGGGGGTCGGGAGACCGACGCTACCTTCCGCTACCGGAGCAGGACTAGCCTTCCCGTCGTGGCCGTGGACGTGTGGGTGCTCACCACCGCCGCGCTCGTTCGCGACGGCACCCTGCCCGGGCTGGAGCGCTCACTGTCCGCCGACGAGCGCGACCGGCTGCCCGCGTTCCGGGTGACCGCCGACCGAATCGCCTACGCGGCCGCACACGGGCTCGCGCGGCACGCCCTCAGCACGCACGCCCCCGGCGTAGCACCAGGAACATGGACGTTCCGGACCGGTCCGCGCGGCCGCCCGGAGGTCGACGGGCCGGCACCGCAGCGCGGGCTGCGGTTCAACCTGAGCCACACGCGCGGCACGGTGGCGTGCGTCGTCACCGACGGCGTGGCGTGCGGCATCGACGTGGAGCGGCGAGACGGCGCCGCCGACGTCGACCTGCTCGCGCACGGCGTGCTCAGCGCGGCCGAGCGGCGCCGGCTCGACGGTCTCGGCGAAGCCGGCCGCAGGGCCGAGTTCTTCCGCCACTGGACGCTGAAGGAGGCCTACGCCAAGGCCCGCGGCGACGGCCTCCTCCTCCCCCTGGACCGGTGCGAGTTCGACCCGTCGGCCGACCCGGTGCGGGCACGACTGCCGGACGACGACCGCGCCTGGCGGTTCGAGCAGTGGGAGCAGGACGACTGCGTCGTGGCGCTGGCACTGCAGAGCCCGTCCCGGGCCCCGGTCACCAGACATTCGACCCTCTACGAGGAGTCGGGACCTTCGTGATCGGGGAAGAAACGGCGCAGGTGCTCGAGTACCTCGTCGTCGCTCACCTGGGCGAAGTCGTCGTACCACATGCCGATGGCCATCAGGTTGGCCGGACAGGACGCGCAGACGACCTCGTCCGCCAGTGTGCTGATGCGGTCCTTGGTCTCCCCGGCGCACACCGGCGCGGCGACCACGATCCGGCTGGGGCGCCGCTCGCGCAGGGCCAGGACCGTGGCCTCGACGGTGACGCCGGTCGCGAGACCGTCGTCGACGACGACCACGTCCCGGCCGGCGAGATCCGGCAACGGGCGGCCGTTCCGGTACCGGGCGACGCGGCGTTCCACCTCCGCCCGTTCGGCGTCGACTGCCGCGCCGAGCCGGTCCGGGTCGGACACGAACTGCCAGGCGTGCTCGCCGAGCACCGGTTCGTCGCGCCCCTCGGCGACGGCGCCGATGCCGAGCTCAGGCTGCTGCGGCGCGCCGACCTTCCGCACGACGAAGACGTCCATGGGTGCGCCCGACAGCCGTGCCACCTCGGCCGCGACGGGGACACCGCCGCGCGGCAGCGCGAGGACGACCGGATCGCGTAGCCGGAGCCGTTCGAGCTCCGCTGCGAGCCGCCGCCCTGCGTCCTGTCGGTCCGCGAAACGCATGTCGCTCTCTCCCGCGCCGCGTTCAGCTCGCCGGCGGCGCCGCCGGCGCGGTGCCCAGATGCCGGGTGAACCAGTCGCCGGCGAGACGGGCGACCTCGTCGAGGGCGCCGGGTTCCTCGAACAGGTGCGTGGCGTCCGGCACGACGCTGAGGTCGACGACGCCCGGCACGTCGCGCATCGCGCCGCGGTTCAGGTCCAGCACGGCGTCGTCGGCACCCCCGACCACGAGCAGCAGCGGCGCGCGCAGGCGCCCGAACGTCCCGGCGGCGAGGTCGACCCGGCCGCCGCGGGAGACGACGGCGCGTACGCGCGCGGGCCGCTCCGTCGCGGCCACCACCGCGGCCGCGGCGCCGGTGCTGGCCCCGAACAGGCCGATCGGGCTGTCCCTGGTCTCCTTCCGTCCGGCCAGCCAGTCGACGACGCCGGCGAGCCGCCCGGCAAGCAGCGCGACGTCGAAGCGCAGCTCCCCCGTGACGGCGTCGCGGCGCTCCTCGTCGGCCGTCAGCAGGTCCATGAGCACCGTCCCGAGGCCGCGGCGGTGCAGCGCGTCGGCGACGTGCCGGTTGCGCGGGCTGTGCCGGCTGCTGCCGCTGCCGTGCGCGAAAACGACGACGCCGGCGGCCTCGTGCGGCAGGACGAGACGGCCGTCCAGCCGGACGGTGCCGAGATCGAGGCGCACCTCTTCCGCGACCAGCATCACCCGTTCGGATACCCGCCGTCCGCCGCTCCTCACCTCCGTGATCACGAAAGTTTCGGGCCCCCGTTGGGGGGTCGCAACCTTCATGGTCACGGAAAGAGGGCGGCCCGGCCGCACAGTCGGTAGCGTGGCGGGATGCGCGTCGTCATCGCAGGGGGCCACGGCCAGATCGCACTGTTGCTGGAGAGGCGGCTCGCCGAACGCGGCGACGAGGCGGTCGGCATCGTCAGGAACGCCGCCCACACCGCCGACCTCGCGGCGGCCGGCGCCACCGCCGTCGTCGCCGACCTGGAGACCTCGCGGGTCGACGAGGTGGCCGAGACCGTGGCGGGCGCCGACGCGGTGGTCTTCGCGGCCGGGGCGGGGCCGGGCAGCGGCGCGCCGCGCAAGCTCACCGTCGACAGGGACGCCGCGATCCTGCTGGCCGACGCCGCCGTCGCCACCGGTGTCCGCCGGTACGTGATGGTCTCGGCGATGCACGTCGACGAGGCCGACCCGGACTCCGACGACGTCTTCCAGGTGTACCTGCGCGCCAAGGCCGCGGCGGACGCCGACCTGCGCGGCCGCGACCTGGACTGGACGATCGTCCGGCCCGGCCGGCTCACGGACGGCCCGGGCACCGGCCTGGTGCGCCTCGGCGAGCAGGTCCCGTTCGGCGAGATCCCGCGCGCCGACGTGGCCGCGGTCCTGGCCGGCGTGCTCGACGAGCCGGCGACGATCGGCCGGCAGTTCGACGTGGTGAGCGGCGACACTCCGGTCGAGACGGCGCTTCGCGGGTGAGCCCGGGCGCCGAGGTCACGCTCGCGGACCTGGAGCGCGACCCGTACCCGGTGCTCGCCCGGCTGCGCGCCGACGAGCCGGTGGCGTGGGTGCCCGCCCTCGGCGTCCACCTGGTCACCCGCCACGACCTGGCGCTGTCCGTGCTCCGGGACGCACGGACGTTCACGGTGGACGACCCGCGGTTCTCGACCGCGCGGGTGGTCGGGCCGAGCATGCTCTCCCTCGACGGCGCGGCACACGCGCGGCACCGCAGGCCGTTCTCGGCGGCGTTCCGGCCGGCGGAGATCGCGGAACGGTTCGCCGGCTTCGTCGAGGCCGAGGCGGACCGGCTCGTCGCCGCGCTGCTGCCCGCCGGGACGGCCGAGTTGCGCCGCGGCCTCGCCGGCCCGCTGTCGGTCGCGGTGGTCGCCGAGGCGCTCGGCCTCGACGACACCGACGCCGGCACCGTCCTCGGCTGGTACGACGCCATCGTGCGCGCCGTCGCCGACCTCACCGCCGGGCGCGAGCCCGGTCCGGACGGCGCGGCGGCGTTCGCCGGCCTGCGCACGCACGTGGAGGCGACCCTCGAAGGCCGCCGGTCGGCGTCACTGCTCGTCGACGCGGCGAGCAGGGACGGCGGGCTGCGTACGCCGGAGGTCGTGTCGAACGCCGCCGTGCTGATGTTCGGCGGTATCGAGACGACCGAGGGAATGATCGCGAACGCCGCCCGGCACCTGCTCGACGACGCGGGCCTGCCGGAGCTGGTCCGGGCCGACCCGGGCCTGCTGCCCGCCGCCGTCGAGGAGTCGCTCCGGCTCGAGCCCGCCGCCGCGATGGTCGACAGGTACGCCACGAGGGACGTGGAGCTCGGCGGCGCCGTGATCCGCCGGGGCGAGCCGGTGACCGTCTCGATCACCGCCGCCAACCGGGATCCCGCCGTGTTCGCCGAGCCGGACGCGTTCCGGCTCGGCCGGGAGAACGTCAGGCGGCACCTGGCGTTCGCGCACGGGCCGCACTTCTGTCTCGGCATGGACCTGGCCCGGCTGGAGACGGTCGTCGCGCTGCGCACCCTGCTCGACCGGATGCCGGGCCTGCGCCTCGACCCCGACTCCCCCCGCGGCGCGCGCGGCCTGGTGTTCCGCAAGCCGGTCGCCGTCCGGGTCCGCTGGGACTGACGCCGCGCCCGCACCCGCGGCGGGCTCTTCGCCGGCCCCCGACCGTGACGTGGGTACATCGCAAGCGCTATAGCCACTGCAACGTACCCACGTCAGCGTACGAGGAGGCCCGCCGCCGGCGGCCTACGGAACTAGCTCCTCGGCCCGCCGGAGAGGTGCGCCGCCCTCAGTTGCTCGGCCAGCTCCTCCAGCGCCGGGATCGCGGCGACCAGGCGCTCCGCGGACTCCTGGGGCAACCGGTCGAGGCACTCGGCGACGGCGGTCGTCCGCAGCGCCCTGATCCTGGTGTGCAGCCGCTTCCCCTTCTGCGTCGCCTCGACGCGCACCGCACGGAGGTCGGCCGGGTCCTGGTGCCGCCGGATCAGCTCGAGCTCGGTCAGCCGCCCGACGACGCGTGAGAGCATCGTCGGGTTCAGCCCCTCCAGCTCGGCGAGCTCGGTCAGCCCGAGCGGGCCGCGGGCCGATATCAGCCCCAGCACGGACGCCTGCGTCGGCGTCAGCCCCTCCGCCGTCGCCGTCGCGTTCAGGTGCCGTGCGGTCCGGGAGATGACGGCGCGGAGCCGGGCGATCGTCTCGGTCTCAACCATTAGCACCTTCTTTAGTTGCCTGCCGGCAAGCAATGTATCGTGGAGCGTGTGCGACAAGGAGAACAGACCGTACCCTCCGTCCAGCAGGCTCCGTCACCGTCGCACCTCCCACCGGTAGTCCGCACCCCCGCCCCGGTCCCCGCGGACGAACCAGGCCCTCGGCGCCGCATCGTATTCGCGATCGTGTCCGTCGCGCTGTTCATGGCCGCCATCGACCAGACCATCGTGGCTACCGCGCTCCCCGCGATCCAGCACGACCTGGGTACCCGGATCAACTGGAGCAGCTGGACCATCACGATCTACTCCCTCGGCCAGATCGTCGTGATGCCGGTGGCCGGGCGGATCAGCGATCAGTACGGCAGGAAGAAGGTCTTCCTCGTCGCGGCCGCGCTGTTCACGGTCGCCTCGCTCTGCTGCAGCCTCGCGGACAACATCTGGATGCTGGTGGCGTTCCGGGCGGTCCAGGCCGTCGGCGGCGGCGCGTTCATGCCGTCGGCGACGGGCATCGTCTCGGACATCTTCGGCCCCGGCCGGGATCGCGCGATCGGCATGCTCACCAGCGTCTTCCCCATCGGCGGCATCACCGGCCCGGTGTTCGGCGGCGTGATCGTCACGTACTCGTCCTGGCGCGAGATCTTCCTCGTCAACGTGCCCGCCGGGATCCTGCTCGTCGTGCTCGGCCTCCGGCTGATACCGCGCAGCCGTCGCCGCACCGCGACCCGGCCGGACGTGGCCGGCATCGTCCTGCTCGCGGTGCTCATCCTCTCCGCGATGTTCGGCATCGCGTGGCTGGGCAACGGCACGGCGAGCCTGCTCGACCCCGGCGTCCTGGCAGCCGAGGCGATCGCGGTCGTGATGGGCGTGCTGTTCGTCCGGCACACCAAGCGCGCCGCGGCGCCGTTCATCCCGATCCGCCTGTTGCGGGGCAAGGGATTCGGCATCATGAACGGGATCAACCTCCTGTACGGCGGCGCGGCGATGGGATTCGGCGCGCTCGTGCCGGTGTACGCGCAGGACCGTTTCCACCTGCCCACGCTCGAGGCGGGCACGTTGCTCACGGCACGCGCGGTCGGCACCATCTGTGTGACCGGCCTCGCAGTGCTCGCGCTGCGCCGGATCGGCGTGCGGCTGCCGATGGTGGTCGGCTTCGCGGTCATCGCGGTCGGTCTGGTCGCCATGGCGTTCTACCCGCACTGGGTGTCGCCGTACGTGTGGCTGTCGATGACGACCGGGCTCACCGGTCTGGGCATGGGCGTGTCGGTGCCCGCGTCGAACAACGCGACGCTGCAGCTCGCGCCCGACCAGGTCGCGGCGATCGCCGGGTTGCGCGGCATGTTCCGCCAGTCCGGGGCGATCATCGGCGTGTCGGTCACGACCGCGATCCTGGCGCGCAGCCACACGCCGGGGCTCACCCAGGCGCACGTGTTCGTCGCGTTCGCGGTGGTGCTGGTGTGCGTGCTGCCGCTCGTGCGCCTGGTGCCGGACCACCGCGGCACCTGGTAGCGCCGCGCGGCGGGGCTACGCCGCCGGAGCGCCGGCGGTGGCCCGGTACCGCTCGGCCAGCGCCTCCTCGCGGCTCCCGACGCGGTACGAGTCCACGACGTCGACGACGCCGCGGACGTGCCGGATCAGGTGCAGCGCGAGCGGGATGGTGCTCGGCGCGACGACGTGGCCGTACAGCGTGACCAGCCCGTCCTCCACCTCGACGCGGGTCACCGCGTGCAAGGTCGGCAGGAACCGGGCGAGCACGTCGCCGACGTCCGTGCGCACGTCGTCGTCGGACCGGTGTGCGGCGGCGAGCACGTCGCTCGCCGTCACGATCCCCCGCAACGTGTTGTCGGAGTCCACGACGGGCAGCCGGCTCACGCCGCGTTCCGTCATCAGGCGGGCCGCACCCACCACCGTCGTCTCCGGCGTCACCGTCACGGCGGGCGCGCTCATCAGCGCGCCGACGGTACGGGTGGAGACGTCGTAGCGGAGCCGCTTGTGCCGTCCGGGCACGTGCCGGGACGAGTTGCCGACCAGGAGGTCGGACCGTGCCGCGAACCCGATGACGTGGTCGTACGTGTCGACGACCGGCACGGCGCGCAGCCGCAGCGCGCCGAGCAACTCGATGAGGTCCGGGGCTCGGGTGTCCGCCAACGCGACGACCACGTCGGCGGTCATCGCGTCCCGGACAAGAGGATGTCCGAACATTTGACCGTCGCCTTCTCTATCGAGAAGCCGCCAGGGTCCGGGGCGACCGTCCATGCATGAGCAGGCCTCTAGCACGATACGAGACGCGTGCGGATCGAGGCCGCCCGACCAGACGATGAGAGGCAAACCGCACCACCGGTAACCGGGTGCGTTGCGTGGAGTCACGGGGCTGGGGCGGGCACACCCGGTCCCGGGGTGTCGGTCAATGAGCGAGTGTGCCCGATCCATCCTCAATGACGAGCGGGGCGCCACGCGGTGACGGCGTCGACGCCAACCGGGGACCTTGGTCCCCCGGCGACGAGGCCGGCACGACCTCCGGCCACCGAGCCGTCACCGACGGTGCTCTGGCATCCTGACCCGGTGATCACCTGTGTGGTGGAGTACGTCATCGACCCGGCGGAGATCGAGGCGTTCGAGGAGTTCGAGGAGTTCGCGCGGCGCTGGATCGCGCTGGTGAACGAGCACGGGGGCACCCACCACGGCTACTTCCTGCCGAGCGAGGGTGCGAGCGACAAGGCCCTCGCGCTGTTCAGCTTCCCGAGCCTCGCCGAGTACGAGCGCTACCGGACGCTGTTCGGCTCCGACCCGGACTTCGCCGCCGCCGACCGGATCAGGGACGAGAGCGGCTGCGTGCTCCGCTACGAGCGGACGTTCATGCGTCCGCTGCTTCCCGACTAGCCAGGCACGCGGCACGCCTGGCGAGATGTCGCTGCTCCGGCAGGCTGGTGGTACGGCGGGCCGCCTCCAGGTAGGCCTCGTGTGCCGCCGCCGTCTCGCCGGACAGCTCGAGCAGGTGGGCGCGCACGGCGAGCAGGCGGTGGTGGCCCGCGATCCTCCGGTCGCCGTCCAGGGTGGCGAGCAGGTCCAGGCCCGCCCGCGGTCCCCTGGTCATCCCGACCGCGACGGCGCGGTTCACGGTCACCACCGGGTTGGGCACGAGCCGGGCGAGGACGCCGTAGAGGATCCGGATCTGCTCCCAGTCCGTGTCCTCGGCGCGCGGCGCGGTGGCGTGCAGCGACGCGATCGCCGCCTGCAGCTGGTACGGGCCGAGCGGTGAGCGCAGCATCGCGTCGGTGACCAGGCGGTCGCCCTCCTCGATCATGCCGGCGTTCCACCGGCCGCGGTCCTGCTCGGCGAGCGGCACCAGGTCGCCCGCTTCGTCGGTGCGCGCGGGCCGCCGGGCGTCGGTCAGCAGCATCAGCGCCAGCAGCCCGGCCACCTCGCCGTCCTCCGGGAGGGCGCGATGCACCTGTCCGGTGAGCCGGATCGCCTCGGCCGTCAGGTCCGGGCGCTGCAGCTGCGTCCCCGAGCTCGCGGTGTAGCCCTCGTTGAAGATCAGGTACAGCACGTGCAGGACGACGACGAGCCGTTCCGCGCGGTCCTCCTCGTCCGGCATCCCGAACCCGGCTCCCGCGCCCCGGATCCGCTGCTTCGCCCGGCTGATCCGCGGTGCCATCGTGGCCTCCGGCACCAGGAACGCCTGCGCGATCTCGGCGGTGGTGAGGCCGCCGACGGCGCGCAGCGTCAGCGCGACCTGGGACGCCGGCGTCAGTGCCGGATGACAGCACAGGAACAGCAGCCGGAGCGTGTCGTCCACGTCGCCGGCGCCGGATTCGTCCGGCGCCGGCACGCGCTCGGCGTCGGCCGGGCGGTTCGTCGCGGCGGCCAGCTCGCGCCGCCGCCGGGCCCGCTCGCCGCGCACCTGGTCGACCAACCGCCGCGACGCGACGGTGGTGAGCCAGGCACGCGGGTGGTCGGGCACGCCCTCCTCGGGCCACCGCACGGTCGCCGCGAGCAGCGCCTCCGAGACGGCGTCCTCGCACGCCTCGAACCCGCCGTACCTGCGCAACAGCGCGGCGAGGACCTGCGGCGCCTGCACGCGCAGCAGGTCCCCGAGCTCGTCCCTGCCCGTCACGGCGCCGGCCCGACGGGGCGTCAGGACGCCTCCGTCCCGGCCGGGTCCGCGGAGAAGACGACGGGGCGCACCTCGACGGCGAGGCCCTCGATCTTCGTGTCCGGGATCATCTTCGCGAGCTCCAGCGCCCGTTCCCGGTCCGCCACCTCCACCAGGTAGTAGCCGCCGAGGAACTCCTTCGCCTCGGCGAACGGCCCGTCCGTCACGGCGGGCACGCCGCCGCTCGCCTTGACCGTCGCGCTCTGGGACGGGTCGGCCAGGGCGATCGTGCCGAGCATCTCGCCGGACGCCTTGATCGTGTCCATGAACGCGGCGTGCCCGTTCGTGATCTCGTCCTTCTCCTCGTCGGTGAGCGCGTCCAGGATCTGCGGGTTCACGTTCATGATCAGCAGGAACTTCACGTCGTCCTCCTCGTGTCGGTGGTGACCTCTCGCCAGGTAGTCGTCGCCACCGGTCCGGCCTTGACATCGTGCCCGCACAGTATGGGGATTTCCCGGCCGCGGCCGGGCCCGCGGGCGAGACTGGGGCATGTTCATCGACGCGGTACCCGAGAGCGCCGCCGAGGGCGCACTCGCCGAGTACTACCGGCAGCAACGCGCCGGCTGGGGCTTCCTGCCCAACTACGCGGCCGCGTTCTCGACCCGCCCCGACGTCGAAGAGGCGTGGAACGTGCTCAACTCGACCATCCGCGGCGGCATGGACCGCCGCCGCTTCGAGATCGCGACGATCGCGGCGGCGCGGGCGCTCCGGTCGACGTACTGCACCGTGGCCCATTCGAAGTTCCTGCGTGACGTCTGCGGCGACGAGGCGGCCGTCCGTTCGATCGCCGCGGACCCGAGCGGCGCGAGGCTCGAGGCCCAGGACCGTGCGGTCTACGAGTTCGCCGCGAAGGTCGCCGTCGACGCGGCGTCCGTCGAGCAGGACGACGTCGACCGGTTGCGCGCGCTCGGCCTCTCCGACGGCGACGTCGCCGACGTCGTGTTCGCGGCCGCGGCCAGGTCGTTCTTCACGCGCGTACTCGACGGCCTCGGCGCGCGGCTCGACGCCGCGACCGCCGCGGAGTTCCCGCCCGACCTGCGCGCGTCGATGGTCGTCGGGCGCCCGGCGGCCGACTGACCGGCGGACCGAAGACCGGGAGCCGCCGCGCGGAGGGCCCGCGGGTCGCCCCGGCGGGGTGCGGGACTACTTCTTCTGCTCGGCTGTGCCGGCCTGCTCCTGCTTTTGCTGCTCCGCCTTGGGCTGTTCTGGCTTGGCCTGGGCCGGCTTGGCCTGGGCCGGCGGCGGGGCGATCGGCTTCTCGATCTCCTCGGCGTTCAGCCGGGGCTCGTCCACCCAGAGGGCCCGCAGCTGGTTCTGCATGAAGCCGGAGAGCCGCTCGCGGTACTCGCGTTCGAACACCTCGAGCGCCTCGATCTGCCGCTGCAGCGCCTCGCGCTTGGCGGCGAGGCTGCCGACGACGTCGTCGTGGCGGTGCTGCGCCTGGCGCTTGAGCTCCTCGGCGTTCACCTGGGCGTTCTTCACCATGTCGTTGGCCCGGTTGCGTGCCTCGGACAGGACGCCCTCGGCGTCCCGCTTGACCCGGTCGGCGTGCGCCTGGACGTCCCGGGCGACCTGGTCCGCCTTGGCCTGCGCTTCGGCGAGGGCCTTCTCGGCCTCCCGCTGGAGCGCCTGCACCTGGACCTGGGCGTCGCGGACCATCTGTTCGGCCTGGACGCGCCCCTCCGCGCAGATCCGGTTCGCCTCGCGCCGGGCACTGGCGACGTACTCGTCCGCCGTCCGCTGCGCGAGGTCGAGCACCTGCAGGGCCTGCTGCGGAGTGGTGGGCTCGGTCCGCTGGTCGACGTGCTCCCCGAGCTCGTTCGGCTGCCCGCCGAGCAGCCCCTTGACGCGATCCTTCATCCCCGCATCTGCCACCAGACGACCTCCCCGCGCAGTACTGCGACCAACCAGGTTTCGTGCCGGTGCCCCAGCCGGAACAGCGGCCGAGCGTAGCAAGCCCCAGGCACTACGGAACCCATGCGAAGAGAAGTAATCGAAGGACCACGCGGCGTTCCCGGGCCAGGCGGGTACGCCGGACGGGAGCAGCCGCGACCGGCTCAGGACTCCGGCTGCAGCACGAAGTCGTACTCGGCCACGAGGAACGGCCGGTCCATGACGCCGCCGTCCGGGCTCGGCCCGGCCTCGTGCTCGGCGAACGGGATCACCAGCGCGTCCTTGACGCCGAAGACGACGTCGGAGTCGAGGTACTCGGTGCCCTCGGGGAACAGGTGCGTGACCAGCTTCGCGTAGCCCGGCTCGTCGAGCAGGAAGTGCACGTGCGCCGGCCGGTACTCGCTGATGTCGGTCCGCTCGATCAGCTCCCCGACAGGGCCGTCCATGGGGATGGTGTAGCCGAGCGGCGCTATCGTCCGCACGCAGTAGCTGCCGTCGTCGCGGGCCTGGTACCTGGCGCGCAGCCGCGCCTCGTCGACCTCGGACAGCTGCGCCTCGTAGACGCCTTCGGCGTCGGCCTGCCAGACGTCCAGGATCGCGCCGGGCACGGGCTTGCCCTCGACGTCGGTCACCTTGCCGGTGACGAACAGCGGCGTGCCGGGCAACCCGTCGGACATGTCGTGGCCGAACTCGGCCGGCGGCGACCCGTCGATGTGGAACGGCCCGAGCACCGTCGCCGGCGTGGCCCGTTCGTCGAAGCGGTTGTTGAGCTGCACCACCAGCATGCTCAGGCCGAGGACGTCGGAGGCGAGGATGAACTCCTGCCGCTTCTCGTCGCAGGTCTGGCCGGTGCGGGTCAGCCAGTCGATCGCGGCCGCCCATTCGTCCTCGGTGAGGTTCACCTCGCGGGCGAACTCGTGCAGGTGCCGCACCAGCGCGGCCATCAGCTCGGCCGTGCGCGGCGAGTGCGCCGTACCCCACCGCTGCACCGCCAGCTCGGTGATGTTGTCCAAGTCGACGAACGCCATAGCGGCCTCCTCCAGCCGTCGCCCCCAAGCGTACGGCGCGCAAGCGAGAGATCAGGGCGGCGCGGAACGTGGGAGCTCGGCGCGCAGGCAACGAGACCGCCGAGTGAGGAATGTGGGGGTCCGGGGGCTCCGCGCGCAAGCAACAAGACCGCCGCGTGAGATGCGTGGGGTCTGGGGGCTCGGCGCGCAAGCAGCAAGGACCGCCGAGTGAGGAGCGTGGGGTCTGGGGGCTCGGCCCCCAGAAACAATGACGCGATGAAAAGGTCCGCGCCTTCTGCGGACAGGCGTACCCGGAATCGCGTGGAGCTAACGGGACTCGAACCCGTGACCTTCTGCATGCCATGCAGACGCGCTACCAGCTGCGCCATAGCCCCTTGGTGGAGACCGACAGTCTAGCGGACCCGAAACGAGACCTGCGCGGGACCGCCCGGCGGTAGGGTCTGGGTGCCCGCTGGAGGGAGCCGCCGGATGGACCTGCAGGAGCTCGGACGTCACTCCGAGGCGCTCGGCTTCGTGCCGCAGGAGTCGGTTCGCTGGCTGGAGCCGGGGCAGCTGCTGCAGACGGCCGTCAAGGTCGTGCTGTCGAACGTGTTCGCCGACTACGACGACAAGCGCGAGATCCAGGCGGCCCTGCCGGGCGACGAGCTGCGGGCGCCGTTGCACGACCCAGGCGCGGACGAGATGTGGCTGGACTTCGTCGCGGACCTCGGGGACGGCTTCGACCCGACGTACACGGTCGCGTGGCTGCTGGGGCGGCCGGAGCTGGACCTGCCGGGCGCGCCCGTCTTGCCGCGCGGCTCGCTGCTCGTCATGGGCGGCGACGAGGTGTATCCGACGGCGTCGGCCCGGGGCTACGAGGACCGGTTGAAGGGGCCGTACGAGGCCGCGCTCCCCCACGCCGACGACGAGCCGCTGCTGCTCGCGCTGCCGGGCAACCACGACTGGTACGACGGGCTCACGGCGTTCGTGCGGCTGTTCACGCAGGGCCGCAGGATCGGCGGCTGGCGCACCCGCCAGTCGCGCAGCTACTTCGCCGTCTCGCTGCCGAACCGCTGGTGGCTGCTCGGGGTCGACACCCAGCTCGGCACGTACATCGACGGGCCGCAGCTCGACTACTTCGAGCAGCGGGTGACCCGCAACCTCCGGCCGGGCGACGGCGTGATCGTCTGCTCGGCGACGCCGACGTGGGTCTACTCGGCCACCGAGGACGCCGACGCGTTCAACGCACTCAACTGGTTCGACCGCACGTACATCCGTACCCGGTGCAAGCCGGACAGCGACGAGCGCGAGCCGACCGGCGCGTCCGTCCGGCTGTGGATCACCGGCGACCTGCACCACTACGCGCGCTACGCCGAGCGCCTCCCGGGTGAGGACGAGGAGGCGGCCGCGAGCCGCCCCGACCCGCGCCGGCGGCAGCTGGTGACGTGCGGCCTGGGTGGCGCGTACATGCGGACGACGCACTGGCTGCCGAAGCGGCTCGAGCTGCCGCCGCCCGGCTCGCACGGCCACAACAAGGACGACCCGGTGACCTACGTCCGCGGACCGGTCACCTGCCCGTCGGTGCTGACGTCGCGGCTGTGGGCGGCCCGGCTCGCGCTGCCGTGGTCGACGTTCTGGGTGCTGCGGCGCAACCCGGGGTTCGCGGAGGTCTGCGCCGGTGTCCAGGCGGCGCTGTTCCTCATCGCCGCGTTCGTGTTCGGCCTGACCCGGGCCCGGCCGCCCGTCAACGCCGTGCACACGGCGTCGATGGCATCGGTGCTGTGGTTCGACACGGAGGCGGTCATCGCCCTGGCCGTCCTGGGCGTGCTGCCGTCGCTGGTGCAGCTCGTGTTCAGGCGCCGCTGGATCAGGCCGCCGTCGGCGACCCTCGCCGCGTTCCTGCAGGCACTCGTCGCGCTGGTGATCCTGACCATCCTGGTGGCGATCCCCTGGCCGGCGAACTGGCCCGACTGGCTGCTGCTCGCCATCTTCGTGGCGTTCGCCGCCGCCGTCGGCGCCGGGCTGGGCGCCGAGGCGTTCGTCGCCTACGCGCTGACGGCGCAGCGCGGTGCGATGGAGGACCTTCAGATCGCGGCGCAGGCCGTGGAGGACGTCAAGGGCTTCGTCCGCATGCACATCGGCGCGGACGGCGACCTCACGCTGTACCCGGTGCTGGTCCCGAAGGTCTGCCACGACTGGTCGCTGGACGTCGACCCGGCGACCGGTCACGCCCGGCCGCGCCCGACGGCCGAGCCGGAGATACAGCTGGCCGAGCCGCCCATCGTCATCGCCCGCGAGCCGGCCGGCGCGGCCGCGCAGCCCGTGGCTTCACACGACGAACGGTGACTTCACACGAGTCCTGCATCGTGTGAAGCCGCCGTCGATCACGTCAACGTGATCGACGGGTTCCCGGCCGGGCGACACCGCCCCGCGAGGGGCGCCGGGTCAGCGGTCGTCGGACAGGGCCGGTTCGGGGAGGCTGCCGGCGTTGTGCTCCAGCAGCCGCCACCCCTCCGGCTGCCAGCCGGCGGGAGTCTCGTCGAGCACGGACCACGCGCAGTTGCTCAACGGGCCGAGCCGGCGCCACTGGCCCGGGTCGAGGCCGAGCAGCGAGCCGATCCCGTACCGGATCGCGGCGCCGTGGCTCGACACGACGAGCAGCTCGCCGGCGCCCAGCACGGCCACGGCATCGAGGACGGCGTCCGCCACCCGGCGTCCCACCTCGACCTCGTCCTCGCCGTCGGTGGGCTGCCACGCCGCCCACGCCTCGGGGAACTTGGCGCGGATCTCGTCCTGGGTGAGCCCCTCCCAGGCGCCGCCCGAGCGCTCGCGCAGCCGCGCGTCGACCGCGACGTCGAGCCCGGTGAAGTCGGCCAACGCCGCCGCGGTGCTCCGGGCCCGGCTCAGGTCCGACGCGACGATGGCGGACGGCCGCAGAGTGGCGAGCCGCGCCGCGGCCCGCCGCGCCTGGGCGGCGCCTTCGTCGGTGAGCGGGATGTCGGTGTGGCCCTGGAACCGGTTCTCGACGTTCCAGCTCGTCTGGCCATGCCGCCAGAGGACGACGCGACGCCCGCGCGCCGTCACCTGTTCGCCTCCCGCGGCTCGCGGCCGCGGGCCTCCTCGGGCAGCTCGATGACCGGGCAGTCCGCCCAGAGCCGTTCCAGGTCGTAGTACTCGCGGTCGTCCGCGTGCTGGACGTGGACGACGAGGTCACCGAAGTCGAGCAGCACCCAGCGACGGTCCGTCTCGCCCTCGCGGCGCACCGGCTTCATGCCGCCGGTACGCAGCCGCTCCTCGACGGCGTCGACGACCGCGCGCACCTGGCGGTCGTTCGCGGCCGAGCAGAGGAGGAAGACCTCCGCGATGTAGAGCTGGTCGCTGACGTCGAACGCGACCACGCGCTCGGCCAGCTTGTCGGACGCGGCGACGCCGGCCGCGATGGCGAGGTCGATCGTGTCGGTCGTCGCGGTCAACTGTCTCGATCTCCGTGGAGTCTGCTCACTTGCTGTCCCGTTCCTGCCGGTAGAGGTTCCTCTTGTTGATGTACTGCACGACGCCGTCCGGCACCAGATACCACGCCGGCTCCCCCGACGCCACCCGCTCCCGTACCTCCGTGGAGGAGATGGCCAGCGCGGGCACCTCTACGAGGGTTACAGACCCGCGCGGAAGGTGTGAGGCGTCCAGCCGGTGACCCGGCCGGGTGCAGCCGATGAAGTGTGCCAGCTCGAACATCTCGTCCACCGAGTGCCACGACAGGATCTGACCCAGCGCGTCCGCGCCGGTGATGAAGAACAGGTCGGCGTCCGGCAGCATCTTCCGCACGTCACGCAGGGTGTCGATGGTGTACGTGGGCCCGCCGCGGTCGATGTCGACCCGGCTGACCCAGAACGTCGGGTTCGACGCCGTCGCGACCACGGTCATCAGGTAGCGGTCCTCGGCGGGCGAGACCGCCACGTCGCTCTTCTGCCACGGCTGGCCGGTGGGGACGAAGATCACCTCGTCCAGGTGGAACTGGTGCGCGACCTCACTGGCGGCGACCAGGTGGCCGTGGTGGATCGGGTCGAAGGTGCCGCCCATGATCCCCACTCGCCGGGCGCCGTCACGGCGCGCTGGTGCGTCCATGTCAACCCATTGTCCATGATCATCGCGTCGGCACGACCGCGAGCGCGTGCACGCTCCCCGACAGCCTGTCGTAGTCCGGTTGCCGGGCCGTGATCGGGTCGTTACCTTGGCGGCTTGGTGCTCACCGCCCCGAGAGCCCCGAACGCCTCTCATGTGAGCGCCACGCCCTGTCCCCGACGAGAGGCACCCATTAGTGGGTAGGCATACCGCGCCGAGCAGACACTCGGCGCAGCGAAAAGACCCCGAGAACAAGAAGAAGAGCAGGACCCCGCGCTCACTGCCGGCAGTCCCCCTGGCGGCGGTGGTCCTCACCGGCCTCGCCGGCGCCGGTGCAGCCGCGGTCGGCACGAGCCAGGCCGCCGCCGAGCCGGACGCATCCCACGCGGCGCCCCACCGGCAGGTGGTGACCCAGGTCCTGTCGCTGCACGGGCAGCCCGCGCCGGCGTCCAGGGAGCACCGGGTCCGGCTCGGCGAGCCCGACGTCCGAGGGCACCTGCGGACGATCCCGCCGACGAACAGCCCGTCGCCCTCGGCGTCGGGCGGCTCGGCGGACGGCCCGGTGACGGCGACCGGACACTGCGTGGCGTCGTACTACGACACCGGCTCGGTGACGGCGAACGGCGAGCCGTTCGACACGAGCAAGCTGACCGCCGCCAACAAGACGCTCCCGTTCGGCACCAGGGTCAAGGTGATCAACGACGCCACCAAGCAGTCGGTGGTGGTGCGGATCAACGACCGCGGCCCGTACGTCGCCGGTCGCTGCCTCGACCTGACGCCGGCCGCCATGCGGATCCTCGCCGGGCCGAGCGTGGGCACGGTGCAGGTCACGTACCAGGTGCTGGGCAGGAAGTAGAAGTAGAGTACGGCGGCATGTCACGCGTGCCGACGTACGAGGAGATACAGCGGGCTCCCAAGGCCCTCCTGCACGACCATCTCGACGGAGGGCTGCGGCCCGCGACGATCGTCGAGCTCGCCCGCGAGGTCGGTCACGAGCTGCCGGCGGACGGCGCCGAGGCGCTGCGGGAGTGGTTCGTCCGGTCCGCGAACGCCGGCACGCTGGAGCGGTACCTGGAGACGTTCGACCACACCGTCGCCGTGATGCAGACGGCGGAGGGCCTGCGCCGGGTCGCAGCGGAGTGCGCCGAGGACCTCGCCGCCGACGGCGTCGTCTACGCCGAGGTGCGGTTCGCGCCCGAACAGCACCTGCTCGGCGGGCTCGACCTCGACCGGGTGGTGGAGGCGGTCGTCGCCGGGTTCGCCGAGGGCGAGCGCGCCGCGCACGCCGCGGGGCACCGGATCCGGGTCGGCACGATCGTCACCGCCATGCGGCACGCCGCCCGGTCGCTGGAGATCGCCGAGCTCGCGGTGCGGTGGCGCGACGACGGCGTGGTCGGCTACGACATCGCCGGTGCGGAGCGCGGCTACCCGCCGAGCCGGCACCTCGACGCGTTCGACCACGTGCGTGAGGCGAACGGCAACGTGACCATCCACGCCGGCGAGGGCTTCGGCCTGCCGTCGATCTGGGAGGCCGTGCAGATCTGCGGCGCGCACCGGCTGGGCCACGGCGTGCGCATCGTCGACGACATCGAGCGTGGCGGGGACGGCGGGGGCACCGAGCGGCTCGGCCGGCTCGCGGCGTACATCAGGGACAAGCGGGTGCCGCTCGAGATGTGCCCCGCGTCGAACGTGCAGACCGGCGCCGCGGCGTCGATCGAGACGCACCCGATCGGGCTGCTGCGCCGGCTGTACTTCCGGGTGACCGTCAACACGGACAACCGGCTGATGAGCGACACGTCGATGAGCAAGGAGATGAAGGCGCTCGTCGACGCGTTCGGCTACACCTGGGACGACCTGCGCTGGCTCACGGTGAACGCGCTCAAGAGCGCGTTCATCCCGTTCGACGAGCGGCTCGCGCTGATCGACGAGGTCGTGAAGCCCGGTTACGTCAAACTCGCGGAGGGCTGACCCGGAAATCCGGGTTACGCCGCATCGGCGGCCGGATAGCCTGCGGCCCATGCCGCTTCTCGACAGCACACGACGCACCCTGTTGCACCGGCTCGCGGTCGAGCAGGCGCAGTGCCGGGTCCCGTCACTCGTCGCGGGGCTGGTGCGCGACGGCGAGGCCGTCTGGACGGCAGGACGCGGTGAGCTCGCCGGGACGGCCGAGGACACGCAGTACCGGATCGGCTCGATCACCAAGACGTTCGTCGCCGTGCTCGTCATGCGGCTGCGGGACGCGGGCCGGCTGCGGCTCGAGGACCGCGTGGACGCGTACCTGCCGGACACGCCCGTCGGTGACCGGACGCTCCTGCACCTGCTCTCGCACGGGTCCGGGCTGCAGGCCGAGGGACCCGGCGGGGACTGGTGGGAACGCAGCGCGGGGCGCGGCTGGGACGTGCTCGGCCCGGCGCTGGACGCGACCAGCGTGAGGCATCCCGCGGGCCGCCGGTTCCACTACTCCAACCCCGGCATCGCGCTGCTCGGCCGGATCGTCGAGCAGCTGGCCGGCGAGCCGTGGTACGACGTGCTGCGCAGCGACGTGCTCGACCCGCTCGGCATGCGGCGTACGACCTACCACCCCGAGCCGCCGCACGCACAGGGCTACGCCGTCCATCCGCACGCGGACGTCGTGCTGCCCGAGCCGCACACCGACACCGGCGCGATGGCGCCCGCGGGGCAGCTGTGGTCGACGGTCGCCGACCTCGCCCGCTGGTGCCGCTTCCTCGCCGGCGACACAGGCGACGTACTCGCGCCCGGCACCGTCGAGGAGATGCGCGAGCCCGTCCTGGTCGAGGACGCGACGACGTGGAGCCTCGGGTACGGGCTCGGCCTGCAGATCTTCCGGCAGCGCGGCCGCCGGTACCACGGGCACGGCGGGACGATGCCCGGCTTCCTGGCCGGCGTCACGGTCGACACCGAGGACGGCAGCGGCGTGGTGACGTTCGCGAACGCCACGTCCGGCCTCAGCGGGACGCTGGACCTCGACCTGCTCGACCTGTTGCGCGAGCACGAGCCGCGGCTGCCGGCGCCGTGGCGCCCGGCCGCGACGGGCGCCGAACTGCTGGAGCTCACCGGCACCTGGTACTGGGGCACCCGGGAGCACACGCTGGCGGTGCGGGCCGAGCGGATGCTCGAGCTCCGCGGACCGAGCACGGACGGCGAACCGTCCCGGTTCCGGCCCGCAGGCGACGGCACCTGGACCGGACTGGACGGCTACTTCGCCGGCGAGACGCTGCGCGCGGTCCGCACCGACGGCGGCGGCGTCAGCCACCTCGACCTCGGCACGTTCGTCTTCACCCGGGCGCCGTACGCCCCCGCCGACGTCATCCCCGGCGGCGTCGCCGAGGGCTGGGGTGCAGGCCGTGTCTCCCGATGACTGCCCGGCCTGCGCGACGCCCAGGACGGCCACTGGCGGCGTTGTCCTCGGCACGAGTATGCCCAATACGAGCACCTCGTCCGCCGCCGCCAGTGACCGCCCTGGACGCCGCTCGGCTCGAACGCCATCGGGATACACGGCCTACAGCTCGCGTTCGTAGACGTACATCACGGCGCCTTCGCCGCCGGACTCGCGGTTGGTGAACCCGAGGCTCTCGTAGAGCCGGCGAGCGGCGACGTCGTCCTCCGAGGTGCCGAGGTCCATCGTGTCGGCGCCGCGCTCGCGGGCCGCGCGGAGCGCCGCGGTCATGAGCGCGCGGCCGAGCCCGTGCCCGCGCTCGTCGGGCACGACGTACAGCTCGGCGAGGTAGCACTCCAGCCCGCTGGTCCACAGCGCGCGCCGGAACCGCAGCAGGGCGAGCCCGTCCGGCCCGTCACCGGCGAGGAGCACCACGGAGTCGCCGGACGCCATCAGTTCACCGACCCGGACCGCCAGCGCGTCCGGACCTGGCGTCAGGTCGTCGTACTCGCGGTTGAACGCGTCCAGCAGCCGGCCCACGGCCGGCAGGTCGTCGGCTCCGGCCGTCCGCACCGCGGCCATGCCTGCTCCTCAGCCGCGGATCTGGTCGTCGCCGACGGCGACCCACTTGGTGGACGTGAGCTCCTGCAGGCCCATCGGGCCGCGGGCGTGCAGCTTCTGGGTGGAGATGCCGATCTCCGCGCCGAAGCCGAACTCCTCGCCGTCGGTGAACCGGGTGGACGCGTTCACCATCACCGCGGCGGAGTCGACCGACGCGACGAACCGGCGTGCGTTGTCCTGCAGCGAGGTGACGATCGCCTCGGTGTGCCCGCTGCCGTGCCTGCGGATGTGCGCGACGGCGGCGTCGAGCGAGTCGACCACGCCGGCCGCGATGTCGAGGGAGAGGTACTCGGTGTCCCAGTCCGCGTCGGTGGCGGCGACCACGTCCACGCCGGCCTCCTTCGCGTACCCCGCGACCCGGTCGTCCGCGTGCACGGTGACGCCGGCCTCGGCGAGCGCGCGCAGCGCGGGCGGCAGGAACGCCGCCGCGATGTCGGCGTGGACGAGCACGGTCTCGGCGGCGTTGCAGACGCTGGGCCGCTGCGCCTTCGCGTTGACCAGGATCCGGACGGCCCGGTCGACGTCGGCGACCGCGTCGACGTAGACGTGGCAGTTGCCGACGCCGGTCTCGATGACCGGCACCGTGGACTGCTCGACGATGGCGTTGATCAGATCGGCCCCGCCCCGCGGGATCAGGACGTCGACGAGCCCGCGGGCCCGCATCAGCTCGCCTGCGGCGGCGCGGTCGGTCGGCAGCAACTGGATCGCGTCGGCGGGCAGGTCGCTCTTCTCCAGACCCGCGCGCATCGCGTCGACGAGCGCACGGTTGGAGCACGCGGCGGACGACGACCCGCGCAGCAGCGCGGCGTTGCCGCTCTTGAGGCATAGCACGGCGGCGTCGACCGTGACGTTCGGCCTGCCCTCGTAGATCATCCCCACGACGCCGAACGGCACCCGCGTCTGGCGCAGCTCCAGCCCGTTCGGCAGCGTGTAGCCGCGGACGACCTCGCCGACCGGGTCGGGCAGTGCGGCGATCTGGCGCACGGCGGCGGCGACGTTCGCGACGCGCGACCGGTCCAGAGTCAGCCGGTCGACGACGGTCGGGCTCGCGCCCGACTCGTTGGCACGCTCGACGTCCGCGGCGTTCGCCGCGAGGATCTCGGGCAGGTGCTCGAGCAGCCGGTCGGCGATGAGCTCGAGCGCGGCGTCCTTGGCGGCCCGGGTGGCCGGGGCGAGCTCGACCGCGGCCTCCCGCGCCCGGCCCGCGAGTGCCCGTACGTCATCGACCATGACTCGTTCCCTTCAACAGCACCAGATCGTCGCGGTGGACGACCTCGCGTTCGTACTCCGGGCCCAGCTCGCGCGCGAGGTCGCGGGTGGACCGGCCCAGCAACGCCGGCAGCTCCTCTGCACCGTAGTTCACCAGGCCGCGGGCGACCGGCGTGCGGTCGGCGGCGCAGATGTCCACGGGGTCGCCGGCGGCGAACGTGCCCTCGACGCCGACGACGCCGGCGGGCAGCAGGGACGTGCGCCGGTCGACCACGGCGGCGACCGCGCCCGCGTCGAGCAAGAGGCGTCCGCGCGGCGTGGTCGCGTGCCGCAGCCAGAGCAACCGCGTGGGCTGGCGGCGCCCGGTGACGGCGAAGTAGGTGCCGACCGGCTCACCCGCGAGTGCGGCGCCGGCCTGCGCGGCCGACGCGAGCACGACGGGGATGCCGGCGGACGTGGCGATCGCGGCCGCCTCGACCTTGGTGACCATGCCGCCGCTGCCGAGCCCGGCGCCGTTCGCGCGGCCGAGCCGGACGCCGTCGAGGTCCTGGGCGGAGCGCACCAACGTGATCGGCCTGCTGCCCGGCCGGCTCGGGTCGCCGTCGTAGAGCCCGTCGACGTCGGACAGCAGGATGAGCGCGTTGGCGTGCACCAGGTGCGCGACGAGCGCGGCCAGCCGGTCGTTGTCGCCGAACTTGATCTCCTGCGTCGCCACCGTGTCGTTCTCGTTGACGACCGGCAGCGTGCCGAGGTCGAGCAGCCGCGCGAACGTGCGGTACGCGTTGCGGTAGTGCTGCCGCCTGGTGACGTCGTCGACGGTCAGCAGCACCTGGCCGACGCGCAGCCCGTACCGGCCTGCCGCCGCGGTGTAGCGGGCGAGCAACAGGCCCTGGCCGACGCTCGCGGCGGCCTGCTGGGTGGCGAGGTCACGTGGCCGCCGCCGCAGGCGCAACGGCGCGAGGCCCGCCGCGATCGCGCCCGAGGAGACCAGCACCACCTCCGTCCCCCTGGCCCGGGTCTTCGCGAGCAGCGCGACGAGCGCGTCCAGCCGGTCGGCGTCCAGCCCCCCGTCGCGGGTCGTCAGCGACGACGAGCCGACCTTGACGACCACGCGCGCGGCGGTCGCCACGTCCTGTCTCATGCTGGGGACCCCCATTGTGGTGATAGCCACGAGTGGGGTCCCCACTTGGCGCCAGGACCACAGTGGGGGTCCCCAGACATCAGTCGGCGTCCCTGCGGCGGCGCCGGCCCTGGTCGGCGATGCGGACGTCGCCGCCGCGGGGGCCGAGCACGTCGGCCGCCGCGTCCAGGGTGGGCTCCCAGGCGAACTCCACCGCCTCCGCGCCGTCGCCGATGCGGACGTCGCAGCCGGGCGTCGCGCCGAGCTCGACCAGCTTCTTCTCCACACCGAGCCGGTTCAGCCGGTCGGCGAGGTAGCCGACCGCCTCGTCGTTGTCGAAGTCGGTCTGCTTGACCCACCGCTCCGGTTGCGCGCCGCGGACGACGTACACGCCGTCCTCGAACCTCACCGTGAACGGCTCCCCGCCGATCGCCCGCGGGCGCAGCACGGTGCGCGTCGGCTCGACCCGCGGGAGGGCGGCGCGGGCGTCCCGGACCAGCTCGGCCATCGCGAACGCGAGCTCGCGCAGGCCCTCGTGGGTCGCGGCCGAGCATTCCAGCACCCGGTGGCCGCGCTCGCGCAGCTCGGGCGCCACCAGGTCGGCGAGCTCGCGCGCCTCGGGCACGTCCACCTTGTTCAGCACGACGAGGACGGGCCGGTCGGCCAGCGGGATGCCGTCGGCGCGGTACGCGGCGAGCTCCCGCTCGATGGTGTCGAGGTCGGAGAGCGGGTCCCGGCCCGGCTCGGGCGTGCCGCAGTCGAGCACGTGCACCAGGGCGTGGCAGCGCTCCACGTGCCGGAGGAACTCGAGGCCGAGGCCCTTTCCCTCGCTCGCGCCGGGGATCAGGCCGGGCACGTCGGCGACGGTGAACCGGAACCCGTCGGCGTCCACGACGCCCAGGTTGGGCACCAGAGTCGTGAACGGGTAGTCGGCGATCTTCGGCCGCGCGGCGGACAGGGCCGCGACGAGGGAGGACTTGCCGGCGTTCGGGAACCCGACGAGCGCGACGTCGGCGACCGTCTTCAGCTCGAGCACGACGTCGGCGCTCTGCCCGGGCTCGCCGAGCAGCGCGAAGCCGGGCGCCCGCCGGCGCGGCGACGCGAGCGCGGCGTTGCCGAGCCCGCCGCGGCCGCCCTGCGCGACGACGTACCTGGTGCCGTCGCCGACGAGGTCGGCGAGCCGTTCGCCGTCCAGCGTGCTGACGACCGTGCCGTTCGGCACCGGCAGCACGACGTCCTCGCCGTCGGCGCCGTACCGGTTGGAGCCCTGCCCGGGCCGGCCGTTGGTGGCGCGGCGGTGCGGCCGGTGGTGG
>DASUWX010000109.1:0-23545 GCA_036378185.1 Streptosporangiales bacterium | reverse complement strand
CAGGTGCGCCTCGATCCGGGACGCGTACCGCCCGACCAGACACGGGTCCGATTCGCGTGCCCGGTCGACGAGGACCTGTTCGGCGTGCGCCTTGTCCACGTCGGACACGGCGGCGGGCAGGTGTTCCAGCGAGGTCGCGATGACGCTCGCGTGGTCGATCGAGATCGCGCCCTCGGCCAGCGCCTCGGCCACGACCGGGAACATCGGCGGGAGTTTCTCCCCGGTCAGCGCGGTGCGGGGCTGGAACCGCTCGGCCGCCCCGACCCGGGCGTTCGCCTCGGAGCGGCGCAGCCGCACCAGCACCTGCAGGTACGCCACCGCCGACGCGCAGCCGCGCGCCTCCGGGATCCCCCGGGCGAGCACCTGCGCGACCAACCCCTGCTGCAGCACCGGCACGCTCCGGGCGGCTTCTTCCACCTCCACCAGCAGCGCGTCGACGTCCTCGTCCGGCAGGCAGCCAAGGTCGGTACCGGCGAGCCACCGCAACTTGGCCTGCACATCGAGCACGACATCCCACACCGACGCGGCCGTCGGGGTGGGCGTGTCGTGGGTGGTGGTCACCGAGACTCCTCATGCTCGAACGTATGTTCGATTATAGCACTGAAGTGCGTCGCCCATTGTGGGTTGACGAGCAGATCCAGGTGGCGTTGACCTTGTTGAACGCCGAGCTGTCGGTCGCCGAGGCCGCGCGCCGGCACGACCAGCCGGATGCGCCGATACCTTCGAACCAGCCACGACCGACACCAGGAGGGTAATCGTGCCCAGCGCCGTCACACTCATCCGGTCCGAGGAGCTGTCCGACGTCGCCGAATACGCCTACGCGGCAACCGCGCCGGCAGGTTCGCGACTGATCTTCCTCGCCGGTGCCTGTCCGTTGAACGCAGACGGCTCGACCGCCGCCGTCGGCGACTACAAGGGCCAGGCCGCCAAGGCGATCGAGAATCTGGAGATCGCACTGGCCGACGCCGGTGCGTCCCTCACCGACGTCGTCAAGACGACCGTTCTCGTCGCGTCGACCCGGCAGGAACATCTGGTAGCTGCGTGGCAGGTGGTCCGGGACACCTTCGGCGACCATGACGCGCCGAGCACGCTGCAGGGCGTCACCGTGCTCGGCTACAGAGACCAGCTCGTCGAGATCGAGGCGGTCGCGGCCGTCGTCGACGACAACCCTTGCGTCGGGAGCGGGTGAGCAGGATCGCCGCTCGAGTCGCATGGCCGCGCCCTCTCGCGTCCGGTGCGAGCCGGTAACCGATCTGTGCCACGTCCTCTTCGGACCGGTCGTCCACGCCACTGCAGCCGACCATTCGCCGGAGCTCGTGTCCAGGACCGCGAAGCGACGCCGGACGGTGTCCCGGTCGCGGCGAACGCACGCCAGTTCAAGGTGAACTGGTCGATCACGGCCTCGGCGGTGCCTCAGGTCGGGATGATCGATCGAGCGGTCAGGCCACGACGAAGGTCGGTTCGTGGCGGACAGGGAAGTTCACGGAGTTGGCGATGAAGCACATGCGGTGGGCCTCCTCGTGTGCCTTCGTCGCGCCGTCGAGCATCGCCTCGTCGGTGACCGTCACCCGCGGCCGCAGGACGACCTCGGTGAACCGGCCGGACCCGTCCGGCGCCTCGGCCATGGTCCCCACCGCGTCGTCCGCGTACGCCGTGACGACGACGCCGCTCACAGCGCAGAGGTGCAGGTACCAGAGCATGTGGCACTGCGACAGCGACGCGACGAGGAGCTGCTCGGGGTTCCAGCGGGCCGGGTCACCGCGGAAGGACGCGTCGGCCGAGCCTTCGAGCACCGGCGGGCCGGCCGCGGTCACCTCGTGCGAGCGGCCGTAGTCGCGGTAACCGCTGGTGCCGCTGCCCTGGTTGCCGGTCCATGTGACCGTGAGCTCGTACTCGTGCGTCTTCGCCATCCCAGCCTCCCCCAACCTCGCCGAGCAGACCGAGTATGGCACCCGGACGACGCGGCGCGCCCGTGCGACCGCAGAGGTCAGAAGCCGAGGCTGCCGCGGGCCGCCTCGGCCGCGGCGGCCATCTGAGCGGCACGCACCGTGTTGCGCAGCAGCCAGACGTCGGTGATCGGGCCGACGCCGCCGGGCACGGGCGTGACCGCCTCGGCGCGCTCGGCCACCGAGGCGAAGTCGAGGTCGCCGACCAGATGGGTGCGGCCGGTGACGGGGTCGTCCACCGGGTTGATGCCGACGTCGATCGCCAGCGCGCCGGGCTTGACGTGCTCGCCGGAGAGCAGCCGTGGCACGCCGGCCGCCGACACCAGGATGTCCGCCTGCACGGTGAGGTCGTAGAGCTTGCCCGCCTTGTACGTGTGCACGTCGCACGAGACCACGGTGGCGTTGCGGGCCAGTGCCATGAACACCATCGGCTTGCCCACGTTGTCGGAACGGCCGACGAACGTCATGACGCTGCGGGCGAGCAGGGCCTTGGGGTCGCGGTCGGTGTCGCGGTAGAACCGGTCGACGATGTGGAACACGGCCGCCGGCGTCGACGGCACGAACCGGGGCCGGCCCAGCGCGAGCAGCCCCGTGTTGACCGGGTGCACGGACTCGATGTCCTTCGTCGGGTCGAGTGCGCGGTAGACGGCGATCTCGGAGACCTGTGGCGGCAGCGGGCGCAGCACGAGGATGCCGGAGATGCGCGGGTCGGCGTCGAGCTTGCCGACCGCCGCGATCGCGTCCGCCTCCAGCACGTCGGCGGGCAGCGCCTCGCAGACGTAGTGGCAGCCGACCTTCTCGGCGAGCTGCTGCAGCCGGCGCTGGTACGTGCGGGCCGCGTAGTCGTCTCCGGCGATCACCGTGGCGAGCCCGGGCCGGATCCCCTTCTCCGCCAACGCCGCGACGTCGGCGGCCACCTCGCGCTCCAGGTCGGCTGCGTACGCGTTGCCGTCGATGGTGATCGCTGGTGTCATGCGCGCCCGCTTCCTCGTTCTCCTACGGCAGGTGCCGCGCAGGACGTGGACGACTGGTGGGCGTGGGTGTGCGCGGCCCCTACCTCCGGCTCGCTCGTCAGCTCCTGCGCTGGGGTCATCCGCGTCCTTCGATCCGTTCCGCCGCCCGCGCCGCCTCGCCGGCGTTGTGCTCGGCCCGCTCGGTGAGCGACGGGGCGAGGCCGCTCGCCGTCACGTTCGTCGCGACGAGGTGCGCGGCCGCACGTCCCGCCGCGGCGCAGAACAGGGCCGCGGTGTTCGCGTCGCCGACGAGCCTGGGGTTGCCGTCCCGGGCCACCCGCGCCGCGAGGTCCGCGACCGTCGCCGCGAGCTCCGTCATCCGCAACGGTACGTCGCACGCGGCCTGGGAAGCCGCCTTGACGCGCTGCTCCCGCCCGTCGCTCCGGTCGCGCATCGCCTCGAGGAACTCGCCGTACGCGTCCGCGTCGGCCTGGACGAGCGGCAGTGCCTCCGCGCGCAGCTCGTCCGCCCGCCTGGCCAGCGCGTCCGCGTCGGGCAGCTGTCTGGCCGAGAACCGCGCGGCCATCGCCACGAGCGCGGCCGACATCGCGATGCCCACGGCGCACGCCCCGCCGCCGCCCGGCGCGGGCGTCCGCTCCGCGATCCGCCCGAGGAAGCCGTCGACCGTCTCGTCCACGATCATGGAGGATATCGGTCAGTTCAGACCGACGATCTCTCCGTTCTCGTCGATGTCGATGCGGGTGGCCGCGGCGTTCGTGCCGAGGCCCGGCATGGTTCGCATCTCGCCGCAGATCGGGTAGACGAAGCCGGCGCCGACCGACGCGCGCACCTCCCGCACGGGCAGCCGCCAGCCGGTGGGCGCCCCCTTGAGCGACGGGTCGGACGAGATCGACAGGTGGGTCTTGGCGATGCAGACGGGCAGGTTGCCGAACCCGGCGCGCTCGTAGGTCGCGAGCTGCTTGTCGGCGGCCGGGGAGTAGTCGACGCCGTCGGCGCCGTACACCTTGGTCGCGACCGTCTCGATCTTCTCCTTCAGCGAGGCCTCGTCGGGGTAGAGGAACCGGAACTCGGTCGGTTCCTCGGCCGCCTCGGCGACCGCCTCCGCCAGCTCGGCAGCGCCCGCGCCGCCGTCGGCGAAGTGCGTGCACACCGCGGCCCGCGCTCCCATCTCCGCGGCGATCTGCTTGATCGCCTCGTGCTCGGACGCGTGGTCGGTGGGGAACGCGTTGATCGCGACCACCGGCGAGACGCCGTGCAGCTTGATGTTCTCGATCTGCTTGCGCAGGTTGGCCGCGCCGGCGACGACGTCGTCGGGGTTCTCCTCGAGCAGGTCCGGCGGCAGCGCCTTGCCGGCGACGATCCGGTACTTGCCCGAGTGCGCCTTCAACGCGCGCACCGTCGCGACGACGACGGCGGCGTCTGGGCGTTCGCCGGAGACCCGACACTTGATGTTGAAGAACCGCTCGGCGCCCATGTCCGCACCGAAGCCGGCCTCGGTGATGTGGAAGTCGCTGCCGCGCAACCCGATCAGGTCCGCCACGACCGACGAGTTGCCGGTGGCGATGTTCCCGAACGGTCCCGCGTGCACGAGTACCGGGGTGTTCTCCAGCGTCTGCAGCAGGTTCGGCTTGATCGCCTCGCGCATGATCACCGTCATCGACCCGGCGGCCTTCAACTGCTCGGCGGTCACCGGCTCACCCGAGCGGGTGTAGCCGACGACGATCCGGCCCAGCCGCTCCCGCAGGTCCAGCAGCGACGTCGTCAGGCCCAATGTCGCCATGACCTCGGACGCCGCGGTGATGTCGAAGCCGGTCTGTCGCGGCACCCCGTCGGCCTTCGACCCGAGGCCGACGATGATGTTCCGCAACGCCCGGTCGTTGACGTCGAGCACCCGCCGCCAGGTGGTCTGGTACGGGTCCAGGTCCAGCGCGTTGCCCTGGTAGAGGTGGTTGTCGATCATCGCGGACAGCAGGTTGTGCGCCGCGGTCACCGCGTGCGAGTCGCCGGTCAGGTGCAGGTTCAACAGCTCCATCGGCACGACCTGGGAGTAGCCGCCGCCCGCGGCGCCGCCCTTGATGCCGAACGTCGGGCCCATCGACGGCTGCCGCACCGCGATCGACGCGGTCTTCCCGATGTGCCGGAACGCCTGGCCGAGACCGACCGTCGTGGTCGTCTTGCCCTCGCCCAACGGCGTCGGCGTGATCGCCGACACCACCACGTACTTGGCCCGCGGCCGGTCGGCGAGGTGCTCGATCGCCTCCAGCTTCACCTTCACCACGTCGTCGCCGTACGGCTGCAGCAGGTGCGGCGGCAGCCCCATCTGACTCGCCACGTCCTCGATCGGCTTCAACGACGCCGAGCGGGCGATCTCGAGGTCACTGGGGAAGGACATAGAAGCTCCTTCAGAGGCTCACTTGTGGCAGGGGCGATCGACGCGGGACACGCGCTCTACCCGCAGTGGAGCAGACGGCTCGACCAGCGTCCATCATCTGGGCCAGAGTTTCACGATACGGGACAGCTCGTCCCAAAGGTAGGTGCCGGACGAACGCTCCACGTGCAGGAGATACGACGGACCGTCGTCGACCTCCTCTCCGCCACCCCCGGAATCCGCGCCTTGGTCGTCGCGGATCACATCGGTGGCGACCCGGGCTATCGACGTGCGGAACGCCGCGCCGTCCGGCGTGATGCGGTCGGACAGGTCGACGGCGCAGACGCGGGCCAGGACGCCGGCGGCGTCCGGCCCGGTGAGCCGCACCATCGCGCGGCCGTGGGTGAGGTCGACGACCGAGACCAGGCCCGGGTCGGACTCGCCCTGCTGTTCCAGCCAGGCGGCCAGCTTGGGCAGGTCGGCGACGGGTGCGAGCACCAGCCACTCGCCCGGGCCGGAGCCGACTGTCAGCCGGTCGCCGTCCCGGACGGCGCGGCCGAACCTGGTGCCGAGCGCGGACGCCATCGGCCCGTCGACCGGTGCGTGCACGAGCAGCTTGCCGAGCGGCGACTCGTCGGTCAGCCGCACGGCCCCCGGCGAGCCGACGGCGTCGGCTGCGCCCATTCCGCCGCTCCCGAAATCCCCGTCCAGGATCACGCTGCGGGCGACGGGTGCGGGTCCGGTGTAGGCCGTTGGCTCAGACACGTTGCCTCAACCCTTCCGGGTCGACGTGGGCGTGGTGTTCGTGCACGCGGGCCTTGATCCGTTCGCCGCTCGGCAGCACGACGGTGAGCTCGGTGCCCGGCTCGGCGAGCGCCTCGTCCACCTGGGCCAGGCAGATCGACCGGTTCAGCGTGGGGGACATCCGGCTGGACGTGATCCGCCCGGCGATCTTGTCCCCGTCGACGATCTGGCTCGCCTCCGCGGGCACGACCTGCGGGTCGACCGGCTGCACGGCGACCAGCCGCGGGTAGCCGCCGCGCTCGGCCTGCCAGCGCAGCTCGGGCAGCCCGGCGAAGTCGGGCTTGTCCAGCTTGATCGCCCAGTCGAGCCCGGCGCTGAACGCCTTGGTCAGCCCGTCGGTGTCCTGTCCGACGATGAAGTGGCCCTTCTCCAGCCGCAGGATCCGCTGGGCCTCGACGCCGAACGGCCCGATGCCGAGGTCGGCGCCGTGTGCGAACAGCTGCTCCCACACGTGCAGCCCGTACGACGCCGGCACGTGCAGCTCGTAGCTCAGCTCACCGGTGAAGCCGATCCGCCAGAGAACGCAGTCGGGCACGCCGGCGACCGTACCGGTGCGGACGTGCATGTAGGGGAACGCCTCGTTGTCGAGGTCGACCCCCTCTACGAGGCGGCGCAGCAGGTCCCGTGACCTGGGGCCCGCGACGTTCATGCTCGCGTAGGCCGTCGTGACCGGCGTGACGTGCACCTGCCAGTCCGGGTGCTCGGTCTGCAGCCAGTTCTCGACCCACTCCCACACCGTCGCGGCACCGGACGACGTGGTGCTCATCAGGTAGTGGTCCTCGGCGAGCCGCCCGGTGACGCCGTCGTCCATGACGACGCCGTCCTCTGCGCACATGACGCCGTAGCGCACCCGGCCGACGCCCAGCCTGCTCCACTTGTTGACGTACAACAGGTTCAGCAGCTCGGGGACGTCGGGACCGCGCAGGTCGAGCTTACCGATCGGCGTGACGTCGATGACGCCGACGTTGGTGCGCACGTTGCGGGCCTCGGCGGCCGGGTCGCCGTAGTGCTCGGGCCGGATCCACGCGCCGGCGATCAGCGGGTGCGCGCCGTGCTCGTCGTGCCATTTCTGCATCGCGGAGAGGCGTACCGGCTCGTAGTTGCGGCCGGCGAGCGCACCGAGCGTGATGGGCGCGTACGGCGGCCGCCAGGTGGTGCTGCCGGTCTCGGCGATGGACCTGCCGGTCGCGCGCGCGTGCGCCGCGATGGTGTTCATCAGTTCCAGCTTGCCCTGCATCGGGCCCATCGTGGCGGTCGTGTAGCGCTTCGCCAGCTCGACCGAGTCGTAGCCCTCGCTGACCGCCTGCGCGATGTCCTTCGTGGTGACGTCCTCGGAGAAGTCCACGAAGCCGTGGGTGGGGGAGACGAACAACTCCCGGGCCGGTGCCGGCTCGAGGGGCGGGATGTCGACCGGGTCGCCCGGCGGCGGGAACGGCGCGGCGTCGTCGGGCCGGGTCGGCACGGACGCGAACGCGGCCAGGAACGCGCGGGAGTGCCGCGCGGCGGCGCGTCCCACGGCGGCGCCGTGGTCGGTCAGCTGTCGGGTGCTGCCGTCGCCGCAGACGCCGCCGGCGGCGTACACACCCTCGGGCAGCGCGTCGACGTTCGGCACGAACCGCGCGGCGCGGGCGTCGTACGTCGGCTGGTCACCGGCCATGTTGAGCAGCGCCGTAGGCGTGGTCCAGCCGACCGCAGTGACGAGCAGGTCGCACTCGATCCGGCCACCCTGTGCCACGTCGACCGCGCGGACGCCGCTGCCGCCCTGCGCTCTCAGCAGGTCGCCGCCGCGGCGCGCGTCCTCGACGTGCGCGATCTCGACGCCGGCCGCGCGCAGGTCGTCGACGGCGGCGTCGCCCTCGGCGTTGTCGGTGAACACGACCGCCCGCCGCCCGGGGCGGACGGCGTAGAGGTTCACCAGCCGCCGTACCGCGGTCGAGAGCATGACACCCGGCAGGTCGTTGCCGGTGAAGACGTACGGTCGTTCGATCAGCCCGGGCGCGACGACGAGTGCCTTGGCCCGCGCCTTGACCAGCCGCTCGACGGCTCCGTCCATGCCGCCGCTCCCGGCACCCCCGCCGGGCCGGCGCTCGACGACGGCGACCCAGTTGCCGTCGTACCGGCCGGCGACGACGGAGTCGGTGAGCACCTCGATGCCGTCGAGACGCCGGATCCGCTCGCGCAGGTCGGCGAGCGCGTCGAGATCGGCGGAGTCGCCCCAGCGCAGATGGCCGCCGAGCTGGTGCTCCTCCTCGACGAGCAGCACGCGAGCGCCGTCCTCCGCGGCCGCGATCGCCGCGGCCATGCCGGCGGGGCCGCCACCGGCGACGAGGACGTCGGGGTGGGCGTACCGCTTGTCCTGCTCCCCGGCGGGTGTTCCGTGCGGCGTCTCGTCGCCGATGCTGCCGGCGTGGACGAACCGCTGCAGCACCCGCTCGTACGTCGGCCAGAGGCGCTGCGGCTTGATGAACGTCTTGTAGTAGAAGCCCGCGGTGAGGAACCGCCCGGCGAGCCGGTTGACGGCCTTGACGTCGAACCGCAGCGACGGCCAGGTGTTCTGCGAGCTCACCGCCATGCCGTCGCGTACCAGGCGGTGCCCGCCGCGCACGTTCGGCTCGTCGCCGACCTGCACGACGCAGCCGGGGTCGAGGTAGCTGGCCGTCATGAGTCCGCGCGGCCGGTGGTACTTGAAGCTGCGCGACATCACGCGCACGCCGTTCGCGGCGAGCGCGGACGCGATGGTGTCTCCGGCGTACCCGTGCAGCGTCCGCCCGTTGAACGTGAACGTCACCGGCGCGGTGCGGTCGATGACCTCGCCCGGGCGTTGCGCGATCCTGCTCATGCTGGGGACCCCTGTTGTCGCCCCGACCCCTGCGCGACGCTGCTGGTCAGGGTGTCGCGTTCCACGGTGAAGTACCTGCGGCAGCCCGAGGTGTGGTACCAGCTCTCCTTCAGCCGTCCCCTCGGGTTGCTGCGCATGTAGAGGTAGCGCCGCCACTCCTCCGGCGTCGCGGTGGCCGGGTCGGGCCGGGCGATCGACTCGCCCAGGTACCGGAACTCTCCGACGTTGCGAGGCCCGCACCACGGGCAGGGAAGAAGGATCATCAGTGCCCCACCGCCGCCGCGCCCTTCTCGCCGACGAGCTCGCCGGCCTCGAACCGGTCCAGGCCGAACGCGTCGATGATCGCCGGCGTCTTCGCGGTCGCGATGCACTCGGCCATCGCCTCGCCGCTGACCGGCCCGGCCTTGAACCCGTATGTGCCCCAGCCGACGTCGACGAGGAAGCCGTCGACCGGCGTGAAGCCCATGATGGGGCTGAAGTCCGGCGTCATGTCGCAGAGGCCGGCCCACTGCCGCAGCAGCCGCATCTTCGCCAGCGACGGCATCAGCTCCAGCACGTGCCCGGCCAGACCCTCGATGAACTCCAGCGACCCGCGGGTCGAGTACGAGCCGAACGGGTCGACGCTCGCGCCGAACACCAGTTCGCCGCGGTCGGTCTGGCTCACGTACACGTGCAGCGAACCGGAGACGATCACCGTGTGCAGGAACGGGCGCACCGGCTCGGTGACCGCCGCCTGCAGCGGGAACGTCTCGATCGGCAGCGACACGCCCGCGAGGTCGGCGACCGTGGTCGCCCAGCCGGCCGTGGCGTTCAGCACGGTGCCGGTGGCGATGCGCCCGCGGTTCGTGACGACGCCGGTGACCCTGCCGCCGGACACGTCGATGCCGGTCACCTCGGTGTTCTGGTGGATGTGCACGCCCGCGGCGTCGGCGCCGCGAGCGTACCCCCAGACGACGGCGTCGTGCCGGATGATGCCGCCCGGCGGGTGGTAGAGCGCACCGAGGATCGGGTACCGGGTGTGCTTCGACACGTCGAGATGCGGGGCGAGCCGCTTCACCTCGCGCTCGTCGATCACCTCGGAGTCGATGCCCTGCAGCTTGTTGACCTCGGCCCGCCAGCGCATCGTGCGTAGCGACGAGTCGTTGTGGGCCAGGGTCATGTGTCCCCGCTGGGAGAACATGACGTTGAAGTTCAGCGTGGCCGACAGGGACTCGTACAGCTTCACCGAGCGGTCGTAGAATGCGACACCCTCGGGCGTCAGGTAGTTGGACCGGACGATGGCGGTGTTGCGGCCCGAGCCGCCGCTGCCGATGTAGCTCTTGTCGAGCACGGCGACGTTCGTGATGCCGTGGTTGGTGGCGAGGTAGTACGCGGCCGCCAGGCCGTGCACGCCGCCGCCGATGATCACCACGTCGTAGGAGGACCGCGGCTCGTGCGCTCGCCAGGCCGCCGGCCAGTCCCCGTGCCTGAGGCCGGTTGCGAAGAGCCGCCATGCGGAGTAGCGAGACATTGCCACGACTGTAAGCCCGAGAGGAAACGATGTCTACTGCTACTCAACGCCAGGGCAACACTATTTCCATTTCGCTCACGCAGCGCTTCCGGCGTCAGCCGCTCGTCGGCAGTGCCTTGATGCTGAGGAACCGCACCGGCAGGTCGTTGAACTCGACCGGACCGTGGGGGACGTCGCCGGCGAACTGGAGCGAGTCGCCGGTGTCGAGCACGTACGTGTCGTCCCCGACCGCGTAGACGACCTGGCCGGACAGCACGTGCAGCAGCTCGACCCCGGCGTGCTGGAACAGCGGGAACGCCTTGGTGCGCCTGGTGATCGTCACGAGCAGCGGCTCGAGCATGTCGTACGGGTGCCGCATCCGGCCCAGCAGCTGGTAGCGGGAGCCCGCGCGCGAACCGCGGTGATCGATCTCCAGGCCGCGGCCGGCCTTGATGTGGATGACGTCGTGCTCCTCGTCCAGGCCGCGGAAGAACGCGGTGACCGGCACGTTCAGGGCGGAGCTGAGCCGGGCGAGCGTGCTGAGGCTGGCCGAGGCCTTGGCGTTCTCGATCTTGGACAGCATGCTCTTGGAGAGTCCGCTGCGCTCGGCAAGGTGCCCCACGCTCCAGCCGAGCCCGGACCTGAACTCCCTGACCCGAGACGCGATCACCTGCTCGAGCTCGTCCTCGAGCGACTGCACCGCCGGTTCTCCCGCGGCGGGTTCTGCGAGCTGTCCCATTCGGCGAGCGTACTCGCATTACCCTGTCGGGATGGCAGTGCAACCCGCCGGTCTCCCGCGCTCCGCGCCTCGCTCACGCGCGGTCGGTGCACGCGTCACGGCTGGCTCTCTCGCTGCAACGCTCACGCGGGAAGCCGACTCATGACCAAGCCGTTGACGTCGATGTCCCTGACGGAGGGAGTGGCCGAGTACATCCGCGGCATGATCCACCGCGGGGAGCTCGGTCCCGGCGACCGCCTTCCCCCCGAGCGCGAGCTGGCCGAGGAGCTCGGCGTCGCGCGGGCGTCCCTGCGCGAGGCGATCAAGTCGCTGCAGTCGCGCGGATACGTCGCCGTCCGGCGCGGCGCGCACGGCGGCACGTTCGTCACCGAGCTGTCGCGGCCGTTCCAGGACTGGCGAGAGCACGTACGCAAGCAGCGCGGAGAGATCGACGAGATCATCGACTTCAGGATCGCCCTGGAGCAGCACGCCGCACGCCTCGCAGCGACCCGCCGAACCCGCGCCGACCTCACCGAGCTGCGCGCCGCGATCGAGTCGATGGAGGCCTCCGACGGCCGCGCGACGTTCCGGCTGTCCGACTCGCGGTTCCACTCCGCGGTCGCCCGCGCCGCCAGGAACACCAGGCTGGAGGCCGGCATCGACCAGGCCCGCGGCGCGCTGTTCAGCCCACACGACCTGCTCGAGTACGTCGAGCCGGTCGAGGAGTCCGTCCGTGATCACCGGGACGTCTACGAGGCCATCCGGGCGAAGGACGCGGACGCCGCCGCGTCGCTCATGGCGGCACACATCGACCGCACCCGGGAACAACTCCGCGTGATCGTCCTGCAGGACACCAAGCGCAAGTCCCGGTCCCGGCCGTCCTCCTGAACCGTACGGGTCTTGACGCCACCGGTTGCCTCGGTGTCGAATGCCTGCATTGGTCTGTGGTCCGAACCATAGACCCTCCGTTCCCCGACGCGCTGCGGGAGGTACGCGGATGTGTGGGATCGTCGGCCTCCACCTGAAGGACGAGACGGCACACCAGCCGTTGGGAACGCACCTCGCGGCGATGCTGGAATGCATGACGACGCGGGGTCCGGACTCCGCGGGCATCGCGTTGTACGGAACGCCACCACCCGGAGGTGCCCAGCGTTACTCGCTGCGACTGCCGGACGGTGCCGACGCCGAGCGGCTGGCGCGCGAGGTCACCACCGCGCTCGGTACCGACGTCGGTGTCGAGTCGATGAGACCGGACGGCGCCGTACTCGTCGCGACCGGTTCGCCTGACGTGGTGAACGCGGCGATCCTCCACGCCGAACCGGACGCGGTGGTCGTCGGCCACGGCAGGGCGATCGAGATCTTCAAGGACGTCGGCTCGCCGCGGGAGATCTGCGACCGGTACGGCATCGCGGAACGCCAGGCATACCAAGGCGTCGGGCACACCCGCATGGCCACCGAGTCGGCGGTGACGACCGACGGCTCGCACCCCTTCTCGCCGGCTGCCGACCTCGCGCTGGTGCACAACGGCTCGTTCTCGAACTACGCGACGGTGCGGCGGAAGCTCGAACGACAGGGCATCTTCTGTGTCACCGACAACGACTCCGAGGTCTGCGCACGGTATATCGCCTGGCAGATGGCGCGCGGCGCCGACCTCGAGGACGCGCTGCGGATGGTGCTCAAGGAACTGGACGGGTTCTACACACTCCTGGTCGCCACCGCCGACGCGTTCGCCGTCGTCCGCGACTCGTTCGCCTGCAAGCCCGCGGTGCTCGCCGAGACCGACACCTACGTAGCGTTCGGCTCCGAGTTCCACGCGCTCGCGTCGCTGCCGGGCATCGGGGCGGCGACGGTGTTCGAGCCGATGCCGGAGGAGATCCACGTATGGCGGCGGGGCGGGTGCGGATGACACCGGTGGCGATCGACACGGTCGTACTCGACTGCAGGGAGCTCTCGACCCGGGAGATCAACGCGACGCTCGCGACGCTGCCGCACGGTGCACGCGTGCGCATCCTGGAGCCGTGGGGGCGGCACAACCTCGCGGTCGGCCTCACCCGCCGGCTCGACATCCGCATCGAGGGCGACGCCGGATATTTCATCGGCGGGCTCGGCGACGGGCCGGACGTCACCGTCGACGGGTTCGTCGGCTGGTCGGTCGCGGAGAACCTGATGAGCGGCACCGTGCGCGTGCGGGGCAACGCATCCGAGTGCGCCGGCGCGTCCAGCCACGGCGGCGTGCTCGTCATCGAGGGCGACGCGTCGTCGCGCGCTGGCATCTCGCTCAAGGGTGGCACGGTGGTGGTGGCCGGCGACGTCGGCCACATGAGCGGGTTCATGGCGCAGGCCGGGACGATCCTCGTCGGCGGCAATGCGGGGGACGCCCTCGGTGACTCGCTGTACGAGACGGTCATCTACGTGGCCGGGCAGATCGGGTCGCTCGGCTCGGACGCGCGTATCGAGGAGCTGACCGACGCCGACGTCCGCGTGGTCAGCGACCTGGTGAAGACGGCCGGCTTCGACCACGTGGACCCCGAGAACGTCAAGCGGGTGGCGTCGGCGAAGGAGCTGTACAACTTCGACGCGCTGAAGGGGCAACACTATTGAGCGCAGGAGCCGATGAGCGAGCCGGAGGTAGGGATCGCGGCAATGTGCCGGGACCAGAGACGAACGCCTCCGCGGCACCTGCCGCAGGGGAGCGAGGGAGGCGGGGGCGTATCTCATTGAGCACTTCCAATGACGGCGCGTCGCCTGCGATCAGGACCAGCCACACCTTCCCGCCCGACGTCATCCGCGACATCCAGTTGATGGCGGCGGAGGGCCGCTACGAGATCCGCGGATGGGGTGCGAAGCGCGCCGTGCCGAGCTTCGACGATCTGGTGTTCCTGACCGCGTCCGCGTCACGGTACCCGCTCGAGGGCTACCGCGAACGCTGCGACACGACCACGGTGCTCGGCACCCGGCACGCCGGCAAGCCGCTGGAGCTCGCCATCCCGATCACCATCGCCGGGATGAGCTTCGGCGCGTTGTCGGCGAACGCGAAGGAGGCGCTGGGCAGGGCGGCGTCCGCCGTCGGAACGTCGACGACCACAGGCGACGGCGGCATGACGCCGGAGGAGCGCAAGGCGTCGAAAACCCTCGTGTACCAATGCCTTCCGTCGCGTTACGGGTTCAACCCCGCGGACGTCCGCGCCGCCGACGCGATCGAGGTCGTGATCGGCCAGGGCGCGAAGCCCGGCGGCGGCGGCATGCTGCTGGGGCAGAAGGTGAGCGAACGGGTCGCGGCGATGCGCACCCTGCCGGCCGGTATCGACCAGCGTTCGGCGTCCCGGCATCCGGACTGGGTGGGACCGGACGACCTGCGCATCAAGCTGGAGGAGCTGCGCGAGGCGACCGCGTGGGAGAAGCCGATCTACGTGAAGGTCGGCGCCACTCGCGTGGGCAACGACGTCAAGCTCGCCGTCGCGGCCGGCGCCGACGTGGTCGTCGTGGACGGCATGCAGGGCGGCACGGGAGCGACGCAGGACGTCTTCATCGAGCACGCGGGCATCCCGACGCTGCCCGCGGTACGGCAGGCCGCGGAGGCGCTGCGCGAGATCGGCATGGAGGACGAGGTCCAGCTGATCGTCTCCGGCGGCATCCGCACCGGGGCGGACGTCGCCAAGGCACTCGCGCTCGGCGCGACCGCGGTGTCGGTCGGTGTGGCGCCGCTCGTCGCGCTCGGCTGCAACAGCAGGACCTACGTCAAGGACGGCGAGGAGCACGACGCGACCGCCGACTACCTCGCGATCGGCGCGACGCCGGGGCACTGCGACCGCATGCACACGGGCCTGTGCCCGGTCGGCATCGCGACGCAGGACCCTGCGCTGGAGTCCCGGCTCGACCCGGAGCTCGGTGCGCAGCGCGTGACCAACTACCTGAAGGCGTTGACGATGGAGGTGACGACGCTCGCCCGTGCCTGCGGCAAGTCGAGCGTGCACAACCTCGAGCCGGAGGACCTCGTCGCGCTGACGCTCGAAGCGGCCGCGATGGCGCAGGTGCCACTCGCCGGCACGAACTGGATCCCCGGACACCCGAAAGGCGGATGGTGAAAGATGAGCCGCACCACCGACCGTGACCGGATGCTGCAGCAGGCGGAGCAGGACGGCATCGAGTTCTTCCTCGCGATGTTCGTCGACCTGCACGGAAAGCCCTGTGCCAAGGCGGTTCCCGCCGCCTCGGTCGACACGCTGCTGACCGACGGTGCCGGCTTCGCCGGGTTCGCGGTGGGTGACATCGGCCAGACCCCCGCCGATCCGGACCTGATGGCGATCCCCGACCCGACGTCGTACACGCGGCTGCCGTGGAAGCCGGACGTCGCCGTCCTGCACTGCGACCCGCACGTCGACGGCGAGCCGTGGCCGTACGCGCCGCGCGTCATCCTGCGCCGACAGCTGGACCGGTTGCGCGAGGAACGCGGCTGGGTGCTCAAGACCGGTGTCGAGGCCGAGTACATCCTCGTGCGCCGCACACCGGACGGCGGCATCGTGGTCGCGGACGAGCTCGACCGTTCGGACAAGCCGTGTTACGAGGCCAAGGGGCTGTCCCGGATGTGGGACCACCTGTCCACGGTCTCGCGGTACATGAACGAGCTCGGCTGGTCGAACTACGCCAACGACCACGAGGACGGGAACGGCCAGTTCGAGCAGAACTTCAAGTTCGCCGACGCGTTGACGACCGCCGACCGGGCGATCTTCCTCCGTTACATGGTGCACGTGCTCGCACACGAGGCCGGCATGGCGGCGACGTTCATGCCG
Source organism: Streptosporangiales bacterium (assembly GCA_036378185.1). Lineage (GTDB taxonomy): Bacteria > Actinomycetota > Actinomycetes > Streptosporangiales > WHST01 > WHST01. The sequence goes on along the minus strand of DASUWX010000109.1, from coordinate 7,617 downwards.
AAACCGTTCACCCGGCACACGGGCAACGGCCTGCACACGCACCTCAGCCTCTGGGACGGTGCATCCGACACACCGCTGTTCGAGACCGACGCCGACCCGCGGGGGCTCGGCCTGAGCGACCTTGCGTACCGGTTCCTCGCCGGGCTCATCGAGCACGGCCGCGCGATGGCCGGGCTGATCTGCCCGACGGTGAACTCCTACAAGCGGATCGGCGTCGGCGCGCCGAGCTCGGGTGCGACCTGGGCACCCGCGTACAACGCCTACGGCGGCAACAACCGGACCGTCATGCTGCGCATCCCCGAGGGCGGGCGGATGGAACACCGCGGCGTCGACGGTTCGGCGAACCCGTACCTCGCGACCGCGGGCCTCCTCGCCGCCGGGCTGGACGGCGTCGACCGCGGGCTCGACCCCGGCGACCCCGTGCTCGACAACCTGTTCGACGTGCGCCCGGAGGACGTTTCGGCGCGGGGGATCGAGCGCCTGCCCGCCACCCTCGTCGACGCTGTCGACGAGCTCGCCGCCGACAAGGTGCTCAGGTCGGCGCTGGGCGAGGTGCGGTCGGGCGACTTCGTCGACTACTACGCCGACGTCAAGCGCCGCGAGTTCCGCGAGTACCACGCACAGGTCAGCGCCTGGGAGATCGACAGGTACCTCACCTTGTTCTGAACACGACCTTCGTCAGCGGGGGCGGAAAGGAGACGCCATGTCCGTTCCGGACCCACGGATCACGTCGCTGCTGCGGCGCGATCTCGCGACAGCGGCGGCGTTCACGGTCGTGATGTGGCTGGCGATGCTCTTCGTGGGCATCACAGTCGCGCACATAGCGCCCGGCGGCGTGCTTCGCGTGGTGCTCATCCTCGCGATGCTCGCGCTCGCCCTGCTGAACACGGCGTCGATGGGCGCGCTGATCAAGCGCTACTGGTCGGAGCGCGTCATCATCTATCGCGAGGATCTGCGCAACCTCGACCTCGCGAGGCAGGCGGCCGAGGAGGGCGTGACCGATGAGTGACTCGGCCGCGCCGCGGAGGCGGCAGTCGGGACGCAGCCAGTTCGTGGACGCGCTCGTCATCCTCGTGCTGCTGTTCGTCACCCTGTTCGCGACGACCCTGATCGTCGAGAAGACGTCGTCGAGCGCGTCGACCGGTGCGACGAGCGGCAAGTCGATCGACCAGTTGCCGCTGACCGGCGCCGAGCGCAGGCAGTACCACCGGATGGCCGCTCACGGGATGGTCGACCGGAAGGCGGCGGACGAGCAGGTCGCCGCGAACAAGCCGAACGACCACCAGTACCCGATCAATCCGTGGCTGTTGCTGGTGACGGCGCTGCTCCTCGCCGGGTACCTCGGCTTCGTCTACCGGACGTCGTTCAAGGAGTACCGCGAGGTCATCAACCAGAAGTTCGGGGCGAGGGGTGAGGGATGAGTGTCGCTCGACTGGTGGAGATCGCCGCGTGGGTGCTCGCCGGCGCGATCGCGCTGTGGATGATCGTGGACGTGATCAGGGTCGACCGCGAGTACGACGAGGAGTACCTCGGCAGCGCGGTCGAGGACCTCAGCGACGCCCCCAACCTCGAGGGGGACCCGAGCCGATGAGCGAGCGTCAGCGAGCGAACCATATGCACTGTTCCAATGATCGCGCCGTACCGGTCGAACCACGGCGAACCAGAACCGGGGAGGCGGGAGCATGAGCACCAAGGAGACCGCGCCCGTCACTGTGGACGTGCGGGCGAAGCAGCTCGCGCTGCGCAAGGTGCTTTCCCCGATCCACATCTGGGGGCTCGGCGTCGGGATCGTCCTCGTCGGCGAGTTCATGGGCTGGAACTTCTCGGTGCAGAAGGGCGGCATGTACGGCGGCCTGGTGGCGTGCTGGATCGTCGGCCTGCTCTACACGTCGCTGGTGATGATCGACGCCGAGGTCACGTCCGCCGTGCCCGCCGCAGGCGGCCAGTACACACAGGCGAAGCACACCATCGGGCCACTGATGGCGTTCAACGTCGGGCTGTACCTGACGATGGCGTACACGATGCTCGAGGCGGCGAACGCCAACGTGCTCGGCTACCTGCTCACGACCATGTCGAGCGTCCTGGGCAGCACGACGCAGATCAGCGCGTACCCGTTCGCGGTGCTGGCGATCGTCGGCCTGGCCTGGCTGAACTACCGTGGCGTGTTCGTGACGCTGTCGGTGAACTACCTCATCACCGGTTTCGCGGTGCTCACGATCCTGGCGCTGTTCCTCGGCATCGCCGGGTGGAACCCGTCCGCGGTGATGTCCCTGCAGGGACTGACGGGGCACCTCGGCAACGGGCTGCCGTACGGCTGGATCGGCGTGGTCGCCGCGCTGCAGTTCGGCATGTGGTACTACCTCGGCATCGAGGGCACGGCACAGGCCGCGGAGGAGTGCCGGTCGCCGTCGCGTGCCATCCCGCTCGGCAGCATGGCGGGCATCACGACGCTGGTGATCGCGGCGACGATCACCTGGTACGTCTGCGCGGGCCTGCTTCCCTGGCAGTACCTCGGCACCTCCATCACGCCGCTGTTCGACGCGGCACGGGTCACCGGCAACATCGCGCTGATGCTGCTGTTGATGTTCGGCACGCTGTTCGCGACGCTGGCGTCCGCCAACGGGTGCATCAACGACGCGTCCCGCGCCTGGTTCTCGATGGCCCGGGACCGCTACCTGCCGGAGTGGTTCGGCGCGGTGCACCCGAGGTACCGGACGCCCTTCCGGTCGATCGTGTTCCTCGTGCCGATCGCGATCGCGTTCGCGATCCTGCCGATCCTGTTGCACCAGGACACGTTGCTGTCGACCATCATCACGTTCTCGATCCTGTCCGGGCTGCTGACGTACACGTTCATGGGCCCGAACTTCCTGCGGTTCAGGCGGTTGTGGCCGATGGGGTCGATTCACCGGGCGTACATACTGCCGCTGCACCCGATGCCCGCGGTCATGCTGATGATCCTGGTGCTCGCCGTGTTCTTCGCGACGTTCCTCGGCTACGGCGTCGCGTTGCTGTCGATCCTCGCGTTCTACCTGCTCGCATCGATCTGGTTCGTGCTGCGCCGGTACAAGTACGTCGACAAGGGCGCGCAGTTCACCGCCCCGCTACCGAGGCCGCGGGGGTACTGAGGATGCGCTTGCTGCTGTTCCTCGTCGCGGTCGTCTGCCTGGCCTGCGGCGGTGCGTGGCTGCACCTGCGGCGCAGGAGCCGGCTGCGGGCCGAGCGCGCCGGCCTGTTCAGGGACGTCCGGGGACTGTTCACCGACGTCACGGTCGTCCAGGACGACGTCGACTTCCCGGTTCTGCGCGGCACCCGGCACGGCTACCGCTGGCTGCTCCGGCCGGTCGTCGACTCGCTGTCGTTCCGCACCCTGCCGACGCTGTGGCTGTGCCTGACCTGCCAGGCCGACCTCGAGGTGCCTGCGCCCGTCTCCGTGCTGCTGCGTCCGTCCGGCAACGAGTTCTACTCGGCGAACGGCGGGTACCCGCACGAGTTGCCGTTGCCCGACGGGTGCCCGGCGTACGCGCGTGCCGCGAGCCCGGACGCCCGCGGCGCCGACGTACCGCTCGGGCCGGTCGGCGCGCTGCTCGGCGAGGCGGAGACGAAGGAGGTGGCGGTGGCGCAGGGCGGCGTCCGTGTCGTGCGCCGGGTGAGTACCGCCGACCCGGGCAGGTACCGCGTGGGCCGCCGTATCGACCTCGGCACACCGGTGCTCACGCCGGACGACGTCCTCGCCGTCCTGACCCGGATGGCCGCCACCGCCCGCTCGCTGCAGGAGGTGCCCAGGTGACGGTCCTGTCCCGGGCCAGGGAGCAGTTCGTCCGCACGCCGTTGCTCGTGCTCGGCCTCGCCGCCGTACTGCCGGGGGTGGGGCACGTCGTGACCGGCCGGCCGTTCCGCGGGCTGATGTTCGTGTTCTACATCCTGCTGCTCGGCATCATCACCGTGCACCTGGCCGACCCGAGCCGGTCGTTCCTCGGCCGGTACGCCGGCGGCATCTTCGTCTACGCCCTCAGCGTGATGGACGCGTACCGGCTCGCCGCGCACGACCGCGCGCGGCACTCAGGTACGGGGAAGTGACAGGGCGGGCGTGGCGACGAGGAGCGGCGGCTGGTTCGGGTCGAGCGGGCGCAGCCGGACGTCGGCGCGGATGCGCTCGGTGCCGGTGACGACCCGTACCCACTCGGCCGCCCTGCCCACCCGGGTGCGGCGGTCGGGGAGCAGGCGCGCGATGGCGTCCGCCGTGGGCGGGTACCCGGCGGCCAGCAGCCGGTAGCTGCCGAACGGCACGGCCGGCAGCTCGAACCGGCCCGGCCGGGGCAGGTATGTGCCGGCCACCGGGAGGCTGTGCGCGATCGAGGTGGGGAACAGGCCGACGTAGACGGGGCCGTCGCAGTCGGAGTGCACCGTGCCGTGGACGAGCGCGCGGGTGTCGCCGCTGCTGCGGACGATCACGTGGTCGGGCGTGGACTCGTGCACCCGCTCGGGCAGCCGTTGGAACTCCGCCGGGCTGACGCCGACGAGCCGGCTGAACCGCGCCGAGAAGGTGCCGAGGCTGTCGAAGCCGACGGCGTAGCAGGCCTCGGTGACCGACAGCCCGTCGAGCAGCAGCAGCCGCTTGGCGAGGTCGAACCGCAGCGCCGTCCGGAACTCCCCTGGCGGGACGCCGACGACGGTGCGGAACACCCGGGTGAGGTGGTACGGGCTGTAGCCGAGCGCGTCCGCGAGCTCGGTCAGCCGCAGCGTCGTGCCGAGGTCGGCGCGGAGCAGGCCGACGGCCGTCGACACGGTGTCGGCCCGTGCCTCGCTCACCTCACTCACGCCGCTCACCTCGACGAGCGTAGTCGCCGCCGGTGACAGCGGGCGGGCGCACGGCCTGGCCGCTCGGCCCCGGACGCGGTCGCTTCACACGGCGAACGGGGACTTCACACGAGTCCTGCACCGTGTGAAGTCCCCGGCGATCACGTTGACGTGATCGCCGGGAGCCCTGGGGCGGCGATCACCTGGCGATCGCCTGGTGGTCACCTGGTGAGCTTCGGCCGGTCCGCCACACGTCGGCTGGTAACTTCACGCGCGTGGGTGAGATCGGGTGAGGCCGGCGGACCGGCAGCGTGAGATCGCCGCGCAGGTGATGGCCGAGGGCTCGGCGTCCGCGAGCGAGCTGGCGGAGCGGTTCCAGGTGAGCCTGATGACCGTCCACCGCGACCTGGACGAGCTGGAACGGGTCGGCATCGTCCGGAAGTTCCGTGGCGGCGTCACCGCGCAGCCGTCGAGCGTCTTCGAGAGCAACGTCACCTTCCGCAGGTCGGTGGCGGTCGCGGAGAAGGCCGCGATCGCGCGGCACGCCGCGCAGCTCGTCGAGCCCGGCATGGCCGTGATGTTCGACGACTCGACCAGTGCGCTCGCCGTCGCCGAGCAGCTCGACCGGGTCGCGCCCCTCACCGTCGTCACGAACTTCCTCGAGATCGTTCGGGTGTTCGCCGGGCGGCCGGACGTCCGCCTCATCTGTCTCGGCGGCGAGTACAACTCGACGCACGACTCGTTCCTCGGCCTGCCGTGCGTGGACGCCGTGAGCCGGCTGCGCGCCGACCTGCTGTTCGCGTCGGTCTCCACCGTCTGCGGCGGTGACGTGTTCCACCAGGAGCAGGACATCGTGCTGGTGAAGCAGGCGATGCTGAAGGCGTCCGGGCGCCGTGTCCTGCTCGTCGACCACGGCAAGCTCGGCCGCACCGCGCTGCACCGGCTCGCGCCGATCACCGACTTCGACCTCGTCGTCACCGACGACGGCGGCGACCCGGCCGCGGTCCAGGCACTGCGCGAACACCAGGTGGCGGTGGACGTGGCAGAGACGGCGCCGGAGAACCGGTGAGGGGCACCCTCACCGCGTCATAGCACGGTGAGGGTGCCCCTCACGGGTTCAGAGCAGGTGCCGCGTCAGCTGGTCGCGGGCTCCGGGCCGCCCGACGAGACGGGCCGCTCCTTCTCCACGTCCGGTTGCTCGGTGCCGCGCAACGAGGCGCCCGCCGTCTCCGGCATGAAGAACACCGCGACGAGGCCGATGGCACTGCCGATCATCATGTAGACGGCCGGCCAGAGGTTGAACCCGGTCGCCTTGATGACCGCCTCGTTCACGGCCGGCGCGGTGCCGCCGAACGCCGAGGTGAAGATGTTGTACGTGATGGCGAAGCCCGCGTAGCGCACCTGGGTGGGGAACAACGCGGGGAACGTCGCCGAGATCGTGCTCAGCTGCAGCACGAGCAGCACGCCGAGCACGACGAGCCCGAGGATCGCCGTCGCCCAGCTGCGGTTGATCAGCAGGAACGCGGGGAACGCGAGCACGATGAACCCGATCGAGGACGCGTACCACATCGGCTTCCTGCCGATCCGGTCCGAGAGCCTCCCGAACTGGTTGATGACCAGGAGCATCACCGCGTACATGCCGATGGTCAGCAGCAGTGCCGCGGTCTCGGTGAGCTTCAGCGGACCCTGCAGGTACGTCGGCATGTAGGTCAGCAGCGTGTAGTCGGTGAGGTTCAGCATGATGACCAGACCGCCGAGGATCAGCATCGGCCGCCAGTGACCGAGGATCTCCCTGACCTGGCTCTTGGTGTCATGCTCCTTGGCGCCCTGCTGCTCCAGCTCCCTGAACACCGGGGTGTCCTCGAGCCGGGACCGCAGGTAGAGGCCGATCAGGCCGAGCGGGAGGCCCAGCAGGAACGGGATCCGCCAGCCCCAGGACGAGTCGGCGAACACCGACGTGAACAGCAGCGTCACGAGGGCGCCGACGATGTAGCCCCACAGCGTGCCGAACTCGAGGAAACTGCCGAAGAACCCGCGTCGCTTGTCCGGCGCGTACTCGGCCATGAACGTCGCGGCGCCGCCGTACTCACCGCCGGTGGAGAAGCCCTGGATCAGCCGCAGCAGCAGCAACAGGGCGGGCGCGGCGAGGCCGATCTGCTGGTACGTCGGCAGCACGCCGATGAGGAACGTGCAGCCCGACATCACCAGGATGGTGAAGGCGAGCACCTTCTGTCGGCCGATCCGGTCGCCTATGGGGCCGAGGATGATCCCACCGAAGGGGCGGATCAGGAACCCGGCGGCGAACAGGCCGAGCGATGCGAGCGTGGTGGCCTGGACGCTGCCAGGGAAGAACGCCTTGCCGATCGTGATGGCCAGATAGCCGTAGACGCCGTAGTCGTACCACTCGGTGGCGTTGCCGATCGCCGACGCGCCTATCGCGCGGCGCAGCAACTTCCGTTCTTCTGGTGAGAGGTCGTCTCCGTACGATCCCTGAACTACCGCTTGCGACCCCATGTCTGGGTCCTCCTCGGATTGTTCTCGGTTTCTCCGGACGGCTCAACCGCCGCTCGTGCCGGCGCCACCGTCCACGGCGCTCGCCACGGCCCTGCCCCAAATGTCGACTGCAGTGTCGATCTGCTCCGAATCGACGACAAGTGCGGGGATCATGCGTACCACGTTTCCGTGTGCACCGCACGTAAGCAGCAACAGCCCGTTCTCCCCCGCGGCACGCTGGGCCCGCACCGCCGCGGCGGTGTCGGGCGCGCCCTGCGCGTCGACGAACTCCGATCCGACCATCAGCCCGAGCCCGCGTACGTCACC
>DASUWX010000108.1:0-2477 GCA_036378185.1 Streptosporangiales bacterium | reverse complement strand
TGTTCGCGCTCGTGCTGCTCGGCTCGTTCGGCTGGCTGCACCGCAGACGCACGCTGCCCCGGCTGGACGCCGGGTCACGGAGGCCGTTCGTCCGCCTGGCCGCGGTCGAGGTGGCGGTGATGACCGCGACGATCGGGCTCGCGGTCGGCCTGTCCCGGACGCCGACGCCGCTCACCGGGAATGGGTCGACGTCGGCCGCCGAGTCGCTGCTCGGGTACCCGCTGCCGCCACCGCCCACGCCGGTGCGGCTGGTCTTCGACGCGCACGTCGACGCGACCTGGCTGGGCATCCTCGTGGTCTGCGCCGCGCTGTACGCCACCGGGACACGGGTGCTGGCACGCCGCGGCGACACGTGGCAGGTCGGCCGTTCCGTCGCGTGGTACGGCGGCCTCGCGGTGGTGCTGTTCGTGACCTCCGGCGGCGTCGGGCGGTACGCGCCCGTCATGTTCAGCGTGCACATGGTGCAGCACATGGCACTGAACATGGTCGCGCCGATCCTGCTGGTGCTCGGCGCGCCGGTCACGCTGGCGCTGCGCGCCCTGCCCGCCCGCGACGACGGCAGCGGCGTCCGCCGGTTGCTCGTCGACCTGCTGCACAGCCGGGTGGTGCGGGTGCTCACCCATCCACTGGTCGCGGCCGCGATCTTCGTCACCGGCCTGTACCTGGTGTACTTCACCACCGTCTACGACGCGCTGATGGAGGACCACTGGGGGCACTTCCTGATGCAGGCGCACTTCCTGCTGTCCGGTGCGCTGTTCTTCTGGGTGCTGGTCGGCCTCGACCCCGGCACCCGGCGGCTGGCGTTCCCGCTGCGGATGGGGCTCCTGCTCGCCGTGATGGCGATGCACGCGTTCTTCTCCGTCGCACTGATGTCGTACGGGAAGGTGATCGGTGCCGCCTACTACGCCGTGCTCGACCGGCCGTGGCGCACCGACCTGGTGGCCGACCAGCACCTCGGCGGTGGCATCGGCTGGGCGTTCGGCGAGATCCCCGTGCTCCTCGTGCTCGCGGCGCTGTTCGTGCAGTGGATTCGCGCGGACCGGCGCGAGGCGGCCGCGTACGACCGCATGCTCGACCGCCAGGAACGCGCGGAGCAGGCGAACGGCGGCCCGCCGGCGGCGTGAGGGCCTACGGAGTCGGGTCGCGGCGCAACAGGTCGCGGATCTCGGTGAGCAGCTGGACGTCGGCCGGGAGCTCCTCCGCGGCCTCCGGCTCACTCGCCCGGAGCCGGGCGTCGCGGCGCTCCCGCAGCTTGTTGATGGGGAGCACGACGAGGAAGTAGATGACCGCGGCGACGAGCAGGAAGTAGACGACGGTCGAGACGAAGGTGCCCCAGTCGAACTTGACGTCGTTGACGGTGAAGGCGCCCGCGACCTTGCCGCCGCCCGCGAAGAGCTTGATGAGCGGGTTGATGAACGAGTTGACCAGCGCCGTGACGACGGCGGTGAACGCCGCACCGATCACGATGCCGACGGCCATGTCCACCACGTTGCCGCGCAGGATGAAATCGCGAAAGCCCTTCACCGGGCCCCCCTTCTCTCGGTCCACCGAAGCCGCGAGAACGTCTACCAGAGTCCGGAGGCGTGAGCGAGCGCGCACGCCGGGCGACCGCTGTCCCGTTGCGGTGACAGACCGGTCGTGACCCGATATCGTGCGCGAAACGGCATGGGCCGTGTCCAAGGGCTGCGAGGGGTGGTCCGGTTGGTCCGACTCACCTGGCGGTGGAAGCTCCTCGCAGAACTCGTGGCGGCCGTCCTGGCCGCCACTGTCGTGCTCGTCGTCGTGCACATGCGCACCGAGCCGCCGCTGTACTCCGAGGGCATCGCCGTGGGCACGGACGGCCGGGCCGTCACGATCCAGCCTCGGACGCGCGGCCACTTCGTCCCGGGCACCAGTTACTTCGTCGCCACCACGCGGGCGGTGCACGGGCGGTACGCCGAGCCGACGGCGTCCGGCATCCAAGAGTCGCGGGCGTGGCTCGAGCGCAGCGGCCGGGTGCTGGCCTACGGTGGCTACGCCGACCTGGTGGAGCGCGCACTGCTCGACCTCAGGCTGTCCACGGCGAGCAACGGCGCGATGATGGCCTCCCCGCAGGGTCCGTGGCGCTACGTCTGGCCGCGTGACGCCGCGTTCGCCGTCGCCGCGCTCAGCGTCACCGGCCACGGCGCCGAGGCCGAGCGCATCCTGTCCTTCCTGCTGCGCGTCTGCCCCGACCGCGGCGTCTGGCAGGCGAGGTATCTCGTGGACGGGTCCGGGCGGGTGCCCGACGACCGGCCGGTCCAGCTGGACAGCTCCGGATGGGTGCCGTGGGCGACCTGGGTGTGGTTCACCACCTCGCCGAACCGCGCGCACGCCGAGGCGCTGCTCGCGCGACTGTGGCCGATCGTCGAGCGTTCCGCGAACGCCGCCGCCGGGCCGTCCGGCGACCCGGCGCTGCCGGCTCCGTCGTCGGACTACTGGGAGATGCGGGAGAAGAA
>DASUWX010000107.1:0-16745 GCA_036378185.1 Streptosporangiales bacterium | reverse complement strand
ACGGGCGGCGGCGTGGTCACCGGCCGCGGCGGCAGGAACACCGCCGCGCGGGGGTCCTCGACCGGCTCGGGCGGCCCGGCGGGACGGCTCGCGCTGCCCCGCCGCTGCCGGGCCCGGCGCGCCGGCGGCTCGTCTGCGCTCGGCTCCTCACCGGCCGGCTCAGCGGCGGACGCGGCGGATTCGGACGCGGCAGGCTCGGCCTCGGCAGCGGGCTCGACCTGAGCCGCGGGTGCCTCGGTCGCCGCCACCGGCTCCGGTGCGGCCTCAACGGCGGCCGGCTGGGCGGCCGCCTGCTCTGCCGGTGCCGTCTCCACCGGTGCTGTCTCTGCCGTTGGTTGCCCGACCGGCGTGGTGTCCGTGGACGCGGCCTCGGCCGGGGCGGTGTCGGCGGCGCTCCACAGGTCGGGCTCAGGGGCCGTGGCCTTCTTCCGCGTGGTCTTCTTCGCGGCGGCCTTCTTGGTGGTCTTCTTCGCGGCCGTCTTCTTGGCCGTGGCCTTCTTGGCGGCCCGCTTGCGGGCGGGTGGAGCGCTGGCGGTGGTATCGCCGGGCTCCGGCGACGCCGCGGTGTTCGTGGTCTCCGCGCTCTCGTCGCCGGTGGAATCGTTCTCATGCATGCGGTTGTCTCCCAGTGGTCCCCTCGTCGCGTCTTCCGCGCCGGTTCGGGAACCGTCGTGTTGTTCTCATCCGGGCATCCGCCCGGATGAAGCTCCCTGCCTGCCCGACCTGCACCCCGTCCGGGGCGTTCGCAGTCAACTGCTGCGGGCTGCCCTCGTCTCCGGGGCGAACGGGTCGAGCACCTCGCCGGTGCCCTCGTCCAACGGACCTTGCCCCAGCCTGGTCACCGCGGGCGGTGACGGCGGCCGCAGATCGGCCACGACACGAAGGCCGGCGAGTACGTCGTCAGGCCGTACGGCAGGTGTGCCGTGCCTGACCACTAAGCGCAGTATCGCACAATCCCCCTGGTGCTCCGCCAGGGAACGCGCCGGAGCGCGGGATACCTCACATTCGACGACCGCGGCCCGCGCGTCGAACCGCCGCATCCCCTTCTTGGTCAGCCGTTCGACTTCGACCTGCTCGGCCGCCAGGAACTCACGCACCGCCACTGCGACGTCGCTCTCGGTCAGGCCGGGCAGGGCGATCTCCCAGACCGACGCGGTGAGCAGGTCGGGCAACGCCGCCGTCCCAGGCGCGGCCTCGACCACGGCGAGCACGTCCAGGCCGTCCGGCAGCGAGGCGTCGAGGTCGGCGCGGACGCGTTCGGGATCGGTCCGTTCGGCCAGCGCGATCTCGAGGTACTCCGCCTCACTCGCCGACCCGGTCGGGGCGGCGCCGGCGTAGGAGACCCGCGGGTGCGGGCTGAACCCGCCGGAGAAGGCGATCGGCACGCCGGCCCGGCGCAGCGCCCGCTCGAGCGCGCGCTGGAAGTCGCGGTGGCTGGTGAACCGGAGCCGCCCGCGCTTGGCGTACCGGATGCGCAGGCGCTGGACCGGGACGTCGGCCTCGCGGTCGGGTTGAGCTTTCCCCATTTGGTCCGAGCCTACTGACCGGCCCGAGCGCCGAACCTGAGCAGGCCCGCGGGCGTCTCCAGGCTCTGCCGGACGCCGGGGTCCTGGCGGGCGGCGTTCAGCGTGTCGAGCAGCGCCGACGGATCGGGCAGGTCGGAGACGGGGAGGCGGGCCAGCCGCTCGCCGCCCGCGCCGACCAGGTCGAGGACGTAGCCGGGGAGGCGGTTGCCCGCCGCGCCGGCCATCGGTCCGCCCCGCGGGTTCCCCTCGGCCCGGGCGAGGTCGTCCCAGCGCACCAGCGCCGTGCGGCCGGGCCGCGGCAGGTGGACGGCGTCCGCGGAGAGCACGACCAGGGAGGAGTCCGGGCTCTTGTCGACGCGCATCGCCGGGCCGCCGAGCGCCAGGATCAGGCCGAACACGGCGCACAGCACGGTCGCCACGACCCGGACGCCGGTGCCGCCGTCGACGCCGTGGCCGCTGACCCCGATGTACACCGCGCCGGCGAGCAGTACGAGGCCCAGGGCGAGCATCGCCCAGGGCAGCACGCCGTGGTCGGCCACCTGCACCGGGATCGCGACGCCGCGCACCCGGCCGCCGCGGTACGGCCCGTCGTACCAGCGGGGAGCCCACTTCGCCGCCTGCGTACGCGGGTTGCCGAGCCGCAGCGCGGTGACGACGGCCGCGACGCAGGTGCCGCTCCAGAACAGGCAGCCGAGCACCTTCTCGGGAAGCGACAGCTGGGTCGTCCCGGTGAGCAGGGCCATCGTGCCGGTGCAGGCGGCCACGAACCAGACCCGGCCCAGCCGACGCCGCCGGTAGCGTTCATGACCCGATGCCACCGCCATCTCGTGTCCCCCTCCGGACGACTCACCGATGCGCCTGCCCGGTGTTTCCGGAGCGCCGGCATATGGTCATGCTGTGACTGTTGTGGCTGATGTTACTGGTGTGGTTTCCGCCTGGCGCCTCGCGCTGGTGCCCGGCCACCTCCCGGTCGCCCGCGTGCACGGCCTGCTGCTCGACCCGGCCGGCCGCTGCCTAATCCAGGTGCACGCCGACCGGACGACGAGCCTGCCGGGCGGCGTCCCCGAGCCGCGCGACGGCGACCTGTTCAGCACCCTGCGCCGGGAGGCGTGGGAGGAGAACCAGGTCGTGGTGACCGACGTCGTCCACCTCGGCCACCAGCGGGTCGAGCACCCGGGACGCGAGCCGTACGCGCAGGTCGGCCTGGTCGGGCGGATCTGCCGGTTCGAGCCGCGGCGTCCCGACATCGACGGCCGGACGTACCACCGCTACCTCGCGCCGCTCGCCGACGTCGCCGCCCTGCTCGGCTGGGGCGGCACCCTGACCGTCCAGGCTGCCGCGGCCGCGCGCGTCGCCACCCGGCTGTGGCACCTCCCCGTCGACGCCCCGACCCGCCCGGCCGCCTTCGTCTGACCACCGGCCGGGCCGTCCCGGTCGCCGTCAGCCCTGGTTGCCGGACCGGGGTCGAGCGGGTTGAGGGACCCGGGTCGAGTACCCGTTGATCACGTTAACGTGATCAACGGGTACTTCACACGGTGTGCGCCTCGGGTGAAGCCGCCGTTCGTCGTGTGAAGCATCCCCGGCGCCAGGTGAAGTGCCGCGGCGCCAGGTGAAGCCGACACCGGCGCAGGGGCGCTAGACCGGAGTGAGCGGGAGCAGCTTCTTGCCGGTCGGGCCGATCTGGATCTCGGTGTCCATGCTCGGGCAGACGCCGCAGTCGTAGCACGGGGTCCAGCGGCAGTCGTCCACCTCGACCTCGTCCAGGGAGTCCTGCCAGTCCTCCCACAGCCAGTCGCGGTCGAGGCCGGAGTCGAGGTGGTCCCAGGGCAGCACCTCGACCGAGTCGCGTTCCCTGGTCGTGTACCAGTCCAGGCTCACCGGCCCGGCGCCGAACACCTCGGCGCACGCGCCCGCCCAGCGGTCGTAGGAGAAGTGCTCGCTCCAGCCGTCGAACCGGCCGCCGTCCTCCCACACCTTCCGGATCACCGCACCGACGCGGCGGTCGCCCCGGGACAGCAGTCCCTCGACGATGCTCGGCTTGCCGTCGTGGTAGCGGAACCCGATCGCCTTGCCGTACCGGCGGTCGCGGCGGACGGTGTCGCGCAGCTTCTGCAGCCGCGCGTCGACGGTCTCCCAGTCGGCCTGCGCGGCCCACTGGAACGGCGTGTGCGGCTTCGGCACGAACGCGCCGATCGACACGGTGCACCTGATGTCGCCGCGGCCTCCCGCCTGGCGGCCGGTGTCGATCACCCGCTTGGCGAGGTCGGCGATCGCGAGCACGTCCTCGTCGGTCTCGGTCGGCAGGCCGCACATGAAGTACAGCTTCACCTGGCGCCAGCCGTTCGAGTACGCCGTGGCGACGGTGCGGATCAGGTCGTCCTCGCTGACCATCTTGTTGATGACCTTGCGCATCCGCTCCGAGCCGCCCTCGGGCGCGAACGTCAGCCCGGAGCGCCGCCCGTTGCGGGACAGCTCGTTGGCGAGCGTCACGTTGAACGCGTCGACGCGCGTGGACGGCAGCGACAGCGAGACGTTGCTGCCGTCGTACCGGTCGGCGAGGCCCTTCGCGATGTCGCCGATCTCGGAGTGGTCGGCGCTGGACAGCGACAGCAGGCCGACCTCCTCGAACCCGCTCGCGTCGATCCCCTTCTGCACCATCTCGCCCACGGTCGTGATCGACCGCTCGCGGACCGGCCGGGTGATCATGCCCGCCTGGCAGAACCGGCAGCCCCGGGTGCAGCCGCGGAAGATCTCCACGCTGTACCGCTCGTGCACCGTCTCGGCCAGCGGCACGAGCGGCGCCTTCGGGTACGGCCACTCGTCGAGGTCCATCACGGTGTGCTTGTGCACCCGGAACGGGACGCCGGACCGGGTCGGCGCGACCCGGCGGATCCGGCCGTCCGGCAGGTAGTCGACGTCGTAGAAGCGCGGCACGTAGACGCCGCCGCTCACCGCGAGCCGGCGCAGCAGCTCGTCGCGGCCGCCCGGGCCGCCCTCGCGCTTCCACTCCCTGACGACCTCGGTGATCGCGCCGACGATCTCCTCGCCGTCGCCGAGCACCGCGGCGTCGACGAAGTCGGCGATCGGCTCCGGGTTGAACGCGGCGTGCCCGCCCGCGATCACGACCGGGTGGCTCTCGTCGCGGTCCGCGGCGGCCAGCGGGATGCCGGCGAGGTCGAGCGCGGTGAGCAGGTTGGTGTAGCCGAGCTCCGTCGCGAACGAGACGCCGAACAGGTCGAACACGCCGACCGGGCGGTGCGCGTCGACGGTGAACTGCGGGACGCCGTGCTCGCGCATCAGCCGCTCGAGGTCCGGCCAGACGCTGTAGGTGCGCTCGGCGAGCACGCCGTCCATCTCGTTCAGCACCTCGTAGAGGATCTGCACGCCCTGGTTGGGCAGGCCGACCTCGTAGGCGTCCGGGTACATGAGGCACCAGCGCACGTC
The DNA here is from genome assembly GCA_036378185.1 of Streptosporangiales bacterium. Lineage (GTDB taxonomy): Bacteria > Actinomycetota > Actinomycetes > Streptosporangiales > WHST01 > WHST01. The sequence continues at coordinate 11,775 of DASUWX010000107.1, read as the reverse complement.
CGCCTCGTCCCAGTCGCGGACGACCGAGTTGAGCTCACCGCCGACGTACTGGATCGGCTTCTGCACCAACGGCAGCAGCGGCTCGAGCCGGGGGAACAGCGACTCGACGGGCACGGGGAATCCCTCCGGACGATCTGGATTGTGCTGCGACGAGCATCCAGCCTAACCGCCGTCGTCGTACACCTCCATACACAAACTGGTGTATCATAGGTGTATGAGCAGGACGAACATCGACATCGACGACGAGCTGATCGGCTGGGTCATGCACCACTACCGGTTCCCCACCAAGCGCGCGGCCGTCGAGTACGCGTTGAAGCGGCTCCGCGTCGAGCCGATGACCAAGGAGGAGGCGCTCGCAATGGAGGGCACCGGCTGGGGCGGTGACCTGGAGGAGATCAAGGCAGGCTCGCGGCCGAAGTGGGAGCGAGATGATCTGTGGTAGTCCTCGTCGACTCGTCCGCCTGGATCGAGTTCCTGCGCAAGACCGGGTCCCCGGCGAACGCGGCAGTGCGCCGGGCGATCGACGCCGACGAGGCGGCGACCACCGACGCGGTCGTACTCGAGGTTCTCGTCGGGGCACGCGATGACTTCGAACGACAGAGATTGGCTCGGATGCTGGCGTCGTGCCTACAACTTCCGCAGGAACCCTGGGATGACGTTCAGGCTGCGGCGACGCTCTATACGACCTGCCGCCGAGCGGGTGAGACACCCAGGTCGACGTCCGACTGCCTGATCGCCGCGGTGGCGATGCGCACCGACGTCCCGGTCCTGCATCGTGACCGGGACTTCGACGTCATTGCACGGCACACGTCACTGCGTCTCGCCGTGTGACTCGGTATGCGCTCCCTCGTCCCGACCCACACTCGTCGTGTCGAGCGGGACGGCGCCGGACCGGACGAGCCCGAACTCCACCGCCTGCCTGCCCAGGGTGGCGTCGAGCACCCACTCGCTCGCCACCCTGGCCCGGTTGGACGGCAGGGAGAGCAGGTGGTAGCCGCGGGTCACCGCCTTCGCGACCACACCCGACAGCGGCACGCCGAGCGGGTTCGCGGTGGCCTTGGCGCCGGCCAGGTCGACGACGAATCCCAGGTCCCGATGCCGGTACGCGCGCGGCTTTCCGTACCCGAGGGACGCGGCGATGTTGTGTGCGGCCACCCGGCCCTGCCGTTGGGCGTGCTGAGCCGTCATGCCGGTGAGCTCGCCAGGCCGGGTCAGGTCGGGAACGGCGGCGACGTCCCCGCAGGCGAACAGCTCCGGACGGCCCGGCACGCTCAGGTACTCGTCCACGGTCAGCCGGCCGCGCTGGGTGGGCAGGCCGAGCTGCTCGACCAGCGGGTCGGGCCGTACCCCGACGCACCAGATGAGCGACCGGGTCGACACGAACTCCCCGTCGGACAGGCGGACGCCGTCGCTCGTCGCCTCCTCCACCGACGTGCCCGTGCGGATCTGCACCCCCCGACGGCTCAGCGTGCGGTCGGCGGCCGACGAGAGACGCGGGTCGAGCTCGGGAAGCACGCGTGGCGCCAGGTCGAGCAGCAGCCACCGCATCGGCTGGTGCCGCAGCGCCGGGAACCGCTCGGCCAGCGTGCGGGTGAGCAGCTGCCCGTGCGCGGCGACCTCCGTGCCGGTGTAACCGGCGCCCACCACCACGAAGGTGCACCTTGCGTCGCGTTCGGCCTGGTCGGCGGCGACCGCGGCCAGCTCGATCTGCCGGATCAGGTGGTCGCGCAGATACAGCGCCTCCGCGACGGTGCGGTACCCGTGCGCGTGTTCGGCCACGCCAGGGATCGGCAACAGCTTGTTCGTGCTGCCGACCGTGAGCAGCAGCCGGTCGTAGTCCACCTGCCGGCGTTCGCCTTCGGGATCGGCCAGCTCCACCCGCCGTGCGTCCAGGTCGACCCCGTCGACCCGGCCGAGCAGCAGCCGCGACGGGCACGCCGTGCCCAGCGACACGGCCACCCGCCGGGGGTCGAGGACGCCGCCGGTGACTTCGGGCAGCAGCGGCAGATAGAGGAAATAGTCCGTCGGGTTGACCACGACGACCTCGACGGCGCCCTTCCGGGCCAGCGTATGCAGCCCACGCGCGGCGTGGAGACCGGCGAACCCGGCACCCACGATGACCACCCGTTGCCGGTCCATGTGCCCTCCCGTCCGGCCCCTCGTCGAGAGGCACGACTAGTGGCGGTTCAGCGCTCGTGGGGATGGGCGATGCGGCCGCACCAGAGTGCGCCGACCCACAGCCCGGCGAACACGACGCCCAGGACGTACATCGCCGGCACCACGACGCCGCACGCGATCACGACCAGCTGCAGCACCGAGCCGGCGTAGTACGCCCACTTGTGCCGCAGCAGCCCGCACAGCACCACCGCGAACAGCGCGAGGCCGCCGCCGACGGCCCAGGCCCGGCCCATGTGCACCGAGGTGAGCGTGCCCGCCACCGGTGCGGACAGCGCGAAGACGATCGCCTCGAAGATCAGCATGGTCGCGCAGAACCGCCGCGTCACCCGGTTCACGTCGATCAGCGGGCGGCGTACGGTGCTCGCGCCAGTCATCCTCACACCTACCGAATACCCGTGCTCCACAAGACGAACGATGACTTCACCCGGCTCCCGCACCGTGTCCGGCCACCGTCCAACACGTTAACCTGGTCGACGGCCTGCGTGCCCGCCGCCGGTGTCACGAGACCGTGCCGCCGAGCAGGATGCGGGCGTCGCCCGCAGTCACCACCGAACCGGTCACCAGCACGCCGAGGCCGGACGCGACCAGGTCGGCGCCCTCCTCGGCGAGCGAGATCGCGGTGTCGAGGGCGTCGTCGAGCCGCTCGACGACAGTGACCCGTTCGGGCCCGAAGACGTCCCGCGCGAGCTCGCCGAGCTCTTCCGGCGGCATGGACCGCGAGGAGTTGTTACGGGTCACGACCACGTGGTCGAGCGCCGGCTCCAGTGCCTCGAGCACGCCGGCGACGTCCTTGTCACGCATCACGCCGACGACGCCGACCAGCCGCTGGAAGCTGAACGACTCGTCGAGGGCGGCCACCGTCGCGCGCATGCCGGCCGGGTTGTGCGAGGAGTCGACGAGCACGGTCGGGCTGCGCCGCACCACCTCGAGCCGCCCGGGTGAGCGGACGTCGGCGAACGCCGCGCGGACGGCGTCGATCTCCAGCTCCTTCTTCGCGCCGAACGCCTCGACTGCCGCGATCGCGACGGCGGCGTTGCCCGCCTGGTACGTGCCGTGCAGCGGGATGAACACGTCCTCATACGTCGTCTCCAGCCCGCGGATCGACACCAGCTGGCCGCCCACTGCGACGTCCTGGCTCAGCACGCCGAACTCCAGCCCCTCGCGCGCAACCGTCGCGCCGACCTCGGCGCAACGGCGCATCACGACCTCGGCGGCGGGCACCGGCTGCTGGGCCATGACGACGAAGCTGTCCGGCTTGATGATGCCGGACTTCTCCGCCGCGATGTCGGTGACGTCGTCGCCCAGCAGGTGTGTGTGGTCGAGCGAGATCGGCGTGAACACGGCGACGGCGGCGTCGATGACGTTCGTCGCGTCCCACGCGCCGCCCAGGCCGACCTCCACGACGGCGGCGTCCACCGGCGCGTCGGCGAACGCGGCGTAGGCCATGCCGGTGATCACCTCGAAGAAGCTCATCGGCAGGCCGAGCCGCTCCTCTACGATGCCGACGTACGGCAGCACCTCCTCGTAGGTGCGGACGAACGTCTCCTCGTCGATCAGCTCACCGAGCAGCGCGATCCGCTCGCGCATGTCCTGCAGGTGCGGGCTCGAGTAACGCCCGACACGCAGGCCCAGCTCGCGCAGCAGCGAGTCGATCATCCGGCCCGTGCTGGTCTTGCCGTTCGTGCCCGTGATGTGGACGGACGTGAACGACCGCTGCGGGTCGCCCATCAGCTCCATCAGCAGCCGGATGCGGTCGAGGCTCGGCTCCATCCGCGTCTCGGGCCACCGTGCGAGCAGCGCGCGCTCGACGTCCTGGTACTCGGTCACGCTGGGGACCCCCATTGTTGCCCTGGCACCTTGTGGGGACCCCTGTCGGTGCCAGCGCCACAGTGGGGGTCCCCAGCGACTACGGGCCGCGTCATGACGTCGGCAGCGCGTCGAGACGGGCGGTGAGCCGGGCGATGTCGGAGTCGGCCTCGGCGACGCGGGCCCTGGTCTTCGCCACGACGTCGGCGGGCGCGCGCTCGACGAAGCTCGCGTTGGCGAGCTTCCTCTCCGCCTGCGCCTTGGACGCGTGCGCCGCCTCGAGGTCACGGGCCAGCCGGGCGCGTTCCTTCGCGACGTCGATCGTGCCGCGCAGGTCGAGCTCGACGGTCGCGGACGCCATCTGCAGCGTCGCCGTCGCCGCGAACCCGTCGCCGGGCTCGTCCAGCCGCGCCAGCGAGCGCAGCACGTCGACGCTGCCCGCCAGCGGCAGGTCGCCGAGGTCGAGCCGGGCCGGCACCCGCTGGCCCGGGCGCAGCCGCTGTTCCGCGCGGAACCGGCGGATCTCCGTGACCACGTCGATCAGCGACCTGGTCTCGCGCTCGGCGGCGTCGTCCGCGAACGACGGGTCGCCGGTCGGCCACGCCGCGGTCACCACCGTCTCGCGACCGGTGAGCGCCGTCCACAGGGCCTCGGTGGCGTACGGGATGACCGGGTGCAACGCGCGCAGCAGCCGGTCGAGCACGTGGCCGAGGACGGCGCGGGTGCCTTCGGCCACCTCTCCCCCGCGGTCGACCTGCGCCTTCGCGATCTCCACGTACCAATCGCAGAACTCGTCCCAGGTGAAGTGGTAGAGCAGGTCCGCGAGCTTGGCGAACTGGAAGTCCTCGTACAGCGCGTCGACCTGCGCGAGCGTGCCGTGCAGCCGGGAGAGGATCCAGCGGTCCGCCGCGGTACGCCGCTCGGCGGGCGGCAGCGGCGCGCCGGCGTCCGCGCCGTTCAGCAGCGCGAAGCGGGTGGCGTTCCAGAGCTTGTTGCAGAAGTTGCGCGAGCCCTGCACCCACTCCTCGCCGATGGGGACGTCCTGCCCCGGGTTCGCACCGCGGGCCAGGGTGAACCGCAGCGCGTCCGAGCCGTAGGCGTCCATCCAGTCGAGCGGGTCGACGGTGTTGCCGCGCGACTTGCTCATCTTCTTGCCGTGCTTGTCGCGGACGAGTCCGGTGAGCGCGATCGTCCGGAACGGCACCGAGGCCTCGGGCCCGCGGTCGGACATCGCGTACAGGCCGAACATCATCATCCGCGCGACCCAGAAGAAGAGGATGTCGTAGCCGGTGAGCAGGACGTCGGTCGGGTAGAACCGGCGCAGGTCCTCGGTGTCGTCCGGCCAGCCCAGCGTGGAGAACGGCCAGAGCGCGGACGAGAACCAGGTGTCGAGGACGTCGGAGTCCTGCCGCCAGCCCTCCCCCGACGGCGGCTGCTCGTCGGCGCCGACGCAGACGACCTCGCCGTCCGGCCCGTACCAGACGGGGATGCGATGACCCCACCACAGCTGCCGCGAGATGCACCAGTCGTGCATGTTGTCGACCCACTCGAAGTACCGGTACTCCAGCTCCTTCGGGTGGATCGTCACGCGGCCGTCGCGGACGGCGTCGCCCGCGGCCTTGGCGAGCGGCGCGACGCGGACGAACCACTGCAGCGACAGCCGCGGCTCGACCACGGTGTCGCACCGCGAGCAGTGCCCGACGGCGTGGCTGTACGGGCGCTTCTCGTCGACGACCCGGCCCTGCTCGCGCAGCGCGGCCACCACGGCGGGGCGGGCCTCGAACCGGTCCAGGCCCTCGAACGGGCCGTGCGCGGTCACCTGGCCGCGTTCGTCCAGGACGGTGAGCGACGGCAGGCCGTGCCGGCGGCCGATCTCGAAATCGTTCGGGTCGTGCGCGGGCGTCACCTTCACCGCGCCGGAGCCGAATGACGGGTCGACGTGCGGGTCGGCGACGACCGGGATCTTCCGCCCGGTGAGCGGCAGCGTGACCTCGCGGCCGACCAGGTGCGCGTACCGCTCGTCGTCCGGGTGCACCGCGACGGCCGTGTCGCCCAGCATCGTCTCGGCGCGGGTGGTCGCGACGACGATCGAGTCGTCGGCCTCGCCGTACCGCAGCGAGACGAGCTCGCCGTCGACGTCGCGGTGGTCGACCTCGATGTCCGACAGGGCGGTACGGCAGCGCGGGCACCAGTTGATGATCCGCTCGGCCCGGTAGACGAGGCCGTCCTCGAACAGTCGCTTGAAGATGGTGAGGACGGCGCGGGACAGCCCGGCGTCCATCGTGAACCGCTCCCGCGACCAGTCGACGCCGTCGCCGAGCCGGCGCATCTGGCCGAGGATCTGGCCGCCGTAGCGCTCCTTCCACTCCCACACCCGCTCGACGAACGCCTCGCGGCCGAGGTCGTGCCGGCTCTTGCCCTCCTCGGCGATCTGCCGCTCGACCAGCGTCTGCGTGGCGATGCCCGCGTGGTCCATGCCGGGCAGCCACAGCGCCTCGTAGCCCTGCATCCGCCGGCGCCGGGTCAGCGCGTCCATCAGCGTGTGCTGGAACGCGTGACCGAGGTGCAGCGAGCCGGTGACGTTCGGCGGCGGGATCACGATCGTGTACGGCGGCCTGCCGCTCGCCGGGTCGGCCGTGAACAGGCCGGCCGCGGACCACCGCTCGTACAGCGGCTCCTCGACATCGGCCGGTGCGTACTGCGGCGGGAGGGACGGGGAATCGGTCACGCCGGGCAGTCTACGGACCGTCACACCGCGTCCGTGTCCGCGCCTCCGCTCGGCGGCGGCCGGTCGGCGTCCAGGAGCCGGTGTAGGTGAGACGGAGCCGGTCGGCCTGGTTCACGGCGGGCGGCCTGCGGACCCCGATGAGGCCGCCCGCCGTGAACCACGACCAGCGATGCGTCCCGGCCGCACGGACCGGCATGGCGAACCGGTCGCCGGTGACGTCCGCCGGAGCTCCCCACCAGCTCCGTCTCGGGAAGCACCCTCAGCATCACGCGGATGTCTCGGTGATACCACCGACACCGCTCGCACGTATACCGGACAAAACCCTGACAACGCGGGCAGCGAGGGCGTACCTTCCGGCTAGCCGAGGAAAGGGTCACATGCCGTGGCCGGGGATGGGACGAACGACTTCGGCGCGCTGCTGCGCCGGTTCCGGCTGACGGCCGGCCTCTCGCAACAGGCCCTCGCCGAACGCGCCGGCCTGTCCGTGGACGCCGTCGCCGCGCTCGAACGCGGCCGGCGCCGCAACCCGAGGGCCTTCACCGTGCGCGTCCTGGCCGACACCCTCGGGCTCGGCGAGCGGCACCGGGAGGAACTCGTGCACGCCGCGAGCGGCTCGGTACCCGTCGCGCGCACCGACCAGATCCGCCCGCCGGCGCCACGCGGGCCGCTGGTGGGCAGGGAGGCCGACGTCGTCGTCGTCACCGAGCTGCTCCGGTCGGGCGACGCCCGGCTGGTGACCCTCTCCGGCCCCGGCGGCGTCGGCAAGACGCAGCTCGCCCTGACCGTCGCAGGCCGACTCGGCGAGCGGTACACCGACGGCGTCGCGTTCGCTCCGCTCGCGTTCCTCAGCGACGCCGCGGCGTTGCCGGAGGCGGTCGCCAACGCGTTCGGCGTCCGGCAGGTCGGCGGGCAGAGCGTCGAGGAGAGCATCGCTGGCGAACTCGGCGAGCGGCGTCCGCTGCTGGTGCTGGACAACTGCGAGCACATGGTCGCGGCCTGCGCCCGGCTGGTGGACCGGCTGCTCGGCGTGCTGCCCGGCCTGTCCGTGCTCGCCACCAGCAGGGAACGGCTGCGGCTGCCCGGCGAGGTGGTGCACTCGGTCGCGCCGCTGCCGGTCCCCGCGGTCGACGGAACGGCCGACGGGCTGCTGTCCGCGCCGGCGGTCGAGCTGTTCGTCCGGCGGGTGCGCGCGCTGAACCCGACGCTCGAGCTGTCGCCGGACAACATGGCCGCGATCGCCCGCGTCTGTCGCGAGCTGGACGGCCTGCCGCTCGCGCTGGAGCTCGCCGCGGCGCGCGCGAACGTGCTGACGGTCCGGCAGATCGCCGACGACCTGGACGCGCTCGTGAACGTGCTGACCATGCGGACCAGTGAGTCGCGGCAGCGGACGCTCCGCGCGACGATGCGGTGGAGCTACGACCTGCTGACTCCCGGCGAACGCCGTGCGCTGCGGCGGTTGTCGGTGTTCGCGGGTACCTGGTCGCTCGAGGCGGCCGAGGCGGTCTGCACGCCCGGCGAGGGCGAGGCGGCGGCGCTCGCGCTGGTCTCGTCGCTCGTCGACAAGTCGCTCGTGCGGCCCAGCGCCTTCGGCGAGCGCAACCGCTACTTCCTGCTCTCCACCATCCGGATGTACGCCTACGAGCTGCTGCACGAGAGCGGCGACCTGCCCGAAGCCGCCGCGCAGCACGCGGCGTACATGGCCGGCCTCGCCGAACGCGCCGAGACGGGGCTGCAGGGCCCGGAACAGGCGGGCTGGCTCAGCCGGATGGACGCCGAGATGAGCAACGTCCGCGTGGCGCTGCGGCGCAGCGAGCTCGTGGACCCGCGGGTCCGGCTGCGCCTCGCCGGTGCGCTCTGGCGCTACTGCTACCTGCGCGGCCGGTACCGCGAGGGGCGCGGCTGGCTGGCCGACGTGCTCACGGCGACCGTGCCCGACTGCCAGCCGGCCGAGCGGGCCGAGGCACTGCTCGGCGCGGGCGTCCTCGCGTTCCTCGAGTGCGACTACGCCAGCGCGGGCGAGAACCTGGAGTCCGCCCTCGCGCTGTTCCGCAGGATCGCCGACCACCGGGGCGTCGCCGACGCGCTGCAGCGGCTCGGCAGCATCGCACGGGAGCGCGGCGAGTACGCGAAGGCCGACCGGCTGCACAGGGAGAGCCTCGCCATCGCCGCGCGCGACGGCGACCGCGCCCACGTGCACGAGTCGCTCAACTACCTCGGCTTCCTCGCCTGGCTCACCGGCGACCTCGAGGGCGCGAACCGGTTGTGCGGAGAGGCGCTCCGCGTCTTCCGCGACCACGGTGCCAGCGAAGGCACGGCGTGGGCCCTGATCAGCCTGGGCGCCGCGGGGCTGTACGCCGGAACGCTGGACACGGCGGAGGAGCTGCTGCGCGAGAGCCTGTCCCTCTCCTACGACCTCGGCTTCCGCGAGGGCGTGGCATGGGCGCTCGACCTGCTCGGCGTGCTCGCCCGCAGGCGCGGGCGCCAGCAGGAGGCGTGGGAGCTGCTCGCCGAGAGCCTGGACGGCCACTACCGGCTCGGCGACAGGTGGCGCGCCGCGAGCGTGTGCGAGGAGCTGGCCGGTGTCGCGGTGGACCGGGACCCACAGCTCGCGGCCCGCCTGCTCGGCGTCGCGGACGAGCTGCGCACCGTCACCGGCGCACGGCGCCCGCCGGTCGAGCAGGCCGACCACGACGCCGGCGTCGCGGCCTGTCGCCGCGCCATTGGCGACGCCTACGAGGACGCGGTCGCGATGGGCCGGCTCACCCCGGTGGGCCGGATCGTCGAGAAGGTCCGCGAGGCCCACCCCGTCGTCGTATGAGGGCCACGGCTCCGGCACCGGTTACAGCGCGCCACTGTCGTTGACCGGATCGTGCCGGTTGGGACACGATCCCGTTACCCTCATCCCGCTCGTGGAGCCGCCATGACCCGCGCCGCCCTCCGCCGCAGTCTCGCCCTCGCCACCGCAGCCGCGCTCGGCGGCGCACTCGCCGCGGGAGGTGCGGCGGCCCGTCCCACCCCTGCCCGCGCCGACACCGCCACCTGCAGTCCGGTGGGCACGGCGCCGGACTTCCGCGGCCGGGTGCCGACGCCGAAGCAGGTGCTCGGTTTCGACCTCGGCAGCCAGGAGGCGACGAACGAGCAGCTGAACCGGTACCTGCACGTGCTGGACGGCTCGTCCTCGCGCCTGGTCACCGGCACCTTCGCCCACACGGCCACCGGCCGCCCGCTCGAGTACGGCCTGATCTCGCGGCCCGGGAACCTCACCCGGCCCGCGCTGGCCAGGTTGAGCAGGGACGCGCAGCGGCTGCGCGACCCCGACCTGTCCAAGGGCGAGGCCGCCCGGATAGTCGCCCACATGCCGGTCATCCTGTGGCTCACCGGCAACGTGCACGGCAACGAGCCCGCGGCGGGCGACGCCATCGTCCAGCTCGCGTACGAGCTCGCCGACCGCGACGACTGCGTGGCGAACCGGATCCTCGACCACGCCGTGGTCGGCATCATCCCGAGCCAGAACCCGGACGGCCGCGCCGCGAACACCCGTACCAACGCCTACGCGTTCGACATGAACCGGGACTGGTTCGCGCGCACCCAGGACGAGACGAGCGGCAAGCTCGACCTGCTGGAGACGTACCCGCCGCAGCTGTACGTCGACGAGCACGGCATGGGCGGCAACGGGTACTTCTTCCCTCCTAACGCCGACCCGATCTACCACGAGACGTCGGACCAGTCCGTGGACTGGATCGACAACGTCTACGGGACGGCGAACGCGGCGTCGTTCGACGCGATGGGCTGGTCGTACGAGACCTACCAGGCGGGCTACGACCTCTTCTACCAGGGCTACGGCGACTCGGTGCCGACGACGGAGTTCGGCGCCGCCGGCATGACCTTCGAGGTCGGCCAGCGGGCGTCGTACCCGGACCAGACCGCCAAGCACCGGCTGAGCGGCCTCACCGCGCTGTTCAGCGGCGCGAGCAACCGGGGGTCCATCCTCGAGGGCTGGCATCGGGCCTACGTCGAGGCGAAGCAGGAGGGCGAGGCCTGCTCGCTGCAGCCGAACCAGGTCTACAACCCGGGCCACACCGTCGAGCAGCCGGTGCCCGACATCCGGGTGTGCGGCTACCTGCTGCGCTACGACCCGGGCAAGGCGCGCGAGCTCGCCACCGTCGTGCGCCGGCTGCAGCTCGCCGACGTCGACGTCTACGCGCTGAAGCGACCGGTGCGCGTCCCTGACTACACCGCGTACGGGCGCGCGACGAAGGCCGCGACGCTGCCGGCCGGCACGCTCTGGATCCCGATGGCCCAGGGGCAGAAGCACTGGATCCAGGCGATGCTCAACGAGAACACCTATGTGCCGTTCCCGTACTTCTACGACGTCAGCGGCTGGAGCATGCCGCTGCTCGGCAACCTGAACGGCGGCTACACCGGCACGCGGATCGGCGCGCACGACGTGCGGCTGCTGGACACGCAGCGGGTGCCCGCGATGCCCCACCTGGCGAAGGTGCCGCGCATCGGCCTGCTGGATCCGACCGCTCCGGGGCGCAGCCCCTCGGAGAGCGCGGGCTGGGCGCGGTGGCGGCTGCAGCGCGACTGGCACCTGCCGGTGACCGTGCTGACGCCCGAGCAGGTGACGGCGGACGGCCTCGGCAGGCTCGACGTCCTGCTCGTGCCGGACAACGACGCGCAGAGCACGGCGCAGCGGATGGGGACCGCGGGTGCGCAGGCCCTGTCCGCGTGGGTGAACGGCGGCGGCCACTACGTCGGCTGGCGCGGCGGCACGACACTCGCGGCCCAGCTCGGCCTGTCCACGGTGCAGCTCGCGGACCCGACGTCGCAGGTGCCGGGAACGCTGTTCCGGGTGACCACGGCGCAGGGCGGGCCGCTCACCTCCGGCGTCGGCCCGACCAACGAGGTGATGTACGAGTTCGACCTCGTCATGCGCGCCGCCGACCCGGCCGACGTGGTCATGTCGTACCCGAGCCCGGACTCGCCGGACTGGTTCGTGTCGGGGTACCAGCAGGGCGCCGGGGAGCTCGGCGGGACCGCGGCCGAGGTGAACGAGCCGG
>DASUWX010000106.1:0-4629 GCA_036378185.1 Streptosporangiales bacterium | reverse complement strand
GACCTGATCGCGTACCGACGACGCACCGAGATCCTCGTCGAGCGAGTGGCCGAGGCCTGGATGCCGACCCGGCACGGCGAGTTCCGCGCGATCGGGTACCGCAGCACCGTCGACTCCGCCGAGCACATGGCCCTGGTGCGTGGAGACGTGGGTGACGGCGCCGACGTGCTGGTGCGGGTGCACTCGGAGTGCCTGACCGGCGACGTGCTCGGCTCGCTGCGCTGCGACTGCGGGCCGCAGCTGGATGCGGCGATGCAGGCGGTCGCGGCGGCGGAGCGCGGGGTGGTCGTCTACATGCGCGGCCACGAGGGCCGGGGGATCGGGCTGCTGCACAAGCTGGCGGCGTACCGGCTGCAGGAGGGCGGGCGGGACACCGTCGACGCCAACCTCGACCTCGGCCTGCCGGCCGACTCGCGCGACTTCGGGATCGGCGCGCAGATCCTCGCCGACCTGGGCGTGCACACGATGCGGCTGCTCACGAACAACCCGGCGAAGCGGGCCGGGCTGGAGGGCTACGGCCTCGAGATCGTCGAGCGCATCCCGCTGCCCGTGCACCTCACCCCGGAGAACGCGACGTACCTGCGGACCAAGCGGGACCGGATGGGCCACGACCTGCCGGGACTGCCCGACCTCGGACCGCCCACCGAGGCCGTCCACGAAGGGACACCGACATGAGCGGCGCCGGCTCGCCGGACATCACCGTCGACGGCTCTCGCCTCCGTGTGGCCGTGGTGGCGGCGCAGTGGCACACGCAGGTGATGGACGGGCTGCTGGCTGGGGCGCTGCGCGGGCTGGCCGACAGCGGGGTGACCGAGCCGACCGTCGTGCGGGTGCCGGGCTCGTTCGAGCTGCCGGTCGCCGCGGCGCGGCTCGCCCGCGACCACGACGCCGTCGTCGCGCTGGGTGTGGTGATCCGCGGCGGGACACCGCACTTCGAGTACGTCTGCCAGGCCGCGACCGACGGGCTGACCCGTGTGTCGGTGGACACCGGTGTCCCTGTGGGGTTCGGTGTGCTCACCTGCGACGACGAGCAGCAGGCCCTCGACCGGGCCGGGCTGGAGGGATCGATGGAGGACAAGGGCCGCGACGCGGCGCTCGCGGCCGTCGCCACCGCCGTCACCCTGCGCGACCTGGTTCCACCGTGCTGACGGTCGCGGAGCGGTTCGTCCAGGGCTTGGCGCGCCGCGACCGGGACCTGCTCCTCGAGGTGCTCGCACCGGACGTCGACTTCCGCGGCATGACTCCCGGCCGGTTCTGGGAGTCGACGAACGCGGTCGACCTCGTCGATCGCGTCCTGTTCTCCTGGTTCGAGGAGCAGGACGTCGTCGAGGAGGTGCTCGCCGTCGCCCGCGACTGGGTGGTCGACCGGGAGCGCATCGGCTGGCGGTTCGCCGTGCGCTGCCCGGACGGCAAGCACGTCGTCGAGCAGCAGGCCTACCTCACCGTCGACGACGGGCGAATCGTCTGGTTGAGGATCATGTGCTCGGGGTTCCGGAAGGTGGACTGACATGGTTCCGGCACGCATCTCGCTGGTCACCCTCGGCGTCTCCGACGTGGGCCGCTCTCGCGCCTTCTACCGGGCGCTCGGCTGGCAGAGCGCGGTCGACATGGACGACTTCGCGGTCTTCCGGACCGGCGGAGCGCTGCTCGCGCTCTACCCGATCGGCGACCTGAGCCGCGACCTGGGCGACGAGGTACCGGCCGGGCATCCACGACGTACGTCCCTGGCCATCAACGTCGGGTCGCCGGAGGAGGTCGACGAGGTGGTCGCGCAGGCACTTGCCGCCGGGGCCGGTCTGCTCGCGGCGCCGGAGAACGCACCGTGGGGTGGCTACACGGCGATCTTCGCCGACCCGGACGGGCACGCCTGGGAGGTCGCCCACAACCCGGGCTGGCCGCTCGGCGCGGACGGTCTGCCGACGATCCCGTGACCTCTGCGACGATCTGAGCCGTGAAGACGTTCGACGAGCTGTTCGCCGAGCTCAGCGAGAAGGCGAGGACCCGGCCGGTCGGCTCCGGCACGGTGGCGGCGCTGGACGCCGGCGTGCACACCATCGGCAAGAAGGTCGTCGAGGAGGCCGCCGAGGTCTGGATGGCCGCCGAGCACGAGACGGCAGAGCGCGCCGCCGAGGAGATCTCCCAGCTGCTGTACCACCTGCAGGTCCTCATGCTGGCGCGGGGCCTGCGGCTCGAGGACGTCTACGCTCGCCTCTAGCACCCGCGAACCGTCACCACCGGAAGGTCCGATCACCCGTGCTGCGCGTCGCCGTGCCCAACAAGGGCTCCCTGGCCGAGCCGGCCGCCGAGATGCTGCGCGAGTCCGGCTACCGGCAGCGGACCGACCCGCGTGAGCTGTTGCTGCACGACCCGGACAACGACGCCGAGTTCTTCTTCCTGCGTCCGCGCGACATCGCGACGTACGTCGGGTCGGGCGAGCTCGACGTCGGCATCACCGGGCGGGACCTGCTGCTCGACAGCGGAGCCGCCGCCGAGGAGATCCTGCCGCTGGGGTTCGCCACGTCGACGTTCCGCTTCGCGGCGCGGCCGGGGTCGGCCACATCGGTCGCGGACTTCGCCGGCAAGCGTGTCGCCACGTCGTACGGCGGTCTGCTCGCCAAGTACTTCGCCGACCGGGGCGTCGACGCGGAGGTCGTGCGGCTCGACGGAGCCGTGGAGACCGCGGTCCGGCTCGGCGTGGCCGACGTGATCGCCGACGTCGTGTCGACCGGCACCACGCTGCGGCAGGCGGGGCTGGAGATCGTGGGGGAGCCCATCCTGGAGTCCGAGGCGGTGCTCGTCCGACGGACCGGCGCGGCGTCCTCGCCGGCCGTCGACCAGCTGGTGCGCCGGATGCAGGGCGTGATCATCGCCCGCCGGTTCGTCCTCATGGACTACGACATCCGGGCCGAGCTCGTCGACGACGCGGTGCGGCTGACGCCGGGAATCGAGTCGCCGACCGTGTCGCCGCTGCACGACCGGGGATGGGTCGCGGTGCGGGCCATGGTGCCGCGGGCGGAGACCAACCGGATCATGGACGAGCTCTGGGATCTCGGCGCCCGCGGGATCCTCGTCACCGACATCCACGCGTGCCGGCTGTGAGTCAGGTGAAGTCGGACCGCTCCGACCGCGTGGTGCTCCGGCCGCGGCGGGCGCTGATGGTTGTCTACCCGTGCGCGGCCGCGCTGTTCGTCGTGCTCGTGGGCATCGCGATCCTGCTGCCGTCGGGAGGGACGAACCCGTGGGGGCCGGGCTCACGGATCGCGGTGGTGGTCTTCGCGGTGATCTGCGTGTGGTTCCTGCACCGGCTGGCGTCGGTGCGGGTGGAGACAGACGCTGCCGGTGCCACCGTGGTGAACGTGCTGACCCGTCGGCGCCTGGAGTGGGCCGAGGTCGTCGGTGTGCGGCTGTCGCGCGACGACGCGTGGATGATGCTCGACGTGTCGGACGGCTCGTCGCTGGCGGCGATGGGCGTGATGCGTTCCGAAGGGGCGCTGGCCCAGGAGCAGGCGCGCCGGTTCGCGCAGATGGTGTCCGAGCGCAGCCGGACCAACGGCGACCGCTAGCGCCCTGCCGCTCGTCGGCGCTCGCCACGGTGGCCCCGGCTCCCATTCCGCGGGCCGCGGGCCTGTGCACAAGTCGACGGGTCGTGTCCCGCCCGGCGGTAGAATCGAACATGCGTTCGAGCGTCGTCGTCGGCAGCCTGGTTCAGGTGGTCGACGACCTCGCCGCACACGTGGACGACCTGGTCTCGGCGACGGACGACGGGCTTTGCCGTGCCACGCACGACGAGCTGTCGTCGGCGTTGGCGACCGTGCGGAGGTTGCGGGCGCAGCTGGAGTACGTCTCGGTATCAGTCGTGGGCGAGGTGGACCGACGCGGCTCGCACGTGAACGACGGAGCCCTTTCCGCGGCGGCCTGGGCTCGGATACACACCCGCCTGTCACCGCGGGGCGCGGCGGCTGCGGTGCGCACGGCGCGGGTGCTGCGCTCGGAGGTGCTGCCACAGACGGCTGCCGCATTTCGCGCCGGCGAGGTCGACGGGGCGCACGTGCGGGTGATCGCCGACGGCGTCGCCGAGGCGCCCGCCGTGGCTGCGGCGCTGATCGAGCCCGAGGCGCTGGAGGCCGCGCGTCGGTCCGACCCGCGGGAAGTCGCCTCGGTCATGCGGATGTTCCGGCATGCACTGGACCCAGACGACGCCGACCGTGCGGCGCTTGCCCGGCTCGAGCGGCGAGGGCTCTCGGCCGCGCCGACCCTGGACGGGATGGTCGCCGGCACCTTCCTCGCGGACGAGGTGTCCGGCTCCGTGATCCTGACTGCGCTGGACGCGGCGTCGCCGCTGGCGTCGGGGGACGGTCGCACTGCGGCGCAGCGCCGGTTGGACGCTCTGACCGACATCTGCCGGCGGTTCCTCGCGTCGCCGGACGCGCCGATGTCCGGAGGCGGCCACGCCCCCCTCATCGTCACCGTCGACGCCGACGGGTTGACCGGGAGCGGCCCGGGGCCGGGCGGGACGCTCTCCTGGGTCGGCCCGATCGGTGGTTCGACGGCCCGACGCGTCGGCTGCGACGCAGATGTGAGCGTGGTCGCGGTCGGACCGGGCGGGCAGAGCGAGGTGGTCGACCGGCA
>DASUWX010000105.1:0-19727 GCA_036378185.1 Streptosporangiales bacterium | reverse complement strand
CAGGTTGGTGATGTCGGTGGTGCCGCCGTCTTTCCAGGCGAGGATGTGGTGGGCGTCGCACCACCAGGGTGGGGCGTCGCAGCCGGGGTGGGTGCAGCCCTTGTCCCGGGCGATCAGGGCCTTGCGTTGTGCTTCGGTGGCGACCCGTAGGTCGCGGCCGTGGTAGAGGATCGCCCCGACGGTGGAGACGACACTGATCGAGGTGACCGCGTCGCAGAGCATCCGTTCGATCGTCTCGGCGGAGACCGGCTCGCCGGTGGTCAACCGGCCCGGCGCCCTCGCCTCCAGTTCGGCCAGGGTGACGGTGACGCCGACGTGCGGATGGTCCCCACCGGAAGTGGGCTGCCCGTCGTGGTCGAGGGACCAACGGAGGATCGTCATGAGTGCTTCGGCGCGGCGTAGCGGGGCGGGCCGGGGGTCGCGGGCGCCGTCGGGTTGCTCTTGTGGCTTGGCCAACAGGGAGAGCGCGGCCTGGATCGTGGCGGCGTTCTCCGCGTCGAACCGGCCGGACAGCCGCCATATGCCGTGCAGGTCCTTGCGCAGGAACAGCTCCTGGGACTCGCGTTGCTCCTGTTCGGTGGCGAGGACGCCGTCGGGGTCGAGGTGCGCCTCGATCCGGGACGCGTACCGCCCGACCAGACACGGATCGGCCTCACGCGCCCGCTCCACCAACATCTGCTCGGCGTGCGCCTTGTCCACGTCGGACACTGCGGCGGGCAGGTGCTCCAGCGAGGTGGCGATCACGCTGGCGTGGTCCATCGAGATGGCGCCCTCGCGTAGCGCTTCAGCGACGACGGGGAACGTCGGCGTCAACCGCTCCCCGGTCATCGCGGTGCGCGGCTGGAGCCGTTCGGCCGCACCGACCCGCGCGTTGGCCTCCGACCGACGCAGCCGCAGCATGACCTGCAGGTAGGCCGTGGGCGACGTGCAGCCGTGCGCCTCGTGGACGCCGCGATCGATCACCTGTGCTACCAGCGACTGCTGTACCGCGGGCATCGTCCGCGCTGCTTCCTCGACCTCAACGACGAGCGCGTCCACGTCCTCGTCGGGCAGGAACGCGAGATCCAGCGAGGTGAGCCACCGCAGCGTCTGCTGCACCCCGACGACCGCGTCCCACACCGACTCCGCGGTGGGGGTGGGTGTGTCGTGGGTGGTGGTCACCGGAGCCGCTCCCTCATACTCGAACGTATGTTCGATTATAGCATGCTGGAGTGCGTCAGACCTTGTGGCAGGGTCCGAGGCTGACCGGTCACGAAGGGTGTCTGGGTGAGCAGATGGCAGAAGCCGTCGCGGCAGGTGCGGGTGGACGAGCAGATCCAGGTCGTCTTGGCGGTGTTGAAGGGCGAGTTGTCGCTGGCAGAGGCCGCTCGCTGGCACGGTGTTTCCTCGGCGACGGTGGGGAACTGGCGGGACCGGTTCGGCGACGCGGGCAAGGCGGGCATGGACCGGTCTCTGCCCGGCCCGGACGGCGGCCAGTCGCAGACCGAGCGGCGGCTCCGCACCGAGTGCAAGGAGCTCAAGCTCGCCCTGGCGGAAGCGACGGTGCAGCTGCGGATCTGACAGAAGGGCTCGGAGTACATCGACGCGGTCCCTCCGCCGACCTCGAGGGCCCTAAGAGCGACACATCACGTGTCGGTGTCGAGGTTCGCTGCACTGGCCGGGATCCCGGAGCGGACCTACTGGCGGCGACTCGCGCGTCACGGCGCTGGCGACCCGTCGAAGGGTCCCTGGGCCGCGCCCAAGGTGGACGCAGTCGAGGCGGCCGCGGCGAACTACGCCGCGGACTGGCCCGCCTGGGGACACCGCAAGATCGCCGCGATGATGCGCGCCGACGGGCACCAGGTGTCGACGTCGACGGTCGAGCGGGCGTTACGCCGCCGGGGCCTGCTGCCGCCGTCCGGGTTCCGCGCCGACCGCAGATCCTGGTCACGGTTTCGCAAGCGGGTGTTCCGCGACCCGCCGACCGAGCGGAACCGGGTCTGGCAGATGGACTTCAGTGAGTTCGAGACCGCCCGCGGCGGGATCTGGCGGATCTGCGCCATTATCGACTACGCGAGCAAGTACTGTCTGGCCGCCGCCGTCACCCCAACCAGCCGCGTCAGGACGCGCTCGCCTGCCTGCGCCGTGCGGTGGTCGAGTCCGAACGCGTCATCGACCTCGATGATCTCCGCGCCGATCGGAGCTGGATGGACGTCATCGACGCCGACGACTTCGTCATCGGCGAAGCGCCCGCACCGGTCGCGGCGGTCACCGACAACGGGCCGTGCTTCCGCGGAACCGTGTTCGCGGAGGCGTTCACCGACGACGACCCGCTGCTCCGCCATGTCCGCACGCGGCTGAGGAGCCCACAGACGAACGGCGTGGTCGAGCGGTTCTCCGGCACGCTGAAGTACGAGCACCTGTACTGGGCGGTGATCGGTGACGGCAACGCGCTGACCGTCGAGATCAACTGCTTTCGCCACACCTACAACACGTTGCGACCGCACCAAGCCCTCGACGACTGGACGCCGCGACAGGCGTATCTCGCCGGCCAGGAGAGCCAGTAGCCACCCGGTCCGGTCGTCCCGTTAGGGGATCCCTCACCGGGCACCGTCGATATTCAGCTCAGGCGGCCAGATTCGGGTGCAGGTCATGATGTCGCGTGTACGTGGGAAGACGACGATCTACCAGATGAGTCCGTCGAGATGGTTATGGCCGGAAAGGAGGTGAGCGATGCGGTCTTGCGCCGCTTCGCGTTCGTCCGGGTGGGGGTGGTGCGCGTACAGCGTGAGCTCCCCGTGCATGTCGTAGAAGTTCAACCGCTCGCGCAGCTGCTCGCGCTCGAACAGCTCCGGATACGCGCCGTGCAGCCAGCCGGGAACCTCAGTGAGTGTGGTCTCGTCCAGCCCTTGTTCCTCGGGTGCGGGTGGGAACTCTCGCGCCTTCGCGCACCAGCGCAGGATGGTATCGAGCTCGACGTCGGCTGGCTGAGCCAACGCCTCGGCGAAGTCGATCAGACCGGTGACGCGTCCTTGGTCGACGACCAGGTTGGATCCATGTAAATCACCATGGACAAGGACGTGTTCGTCGGCGACGAACAACGCCAGCCGCTCCTGGACCCAATCGGCAACGTCGGCGAGCAGGCGCGCGTCATGACCGGGCCGTCGCCGGGCAGCCTCGACCTGCTGAAGCGCCGCACCCACGACGGGTGGGTGGAACGCCGCCCACGGCTTGCCGTGGAGCGCGGCGGCCAGCCAGGGCGGCAGCAGGACGGCTGGGACAGGAACCCGGTGAAGGGCACGCAACGCTGCGCCGAGGCTTTCGATCATTGCTTGGCGCGTGTGCGAGTCCGCCGTCGGCCATGCCTCGTACAGGGTTCGGCCGGGCAGGCGTTCGGAGACGTACCACGGCCCGTCCGGCCCGTCGCCGTGGGCGAGGATCCTGGCGTGTGGGACCTCGCTGCCGGCGAGCAGGTTGACGACGGCAGCCTCGTGGCGATACGCGTCGCGGTGTCGTTCGTCGGTGTTCAGTCGTACGACGTATTCGTCACCGATCCACGCGCGGCTAACCCAGCCAGCCTTTCGAAGAAAGCGCCCGGTTGCCGGCAGACCAGCGGCCGCCAGCGTCCTCAGCAGCGCCGGATCGGTAGCCGGCTCCTCGACGAAGGGTGTTGATTGGGTGATCGTGCTGCTCCTCAGAACGGCTGACAAGGACATCAACGTAGCGACCTCAACCGCACAGAACGATCGATTTCTTGGCCAACCAGAACTTGCTGGCGTGGCAGCAAGCTGCCCGTAGGAGGAACCCGATACGTACACCGGACACCGGGACGCTCGGACCGCCGTGACCTTGACCAGCGGTGTTGCAGTAGACCCGTACGGTGAAAGCCCCGCTAGCCGGGGGCTAAACGTACATGCACGGCAGGCTCGAGCTCGGCCAGCTGAGCCCACCTGCGTCAAGATCAAACCCTGCCAACTCCTTGACGCATGACAATTCCCTGACCTCGGAACAGCTTGCTTTCCAACGGTTTTCACGATCCTGACCCTGGTCCGCACGGGCTGTCCCGCCTCGGGCGCCGGTAAGCCGTGCTTTGGCGTCCCTAACCCTGGCGCAAGGGTTCGGTGCGCCCGATCTGTTCTAGTCTCGCCGAGAGGACGGATGCGGAGGGATCTGTGCGATACGGGTTCGCGATCGACCAACGGACGTGCATCGGTTGCCACGCCTGCACCGTCGCGTGCAAGACCGAGCACGAGGTGCCCGTCGGGCAGTTCCGCACCTGGGTGAAGTACGTCGACCGCGGCACGTTCCCGACGTCGACGCGCGACTTCGCCGTGATGCGGTGCAACCACTGCACTGACGCGCCGTGCGTGAAGATCTGTCCGACGCACGCACTGTTCACCCGCGAGGACGGCATCGTCGACTTCGACGGCGACTCGTGCATCGGCTGCAAGAGCTGTCAGCAGGCGTGCCCCTACGACGCCATCTACATCGACGAGAACACTCACACTGCCGCCAAGTGCAACTTCTGCGCGCACCGGGTCGACAACGGTCTCGAGCCGGCGTGCGTCGTCGTCTGTCCCACGCACTCGATCTGGGTGGGCGACCTCGACGACCCGCAGAGCGGGATCTCGAAGCTGCTGGACGAGAACCACACGATGGTGCGCGCGCCCGAGCAGCAGACCGGGCCGAACGTGTTCTACCTCGGCGCCGACCGTGCCGTGCTCGAGCCCACGGGCGCGCCCGCGGACAACGGCTACATCTACTCGACTCCCGACCCGCACCGCGCCGAGGTCGCCGCCGACCTCCCCAAGCCGCAGCGGGGAGACGCGCACACGACGCTCAACACCGCGCATCCGCGGCCGTGGGGCTGGCGGGTCACCACCTACCTCTGGACGAAGTCCGTCGGCGCAGGAGCGATGATGCTGGCCGTCATCGCGCACCTGCTCGGCGTCCGGCTCGGCGGGCTCGGCGACGTCGTCGCGCCGATCGTCGGTCTCGCCGGTGTGGCGATCACCGGCGCGCTGCTGGTGTGGGATCTCAAGCGACCCGAACGGTTCATCTACATCTTCCTCAGACCGAACCCGAGATCCTGGCTGTTCTGGGGTTCGGTCGTGCTCGCGGCGGCCGCCGTGCTGTTCGCCGTATGGCTCGGGCTGACGCTGCTCGGCCTCGCCGGTGTATCGGCATCCGGCATCAGCGCCGCACGCACGGGTCTCGCGGTGCCCACCCTGTTGGCGGCGGCGATGACCGCGGGCTACACCGGGTTCCTGTTCGGGCAGGCCGAGGGGCGCGACCTGTGGCAGTCCCCGCTGCTGTTCTGGCACCTGCTCGTCCAGGCGTTCGCGGCCGGGGGCGGCGTGCTGGTGGTCGCGGCCAACGGGTTCGCGCTGGACGCCGAAGCGCGCACGCTGCTCGTCCAAGTGTTCACCGTCGCGGCGTTCGGACACATCGCGATGGTGCTGCTCGAGTACTTCGGCCGGCACCCGACCGTGAACGCCGCCACTGCCGCGCACATGGTGGTGCACGGCCGGTACGCGCGACTGTTCTGGATCGGCGTCGGCGCCGCCGCGGTCGCGGTCGTGCTCGGCGCCACCGGTTGGTCGGGCGCGCTCGTCGTGCCGCTGCTCGGCGGCCTGGTCGCCCAGTTCGCGCTGCTGGCGTACGAGAGCGTGTTCGTCCGCGCCGGCCAAGACGTCCCGCTGTCGTAGAAGGGGTACGCATGACGGAACTCCTGCCCGGTGCGCGCTCGCACGAGCACCTGCACAACTTCCCGCCCGTCGAGACGTGGGACGACCACGTCGAGTACGACGCGAAGGCGCACCCGCGCAAGGTGCCGCACCACTACATGCTCGTTCCGACGACCTGCTTCAACTGCGAGTCGGCGTGCGGGCTGCTGGCGTACGTCGACAAGGACGACCTCTCGGTGAAGAAGGTCGAGGGCAACCCCGCGCACCCGGGCTCACGGGGACGCAACTGCGCCAAGGGTCCCGCGACCATCAACCAGGTCAACGACCCGGAGCGGATCCTGTACCCGTTGCGGCGCAAGGGTGCCAGGGGCGGCGGCGAGTGGGAGCGGGTCAGCTGGGACGACGCGCTCGACGACATTGCGCTGCGGATCAGGGCGGCGATCATCGAGGGCCGGCACGACGAGGTCATGTACCATGTCGGGCGTCCCGGCGAGGACGGGTTCGCGGAACGGTTCCTCGCCGCGTGGGGCGTGGACGGGCACAACACCCACACCAACGTGTGCTCGTCCGGTGCGCGCTTCGGCATGACCCTGTGGGGTGGCTACGACCGGCCGTCACCCGACCACGCGAAGGCCAAGGTCATCCTGCTGCTGTCGAGCCATCTCGAGACGGGGCACTACTTCAACCCGCACGCCCAGCGCATCATGGAGGGCAAGGGCTCCGGCGCGAAGCTCGTGGTCATCGACCCGCGCATGTCGAACACCGCGAGCCATGCCGACCTGTGGCTCGCGCCGTGGCCGGGCAGCGAGGCGGCGATCCTGCTGTCCGTCGCGTCGTACCTGTTGCGTACCAGGAAGATCGACGAGCCGTTCCTGCGCCGGTGGCTGAACTGGCAGACGTACCTCGAGGAACGGCACCCCGACGCCGAGCGCACGTTCGAGGCGTTCCTCGAGCGGCTCGAGGGCGACTATGCCCAGTTCACCTTCGAGTTCGCGGCCGAGGAGGCGCAGGTACCGGTCGAGCGGATCGCCGAGCTGGCAGAGCTGGTCGGTGAGTGTGACCACCGGCTCGCCACTCACATCTGGCGCTCGGCCGCGGCCGGCAACCTCGGCGGCTGGCAGGTCGCGCGGGCACTGTGGTTCGTGCTCGCGCTCACCGGCTCGATCGGCACCGAGGGCGGCACGAGCCCGAACGGCTGGAACAAGTTCATCCCGCACGGCCCGATGATGCCCGAGGCGCACGAGCGCTGGAACGAGATGATCTGGCCGGACGACTACCCGTTGTCCTGCAACGAGATGTCCATCCTGATGCCGCACTTCATGCAGGAGGGCAGGGGACGCGTCGACGTGTACTTCAGCCGGGTGTTCAACCCGGTCTGGACCTACCCCGACGGGTTCCGGTGGATGCAGACGCTGTCCGACATGGACAAGATCGGGGTGCACGTCGCACTCACGCCGAACTGGTCGGAGACCGCGGAGTTCGCCGACTACGTGCTGCCGATGGGGCACTCCACCGAGCGGCACGACACCCAGTCGTACGAGACGCACTCGTCGCGCTGGCTGGGATTCCGGCAGCCCGTCCGCCGGGTCGCGATGGAGAAGCTCGGCCGCCCGTTCGCCGACACCCGCGACATCAATCCCGGCGAGGTCTGGGAGGAGAACGAGTTCTGGATCGAGCTGTCCTGGCGGATCGACCCGGACGGGTCGCTGGGCATCAGGAAGTACTTCGAGTCGCCGTACCGCCCGGGGGAGAAGGTCACCGTCGACGAGTACTACCGGTGGGTCTTCGAGAACCAGGTGCCCGGGCTCCCGGAGAAGGCCGAGAAGGCGGGCCTGACACCGCTGGAGTACATGCGCAGGTTCGGCGTCGTCGAGGTCGCGACGAACCTGTACCGGCAGGACGAGCGGCAGCTCACTCCCGCCGAGCTCGAGGGCGCCGTCCCCGACGCCCAGGGCGTGCTGCGCAAGCCGACCGACGACGGGTCGGTGCCGCCGCTCATCGGTGAGGCCGGCGCCGTCGGCGTCCGGCACGAGGACGGCACCGCGACCTTCGGCTGGCTGACACCGTCACGCAAGCTCGAGGTCTATTCCACGGCGATGCGGGACTTCGGGTGGGAGGAGTACGCGACGCCGGGCTACATCCGCTCGCACGTCGCGCGCAGTGAGATCGACCTGGACGCCGGCGAGCTCGTGCTCGTGCCGACGTTCCGGTTGCCGACACTCATCCACACCCGCTCCGGGAACGCCAAGTACCTCAACGAGATCTCGAACTCCCACCCGCTCTGGATGAACTCCGGCGACGCCGCGCGCAACGGGCTGCGCACCGACGACCTCGTCCGGCTCTCCACGTCCATCGGCTACTTCGTCGGGCGGGTCTGGGTCACCGAGGCGATCCGCCCGGGCGTGTGTGCGCTGTCGCACCACATGGGCCGCTGGCGGCTGCACAGCACCGAGGGCAGCAGGTGGGTGTCCGGGCTGGTCGACATCACGCACCCGGACGGCGAGGACAGCTGGCTGCTGCGCTACCGCGGGGGCGTCGCGCCGTTCGACTCCGACGACCCGGACTCGTCGCGCATCTGGTGGAGCGACCCGGGCGTGCACCAGAACCTCGCCTTCGGCGTGCAGCCGGACCCGCTGTCGGGCATGCACTGCTGGCTGCAGAAGGTCAAGGTGGAGCAGGCGCATCCGGGCGACCAGTACGGCGACGTGTACGTCGACGCGAAGCGGTCGTGGCAGGCGTACCAGGATTGGCACGCGTTGACCAGGCCGGGACCGGGGCGGGGCGGACAGCGCCGGCCGGAGTTCATGATGCGGGCGGTCAAGCCGAAGCGACGGGCGTTCCGAATGGATCCCGATGCGGGCTGACCGGGACCGGTTGCGCGAGATCGTCGGCGGAGTACCGGATCCGGAGATCGGCAGGCCGCTCGACGACCTCGGCATGCTCGACGACGTCCGCGTCGACCGGCGCGGGCACGCGCAGGTGTCGGTCGCGCTGACCACGCAGGGCTGTCCGCTCGCGGACGCGCTGAGGGAGTCGGTGGTGGCCGCGGCGACCGGCGTGGACGGCGTCCGCAGCGTGGACGTGACGTTCACCGTCATGGACGAGCGGCGGCGTGCCGCCGTCGGCCGGCGCCTGCGCGAGGCGCGCACGCCGCTGAACGGCCCGCTCGGCGGCGGGCCGCGGGTGTACGCCGTCGCGAGCGGCAAGGGCGGGGTCGGGAAGTCGACGGTGACCGCCAACCTCGCCGTCGCGCTGGCCGCGCAGGGGCAGCGGGTCGCCGTGCTCGACGCGGACGTGTGGGGCTACTCGATGCCGCTGCTGTTCGGCGTCCGCCGCGCGCCGATCGCGTTCGACGGCGTGATGCTGCCGGTGCCCGCACACGGCGTCGCGCTGATGTCGATCGGGTTCTTCGTGACCGACGAGCAGCCGGTCGTGTGGCGCGGGCCGATGTTGCACAAGGCGCTGGAGCAGTTCTGCGCGGACGTCTACTGGGGCGAGCCCGACGTGCTCCTGGTCGACCTGCCGCCGGGCACCGGGGACGTGACCCTGTCGGTGCTGCAGCTGTTGCCCGACGCGTCCCTGGTCGTGGTGACGACGCCGCAACGCGCGGCGAGCTCGGTGGCGTCCCGGGTCGGCCGGCTCGCGCGGGACTCGGGCATGCCGATCGCGGGCGTCGTCGAGAACATGTCCGGTCCGGTGTTCGGCACCGGCGGCGGTGCCGCGCTCGCCGAGGAGCTGGGCACGACCTCACTCGGCGTCCTGCCGCTCGCGCCCGAGGTGCGCGAGGCCGGCGACCGCGGTGTCCCCGTGGTGCTCGACTTCCCGGACAGCGCCGCGGCCGCGGAGCTGCGGCGGATGGCCGCCGCCCTGCCCGCGCCACGCCGTGCCCTGCTGCGCCGGCCGCTGCCGCTGCACGTCAGCTGACCGGTCGGAGCCGCACCGGGCGGGAACGGCCGCCGATCACGTCCGCCCCGGCGCCCGTTCTCATTTGGGAGGGGACGACGCGGTGGTCACGGCGACCACGTCGCGCAGCACGCCGGTGAGCTTGCGGCCGGTGGGCCAGATGACGCGGAGCATACGGTGCAGGTCCAGGTCGGCCACCGGCACCGCGACGAGCCTGCCCTCGGCCACGTCGTCCGCGACCGCGAGCGAGCTGAGCACGGCCGGGCCGATGCCCTCCTCCACGGCCGCCTTGATCGCCGTCGTGGACGACAGCTCGAGGAGCGGGAAGGCAAGGTCACCGTGCGGCGCGAGCACCGTCTCCAGCGTCTCGCGGGTACCCGAACCGGGCTCGCGCTGGACGAGCGGCGTCGCGGCCAGCTCGCTCGCGGCGATCGGCCGGCGCCGTCTGGCCCAGCGATGACCCGGCGCCACGACGACCTGCAACCGGTCGCGCCCGACGAGCCGGTGCTGCAGCCCGTGCGGCAGGTCCGGTCCCTCGATGAATCCCAGCTCGACCTCGTCCGCGAGCACCAGGCGCGCGACCTCGGTCGAGTTCGCGACCCGGAGTGCGACGGTCGCCTCCGGCCGGCGGCCCTTCAGCTCGGCCAGCCAGTGCGGGATGAGGTACTCGGCGATGGTCAGGCTCGCGGCGAGGCGCAACCGTCCCTCGTGCCTGGCCCGTAGCGCCGCGACGCCGGCGTCGAGTGCGAGCGCCGCCGACACGACCTGCTTCGCCCAGTCGGCCACGACCGCGCCCTCCGACGTGAGCCGGGAGCCGAGCGAGGACCGTTCGACGAGCGACAGGCCGAGCAGTCCCTCGAGGTGCCGGATGCGCGACCCCGCGGCCGGCTGGCTGATCCCGTGCTCGCGCGCCGCACGGCCGAGGCTGCCGAGCCGGGCGACGGTGAGCAGCAGCTCCAGGGCACCGATCTCCGGCATCCGTGAGGAGAGCCGGCCGGTCGGTCGGGGTTCGTCCGGCATGGTGACGAGGGTAGACGGCGTCGTACCCGGGTACGACGCCGCCGCGCTCCATGGCTCCTCGGTACGACGCCGCGAACGGGTGCCCGCTCTAAGCTGACCGTGATGACGGAGCAGGAGGCGAGCAGGACCGGGTGGGCGCACACGGTCCTCGTCCTGCTGTTCGGCCCGCGGAGGAACCCGCCGCGCGAACGCCGGCTCGTCTCGCTGGTGACCCTGGCCAGCCTGGTCAGCCCGGGCTCGGTGCCGTTCGCGGTCGCTGCCACAGCGATCGAGGCGACGTTCGCGCGGGACCACTACACCGCCCCGCAGTTCGCCTGGGTGA
This sequence comes from Streptosporangiales bacterium, assembly GCA_036378185.1. Taxonomy (GTDB): domain Bacteria; phylum Actinomycetota; class Actinomycetes; order Streptosporangiales; family WHST01; genus WHST01. The sequence continues at coordinate 8,816 of DASUWX010000105.1, read as the reverse complement.
TCGCGGCGCTGCGCGTCGGCATCCCCGTGGTGCTCGCCGGGTACCGGCCGTTCGTCGCGTGGGTCGTCGTGGCACTGGCCACGCCGGTCGGCGCGCTCGTGGTCCGGCCCGCGCCGGTCGACCTCACCCAGCCTTGGCCGTTCATCCCGACGGCGCTGTTCGCGTACTGGATCGTGCAGTACGCCGTCGCCCGAGCGCACCGCCGGTACACGTCGCTGCCCACACTCGCGGTGATGTCGGCGGTCGCCGTCTGGCTCGGCACGCGGAACCCGGAGTTCCCGACCCGGTGGCCCACCGTGGCGCTGTTCATCGTCTTCTCGTTCGTGTGGTGGCTGCTGGGTGACGTCGTACGGGTGCAGCTCGCATCCCGGCAGCGGCTGGCGGAGGAGGAGCGGCTCACCGCCGAGGAACGCACGAGACGGCGACTGCTCGAGGACCGCACGCGCATCGCCAGGGAACTGCACGACATCGTCGCGCACCACATGTCCGTCATCGCGGTGCAGTCGTCGACGGCGGCGTACCGCATCGACGGGCTGAACGACGCCGCGCGCGAGGAGTTCGAGCAGATCGGCGACGCCGCCCGCGCGTCGCTCGCCGAGATGCGGCGGCTGCTGGCGGTGCTGCGCAGCGACGACGACGAGACCGAGCGCGTGCCGCAGCCCGGCCTCGCCGGAATCGACACGTTGGTGCAGTCGACACGTCGTGCCGGGACGCCGGTGTCGCTCGACCTGCGGGGGGCGCCGGACGAGGTCGCCGACACCATCGCGCTGACGGCGTACCGCGTCGTGCAGGAGGCGCTCAGCAACGTGGTGCGGCACGCGTCCGGCGCGACGACCACCGTCGACGTGTTCAGCCGGGACGACGAGCTCGTCGTCCGGGTGGTGAACTTCGCGCCGCCCGACGGCGGGCCGCGCGTCGAGCAGCCGGGCCCCGGTCACGGCCTCGTGGGCATGCGGGAACGGGTGGCCGTGGTGGGCGGCCGGCTGACCGCCGGACCGCGCGCCGACGGCGGGTTCCTCGTCGAGGCGACCCTGCCGCTCACCGTGCAGAAGGGGGAGGTCACCGCGTGATCGGTGTTCCCCGGCGGTCTCCTCCGCTCCGCTCCTCGCTCGGTAGGTTGCCGGACGTGGTGGTGGCCGGGGCCGCTGCGATGCTCACTTCGGAGGCCGCCTCGTGATCGGTGTGCTCGTCGTCGACGACCAGGCCATGGTGCGCGGGGGGTTCGCGGCGCTGCTCTCGGCCCAGGACGACATCGAGGTGGTCGGCGACGCGGCGAACGGGCGCGAGGCCGTCGAGCTGTCGCGGCGGCTGCACCCGGACGTGGTGCTGATGGATGTGCGGATGCCCGAGATGGACGGCCTGGAGGCGGCACGTCAGCTGCTCGACCCGCCGCGCGGCGTCGAGCACCGCCCGCGGGTGCTGATGCTGACCACCTTCGACGTGGACGACTACGTGTACGAGGCGCTGCGCGTGGGCGCGAGCGGGTTCCTGCTCAAGGACGCACCGCCCGCCGACCTCGTCGCCGCCGTCCGCGTCGTGGCGTCCGGCGACGCGCTGCTCGCGCCCTCGGTGACGCGCCGGCTGATCGAGCAGTTCGCCCGCAGCCGCCCGCCGGCGCGCCCCAGGCCGGCATCGCTCAACGCACTCACGGCACGCGAGGTTGAGGTGCTGGAGCTGATCGCCCGCGGCCTGTCCAACGGCGAGATCGCCGAGCGCCTCGTCCTCGCCGAGCAGACCGTGAAGACGCACGTGGGCCGGATCTTCGCCAAGCTCGGCCTGCGTGACCGTGCCCAGGCCGTTGTGTTCGCCTACGAGGCGGGCGTCGTCAACGCCGGCACCGCCTGATCGCCCGCTCCGCTCCGCGCTCTCCGCACCACGCCGGTCCACGCCCTCGCCGGTCCACGCCCTCGCCGGTCCACTTCACTTGGCCGCTCGGCTCTTCACCTGGCCGCTCCCGTTCGAATGCCATGAAATGCCCGCCTTTGTAACCTGAGCGGCCAAGTGGACTCGACACGGGCCATGTGAAGGCGAGCAGCGCCATGTGAAGTGATACCGCCGCGGTGCTGTGGTACCGCGGGGGTACCTCGTACTTGCCCCTGCGGCGGGACGCCGCCGGCGGCGTCGCGTTCCTACCTTTCTCGCGGTCGGACGACCGGGAGGACGGAGGAACCATGGGGCTGCTGCGGGTCGCGTTCGCGGGGACGCTGACCGGTGCGGTCGCGGCCGGTGTGCTCGCGACGGCGGGCTGGGCGGGGCACGACACCGCGTACGTCCCGCCGCGCGACCGCGACCACGCGGTGGTCGTCCTCGGCGACCTGCGCACCGCCGAGCGCGTGGCCGTCCTCGTCCCCGGCATGGGCATCGACCGGGCAGACCTCGGCCGCGCCGACCAGGTGCTCGGGATGGCGCGGTCGCTGGACGCCGAGATCCACCGGCTGCGTCCGCGCGCCCGCGTGGCGATCGTGGCGTGGGCCGACTACCCGGCGCCGTCGGGACCCGACCTCGACGTCGCCCGCGGCGGCCCGGCGCGCGAGGGGGCGAAACGGCTGTCCGCCTACCTCGACGCCGTACAGGCCGAGACGACTGCGCCGATCGGCCTGTTCTGCCACAGCTACGGCTCGGTCGTGTGCGGTCTGACGCCGCACGCGGCGGACGTGTCGGACGTCGTCCTCTACGGCAGTCCCGGCGTCCGGCTGCGACACGCCACGCAGTTCGGCAGGGGCGTGCGCGTGTGGGCGGCGCGGAGCCCGAACGACTGGATCAGGTTCGTCCCGCACGTACGCTTCGGCGACCTCGGACACGGCCGCGACCCGGTCGACCCGGCGTTCGGCGCGCGCGTCCTCCCGGCCGGCGGCGTGCCCAGCCACGGCGGCTACTACGCCTCCGGCAGCCAGACCCTGCGCAGCTTCGCCTACATCGCGGCCGGCGACCACGCCGCCGTGCAGGTGGCGGGTGGTGGTGCCCGGTGACCGCGACCGTCCACGCACCGGCACCCGCGGCAGCCGTCCGCGACGAAGCCCGCAGGGACGTCGCGGTTGACGCCGTCCGCGTCCTGGCCATGTGCGGTGTGGTGCTCGGGCACTGGCTCGTCACCGCGCTGGTGCCCGGGCCCGGCGGGCTGCACGTCGACAGCCCGCTGCGCCACGTCCCGTACCTCTGGCCGGTCACCTGGATGCTGCAGACGCTCGGCCTGTTCTTCTTCGCGGGCGGCTTCGGCGCGGCCGCGAGCCGGCGCGCGGCGCGGCGTGCCGGCGTCCCCTACGGTCGTTGGCTCGGCATCCGCCTGAAGCGGCTCGGGTACGCCGTTGGCGTGCTCGCCGCGTTCTGGGCGTCGGTGCTCACGGCGCTGGCGGTCGCGGGCGTGTCCGGCGGCGTGCTGGCGACTGCCGGCGAGCTGGCCGTGAGCCCGCTGTGGTTCCTCGCGGCGTACGTCGGGCTGGTCGCGCTGGCACCGCCACTGCTCGCCGCGATACGCCGGATGGGCACGGCCGTCGTGCTCGTCCCGCTCGCCCTGGTCGGTGCCGACGACCTGGTGCGGTTCGGGCCCGAGCAGTTCGCGGCGGTCTGCCCAGCCTGGCTCGCAGCCACGTTGCGGGCGTTCGCCGTGCCGTGCGTCTGGGTCGTGCCGTTCGCCGTCGGGCTGCGGTGGCACGACCGGACGCCCCGTCGCGCCGTCGGCGCCGCGATGCTCGGCGGCGGGCTCGTGGCGGCCGCCCTGCTCGTGGCCGCCGGCTACCCGGCCTCCGCTGTCGGCGCCACCGGCGCCGCCGCGTCGAACCTCAGCCCGCCGACGCTGTTCCCCGTCGCCCTCGCCAGTGCGCAGCTCGGCGCATTCCTGCTCGCCCGCCCGTTGCTCGCCCGGCTCTCCGTCGCACGGGTGGCGAACCGGTTCGCGCTGCCGGTGTTCCTGTGGCACCAGACGGCGCTGCTGCTGGTGCTGCTCCTCGGCGGCGGGCTGCTCGCCGCCCCGGGCCTGCTGGGCACACCGGACGCCGGCTGGCTCGCGGTCCGCCTGTCGTGGCTACCCGTGTTCGCGGCCGTGCTCGTCGTCCTGTGCCGGGTGTCGCGCCGATGACGCCCCACCGTCGGTCCAGCGCCGTCCAGGTCGTGAAGTCGTACTGCGACTCGAGGAGCAGGCCACGGGTCGCGAGCAACGCCTGCGCGCATTCGTCCCCGGGGGACTCGGCCTGGTTCAGCTCACGGTCCTCTCGTCCCGTGCGGTCGAGGACGACGAGACGGCAACCCCTGCCGTGCCAGGTCTCGTAGGCGCCTCGCCACGCCACCTTGCCGGTCAGCGACGGCGGACGGATCCGCGGCAGCGGAGCATCCGTCGTGACCGCGGCCGTGTTCGCGTACCTGACCTGTGCGGGCACCACGACCAGCGCGACGACGACCGTGACACCGCCGCGACCCCGAATGCCGCGAGACGGCGGCGAGCCACGCGGTCCAGAGCAGGCTCGCCGTGCCCGTCACGGCGGGACGGCCGGGTCCCGGCCGCAGGTCGACGAAGGACGTACCAGGACACGACGACGGCCGACCCGAGGACGCACGCCGCCGACGGCCACAGCCGGGCACGGGATTCCCGGTACGCATAGCCGCCCAACGCGACGATCAGCAGACCGATGCCGGCGGCCCGGGACTCGAGGCGGCCGGGCGCTGGGAGATCACCTCGCCAGGTCAGGGGCCGGACGAAACCGCGGTCGAATGGCGCCTGCTGCACGGAAATTGGGCGTGTCGCGGGTATTTGCGTGTGAAAGCGTGCCAGATTAATGCCGTGAATTACGCGATCACCCGTGCGCACGACCGCGCCGCCGCTTGGTGCCCGCGTGATTCATGGGGCACAATGGGCCCGGAACGGTTGTCGGTCCTTCTGGCGTGGCCGCTGGGGAAGGCGTACCTCGCCGGTAGAAGGAGGCAACCGTGACGGCTCGTGGCGTCCTGTACGTCCACTCCTCGCCGCCCGCGCTGTGCCCGCATGTCGAGTGGGCGGCGTCGGGCGTTCTCGGCGTGCGCGTGTCCCTGGACTGGACACCGCAGTCGGCGTCCCCGGGCACGATGCGTGCGGAGGTGTGCTGGGAGGGTCGTCCCGGCACGGCCGCGCTCATCGCCTCGGCCATGCGCGGCTGGGACCGCGTCCGGTACGAGGTCACCGAGGACCCCAGCGAGGACTGCGACGGCTCCAGGTTCATGTGGACGCCGACGCTCGGCATGTTCGCCGGCGTCACCGGCGTCGAGGGCGACATCCTGGTGTCCGAGCACCGGCTGCGCGCCGCCGTCGTGGCCGCGAGCGACGGGCGCACCACGCTGCAGCGCGAGGTCGACCGGCTGCTTGGCACGCCGTGGGACGAGGAGCTCGAGCCGTTCCGCTACGCCGGCGAGGGCGCACCCGTCCGCTGGCTGCACGCCGCCATGTGACGGCGGGAAACGGGGGAGCAGGTGCTCCAGGTCGACGTCAGGGCGTTCTCCGCGCACTGCGAGATCATCGACAACGGACGGCCCGCGGGCGAGCTGGACCTGTCCAGATGGCGGGAGCGGGCCACGCTGTCCACACCGGACGGCGCCTGGGTGTTCCGGCGCAGGGGCATGCGCCGGCTGACCGCCGAGCAACCCGAGGACAACCCGGTCGCGACGGCGACCAACACGCTCTTCAGCGGCCGGTGGAACGTCGAGACGCCGATGGGCACGTACACCCTGCGCCGGAGGTTCTTCCGGTCCAGCCTGGCCATCGAGCGCGCGGGAGCACCCGTCGGCGAGGTGACCCGCCGTGCGTTCTCCCAGTCGTCCACTGTCGACCTCAGCGACGACGTGCCCGTCTGGCTGCAGGCGTTCCTCGCCTGGATCGCGATGATGCAACGCCGCCGCGACTCCGCCGCCGCGGGCGCGTCCGCGGGCGGCTGAGGCGGTCGCCGGTGGCGTCTAGAGCGGGATGTTGCCGTGGTCCCCGCGCAGCGCGGGAGCCTCGGCGATCGCCTTCGCGATGGCCGAGCGCGTCGTCGCGGGGTCGATCACCTCGTCGATGACGCCGAGTGCCTGCGCCCGATCCAGGCCGCCGACGATCCGCTCGTGCTCGTCGGCCAGCTCCTGCTCGACCTGGGCGAGCTGGTCGTCCGGCACCTCCGCGAGCCGGCGCCTGTGCAGCAGGCGCACCGCAGCGATCGAGCCCATCACCGCGACGCCGGCCGACGGCCACGCGAGCACCTTCGTCGCGCCCAGCGCGCGCGAGTTCATCGCGATGTACGCGCCGCCGATCGCCTTCCGCGTCATCAGCGTCACGCGCGGCACCGAGCACTCCGAGAACGCGTGCAGCAGCTTGGCGCCACGGCGCACGATGCCGTCCCACTCCTGGCCGACCCCGGGCAGGTAGCCGGGAACGTCCACGAGGACGATCAGCGGCACGCCGAACGCGTCACAGGTACGGACGAACCGCGCCGCCTTCTCCGCGCTCGTCGCGTCGAGGCAGCCACCGAGCCGCAGCGGGTTGTTCGCGACGACGCCGACCGTACGCCCGCCGACCCGGCCCAGGATCGTGACGATGTTCGGCGCCCACTTCGGGTGCAGCTCGAGCCCGGGGCCGTCGAGGATGCCCTCGATCAGCGGATGCACGTCGTAGGCGCGCTTGACGTTGTCCGGCAGCAGGTTGCCGACGTCGCGGTCCTCGACCTCGCCCATCTCGCCCTGCGCACCGAGCAGCGAGACGACCTCGCGGGTGCGCTCGAACGCCTCCTCGTCGCCGTCCGCGACGATGTGCACGACGCCGCTGCGCCGGCCGTGCGGCTCGGGGCCGCCGAGCCGCAACATGTCGACGTCCTCGCCGGTGACGCTCTTCACGACGCTGGGGCCGGTGACGAAGATGCGGCCGGCCTCGCTCAGCACGACGATGTCGGTGAGCGCGGGACCGTACGCTCCGCCGCCCGCGACCGGGCCGAGCACCAGTGAGATCTGCGGGACCTTGCCGGACGCCAGCGTCATCACGTGGAACATCCGGCCGACGGCGTGCAGGCTCTCGACGCCTTCGAGGATCCGCGCGCCGCCCGAGTGCCACACCCCGATGACTGGGATGCCCTCGGCCATCGCGATGTCGTACGCCTGCACGATGCGCTCGCCGCCGGCTGCACCCATGGCACCGCCCTGCAGGCGCGCGTCACTGGCGAAGGCGACCGCCTTGGCGCCGCCCATCAGGCCGCGGCCGAGCAGGAACCCGCTGTCGTCCTCCTCGCTGACTAGCTCCAGCGTGCCCGCGTCGAACAGCTGCGCCAGGCGGTACTTCGGGTCCCGCGTGTCGACCTGGTCAGCGGCCTCGGTGACCGTCATCCCCGACTCCACTCCATTGTTCTCCGCCACGCCCGGAATCCCCGCCGGGCTAGTTCTCGTAGCTCGCGAACGCGACGACGACGTTCGCCCCGCCGAAGCCGAACGCGTTGTTGAACGCCACGATGCGCCCGGCGGGCAGCTCTCGCGGTTCGGTGGCGATGTCCAGTGCGATGTCGTCGTCCGGGTCGTCGAGGTTGATCGTCGGCGGCACCGTGCGGTGGTGGAGCGCCAGCACCGTGGCCATCGACTCGATCGCGCCGGCGGCACCGAGCAGGTGCCCGAAAAGCGACTTCGGTGCCGTGACCACCAGCCGGTCCGCGGCGTCGTCGCCCAGCACCGAACGGATCGCGAGCGCCTCGGCGTCGTCGCCCAGCGGCGTCGACGTGGCGTGCGCGTTGATGTGCCTGACTTCCTTCGGGTCGACGCCGGTGCGGGACAGCACCGAGGTCAGTGCGTCGTGGATGCCGCGGCCCTCGGGCTGCGGCTGCGCGATGTGGTGCGCGTCGTTGGACATGCCGTGCCCGAGGACCTCGGCGTACACCGTGGCCCCGCGACGCTGCGCGGACTCCAGCGACTCGAGCACCAGCGCCGCAGAGCCCTCGCTCAGCACGAACCCGTCCCGGGCCTTGTCGAACGGGCGGGACGCCCGCGTCGGCTCGTCGTTGCGCTTCGACAACGCCATCATGTTCGCGAACGCCGCGAGCGGCAGCGGGTGGATCACGGCCTCCGTGCCGCCCGCCACCACCACGTCGGCCCGTCCGTTCCTGATCATCTCGAAGCCGCTCGCGACGGCCTCGGCGCCGGACGCACACGCGCTCACCGGCACGTGCACGCCCGCACGCGCGCCGAGCTCGATGCCGATCGCACCCGCGGGCCCGTTCGGCATCAGCATCGGCACCGTCAGCGGGCTGACCCGCCGCGGCCCCTTCTCGCGCAGGTTGTCGTACTGCGACAGCAGCGTGGTGAGGCCACCGATGCCGGTGGCCATCACGACGCCGCGCCGCTCGGGCTCGGTGTCCGGTGTGCCCGCCGACTGCCACGCCTCACGCGCGGCGATCATCGCGAACTGCGCCGACCGGTCGAGCTTGCGCGCCTGGACCCGCTCGAGCACCTCGGTCGGCTCGACGGCCGCGCGGCCCGCGATGCGGACGGGCAGGTCGGCGAACTCCTCCCCGTCGAGCACGACGATGCCGGAGCGCCCGTCCAGCATTCCCTGCCAGGTGGTCGAGGCGTCCGCACCGAGTGGGGAGAACGCACCGAAACCGGTGACGACGACCCGGGTCCCGTTGTCAGTCATTTATCAGCTGGCCTGCTTGATGTAGTTGACGGCGTCCTGCACCGTGCGGAGGTTCTTCACGTCGTCGTCGGGGATCTTCACGCCGAACTTCTCCTCGGCTGCGACGACGACCTCGACCATGGACAGCGAGTCGATGTCGAGGTCCTCGGTGAAGCTCTTGTCGAGCTGCACGTCCTCCTTGGACACGCCGGCGACCTCGTTCACGATG